>NZ_BADL01000141.1 GCF_000333615.1 Ideonella sp. B508-1 | reverse complement strand
AGCGAGCGCCCGCGAAACTGATTCCTCGCGTGAACCCGAGAAGCAGCCGCTGTACAGGCTGGGTCTCAAGAGCTTCTTCGAAGAAGGCCGCTCGCTCGCGCAGATCAGCCACCCCAGCGTGGTGTCGGTGCTGAACTTCTTCCGCGAGAACGAAACCGTCTACATGGTGATGAACTACCTGCAGGGCGACACCCTGCAGGATTTCATCGTCACCGCCCGCGACTTGAAGCGCGACAAGGTCTTCCGCGAATCGACCATCCGCTCGCTGTTCGACGAGATCCTGCGCGGGCTGCGCATCGTGCACCAGCACAAGATGCTGCACCTGGACATCAAGCCGGCCAACATCTTCATCACCAACGACAACAAGGCGGTGCTGCTGGATTTCGGCGCCGCGCGCGAGGTGCTGAGCAAGGAAGGCAACTTCATCCGGCCGATGTACACGCCGGGCTTTGCCGCGCCCGAGATGTACCGGCGTGATGGCTCGCTGGGCCCCTGGACCGACATCTACGCCATCGGCGCCTGCATCTACGCCTGCATGCAGGGTTACCCGCCCAATGACGCCCCGCAGCGCATCGAGAAAGACCGCCTGCAGCTCTCGCTCTCCCGCATGCGCAACGTCTATTCCGACAACCTGATCGAGGTGACCGAATGGTGCATGTCGCTCGATCCGCTGTCCCGCCCGCAAAGCGTGTTCGCGCTGCAGAAGGAGCTCTCGCGCGAAACCGAGCGGCGCTACACCTCGCTGGGCTTCACCGAGCGCTTGAAGCTGCAGATCGAGAACCTCAAGTCCGGCAGCCGCGCCTGAGCGCTGCCATCTTCAGAGCACAGGTCCCGTGATGAGGTTTTCCGTCTACCAGATCAGCCGCAAGGGCGGCCGTGAGAAGAACGAGGACAGGATGGGCTACTGCTACACGCGGGAGTCCGGCCTGTTCGCCCTGGCCGACGGCATGGGCGGTCACCCCGAAGGCGAAGTGGCTTCGCAGCTGGCCCTGCAGACGCTGGCCGCAGCCTTCCAGCGCGAGGCCAAGCCGGCGCTGAAGAACCCGATCCGCTTCCTGCAGGAGGCCATCCTGGCCGGGCACCACCAGCTGCTGCGCTACGCCACCGAGCGGGCCCTGGTGGACACGCCCCGCACCACCGTCGTGGCCTGTGTGCTGCAGGGCAAGTCGGCCTACTGGGCGCACTGTGGCGATTCCCGTCTGTACCTGGTGCGCAAGGGGCAGTTGCACGCCCGCACGCGCGACCACTCCTACATCGAGCTGCAGGAAAGCCTCTCGCACGTGGTGCCCATCGATGCGCGCTTCAACCGCTCGGTGCTCTTCACCTGCATGGGCAGCCCCGGCAAGCCGGTGGTGGACACGGTCGGCCCCGTGCCGCTGTTGCCCGGTGATCGGATCATCGTCTGCTCCGACGGCCTGTGGAGCAGCGTCTCGGACGAGGTCATCGTCGAGATGCTGACCGACCGGCCACTGCAGGACGCCGTGCCGGACCTGGTGGAGGAAGCCCTGCGCAACGGCGGGCCGCACTCCGACAACGTGACGCTGCTGGGCGTGGAGTGGGAGGCCGTCGAGGACGCCGACTCCACCGTGGGCATTTCCACCCGCACCCTGGGCGAGGATGTCTTCGCCTCGACCATCCAGGCCTCCATCAGCGACAGCGGTGCGGCCGACCTGGACGAGGCCGAGATCGAGCGCTCGATCCGCGAGATCAACGAGGCCATTCGCCGGTCCTCGCGCAAGCCGGGCAACTGATCCGGCATTCCCCGATCCCTTCACGGCCGCCTCGCCCGCAGGCGGCCGTTGTTCTTGAAAGCGATGCGAATCCGATGAGCTACGAACGAACCCAGGGCCGTGCTGCCCATGCCCTGCGCCCGGTGCGCATCACCCGCGGCTTCACCCGCCACGCCGAGGGCTCGGTGCTGATCGAGTTCGGCCAGACCCGCGTGCTGTGCACCGCCTCGGTCGAGGAGAAGGTGCCCCCGCACAAGAAGGGCAGCGGCGAGGGCTGGGTGACGGCCGAGTACGGCATGCTGCCGCGCGCCACCCACACCCGCAGCGCCCGCGAGGCCGCCAAGGGCAAGCAGACGGGCCGCACCCAGGAGATCCAGCGCCTGATCGGTCGCTCGCTGCGGGCGGTGTTCGATTTGGCCGCGCTGGGCGAGCGCACCATCACGCTGGACTGCGATGTGCTGCAGGCCGATGGCGGCACCCGCACCGCGGCCATCACCGGTGCCTTCGTGGCCGCGCAGGACGCGGTGCAGCGCCTGCTGGACCAGGGGCTGCTGAAGGCCTCGCCCATCCGTGACCATGTGGCGGCCATCTCGGTGGGCATCGTCGAAGGCACACCGCTGCTGGACCTGGAATACGTCGAGGATTCGGCCTGCGACACCGACATGAACGTGGTGATGACCGGCGCCGGCGGCTTTGTCGAAGTCCAGGGCACGGCCGAGGGCGCGCCTTTCACCCGCGGCGAGATGGACCAGTTGCTGGCCCTGGCCACCGCGGGCATCACCGAGCTGGTGGGGCTGCAGAAGGCGGCGCTGGCCCAGTCGCTGCCTCGGGGCGAATGAGGGGGATGGCATGAGTGCGCCGCTGCGTCTGGTGCTGGCCTCCAACAACGCCAAGAAGCTCAAGGAGCTGGGCGCTCTGTTCGGCCCGCTGCCCATCGAGCTGGTGACCCAAGGTTCGCTGGGTGTGAGCGAGGCCGAAGAGCCCCACATCACCTTCATTGAGAACGCGCTGGCCAAGGCCCGCCATGCCGCCCAGGCCACCGGCCTGCCGGCCATCGCCGACGATTCCGGCCTGTGCGTGGATGCCCTGGGTGGCGCGCCCGGCGTGCAGAGCGCGGTGTTCGCGCCCGTGGAGGTGGATCCTGCCCTGGACCGGGAGGCCCAGCGTCGACGGCAGGATCAGGCCAACAACACCCTGCTGCTGCAGCGTCTGCACAGTGTGACCGACCGGCGTGCCGCCTTCGTCTGCACCCTGGTGGCCGTGCGCTCGGCCACCGACCCGGAGCCGCTCATCGCCTTCGGCCGTTGGGGCGGCGAGATCCTGGCGGCGCCGCAGGGGCAGGGCGGCTTCGGCTATGACCCGCTGATGTTCATTCCCGCCTTCGGCAGCACGGTGGCCGAGCTGCCGGCGGAGACCAAGAACGCGCACAGCCACCGCGCCCTGGCCGCGGCGCAGATGGTCGAGCGCCTGCGTGGCGATTGGCATCTGGCCTGATGGCGTCTGGCCGCATGACCGATAGCCCTGACCACCCGGCCGAGCACAGCGCGCTGTCGCTGCCCGATCGCTATCTGCGCCCAGGCACGCTGCAGTTGGGGGCGCCGCCGCCGCTGTCGGTCTATGTGCACCTGCCCTGGTGCCTGCAGAAGTGCCCCTATTGCGACTTCAACTCGCATGCCGTCACGCCGGGCGAGATGCCCGAGGCACGTTACCTGGATGCCCTGCGCGCCGATCTGGAGGCCAGCCTGCCGCTGGTCTGGGGCCGCAGCGTGCACAGCGTCTTTCTGGGCGGTGGCACGCCCAGCCTGTTTTCGCCCGAGGGCATTGCCCGCCTGCTCAGCGAGCTGCGCACCCTGCTGCCGCTGCTGCCCGGCTGCGAGGTCACGCTGGAGGCCAATCCCGGCACCTTCGAAGCCGCGCGCTTCAGGGCCTTCCGCGAGGCGGGCGTCACGCGCCTGTCCATCGGCGTGCAGAGCTTCGACGACACCCAACTCAAGGCCCTGGGGCGGGTGCACGACCGCCGACAGGCCCTGGCGGCGGCCGAACTGGCGGCCGAGGTGTTCGACACCTTCAACCTGGACCTGATGTACGCCCTGCCTGGGCAGCACATGGACGGGCTGGAGACGGATCTGCGCACGGCGCTGTCCTTCGCGCCACCGCACCTGTCGCTCTACCACCTGACGCTGGAGCCCAACACCGCCTTTGCGCTCAAGCCCCCGGTGCTGCCCGACGAGGACCTCAGCGCGGAGATGCTGGATCGCCTGGTCGAGCTCACCGCGGCCGCCGGGCTGGAGCGCTATGAGGTCTCTGCCTATGCGCGGCCGGGTCACCGCTGCACCCATAACCTGAACTACTGGCAGTTTGGCGATTACCTCGGCCTGGGCGCGGGCGCCCATGGCAAGCTGAGCTTTCCGCACCGGGTGTTGCGCCAGGTGAAGTGGCGCGAGCCGGCGGCCTACATGCGTGAAGCCCTGGCGGGCAAGGCGGTGTCCAATGAGCAGGAGGTGGCTCGCAAGGCGCTGCCCTTCGAGTTCATGCTCAACGCGCTGCGCCTGCGCGAGGGTTTCGAACTCGGTCTGTTCGGTGAGCGCACAGGCCTCCCCCCCTCGGCGCTGACCGCGCCTGTCGATCAGGCTGTGGCACGTGGGCTGCTAGAGCGTCTGGAGACGCCGCAAGGCCCCGTGCTGCGGCCCACCGCCCGGGGCTTCGACTTCCTGAGTGATCTGCAAGAACTTTTCCTCTGAGACTACGAGCCGGACCTGACCATGAGCCACCACCCCGCCGCTGCTGACCTCCTGCAACGCTTCAGCCAGGAGGGGGTGCGGGACGTGGAGTGCCTGTTTCCCGATGTCTCGGGTTATCCGCGCGGCAAGCTGATGCCGGCGGCTTCCTTCGCCCGCGGGCAAGAACTGCGCATGGCCCAGGCCATTCCGATGCAGTGCGTCACGGGGGCGTATTCCTACGACCCGATCTTCCCGGACGAGGACCCGGATGTGCGCCTGGTACCCGACCTGGCCACGCTGCGGCGTTCGCCCTGGGCCAGCGTGCCGCGCTACCTGGCCGTGCACGACTGCGTGGAACTCAATGGCGAGCTCTGTGCCTTCGCGCCGCGCTCGGTGCTCAAGCAGGTTCTGGCGCGTTATGCCGCACAGGGCTTGTCGCCGGTCGTGGCGCCCGAGATCGAGTTCTACCTCACCGAGGCCTGCACCGACCCGACCCAAGCCTTGCGGCCGCCCACGGGACGTGCGGGGCAGGTCGAGGTGGGGCAGTCCGCCTTCAGCATGAACCTGCTCAACGCCCTGGCGCCGTTCTGGGATGAGTTCCAGGCCGCGCTGGACACGCTGGGCATTGCCGCCGACACCTGGATCCACGAGGTGGGCTGCAGCCAGTACGAGATCAACCTGCTGCACGGCGACGCGCTGCAGGTGGCGGACCAGGCCTTTCTCTTCAAGTACGCGGCCAAGGAGATTGCGCTGCACCATGGCATGAACGCGGTGTTCATGGCCAAGCCCATCGCGGGCGAGGCAGGCAGCAGCATGCATCTGCACCAGAGTGTGGTCGATGCCCAGGGACACAACATCTTCAGCGACGAAGCGGGCCAGGCCACGCCGGCCTTCGCGCACTACATCGGCGGGCTGCAGACCTATCTGCCGGACCTGGTGCTGGTGTTCGCCCCCTTCGTCAACTCCTACCGGCGTTATGTGAGCGGCAGCCAGGCGCCGATCAACCTGCAGTGGGGAGAGGACAACCGCACCGCCGGCCTGCGTGTTCCCTGCAGCGCGCCAGAGGCCCGCCGGGTGGAGAACCGCCTGGCCGGGGCCGACGCCAACCCCTACCTGGCCATCGCTGCCTCACTGGCCTCGGGTTTGGCCGGGATGCAGGAGCGGCTCGCGCCGACGGCTCCCCTGGTGGGGGATGGTTACCAGCAGGCCCATGAACTGCCGCAGACTTTCATGTCGGCCCATGAGCGCCTGCGCCACAGCGCCAACGCCCCCCGTCTGTTGGGGACGGACTTCGTCCGGGCCTATCTGGCCGTGAAGCAGCTTGAGCATGATCACTATCAGGCGGAGATCTCGGCCTGGGAGCGACGCTACTTGGTGGCGCAGGCCTGAAGGCGCTGCGCCCTCGGGTTCACACCCGGTGCAGCAGCGCGCCGTGGGTCTGGCGCAGCTTGTCCATCAGGTGCGGTGCGATCTGCGTGAGCGGCAGCACCTCATGGGCTGCGCCGGCCTCGATGGCCTCGCGCGGCATGCCGAACACGACGCAGCTGGCCTCGTCCTGGCAGTAGTTGTACGCCCCTGCGTCGCGCATCATCCGCATCGCCTTGGCGCCATCGGCGCCCATGCCGGTCAGCATGATGCCGAAGGCGTTGGGGCCGGCCACCCGGGCTGCCGACTCGAACAGCACCTCGACCGAGGGCTTGTGCCGGTTCACCGGTTCGCCGTCGCGCACGCGGGCGATGTAATTGGCCCCTGACCGCTCCACGCTCAGGTGCAGACCGCCCGGGGCGATGTAGGCGTGACCGGGCAGGATCCGTTCACCGTCCACCGCCTCCTTGACCCGGATGCGGCACAGGCCATCCAGCCGGGCGGCGTAGCTGCGGGTGAAGCCCGGCGGCATGTGCTGGGTGATGACCACGGCCGGTGCGTCGGGCGGCAGGCCCAGCAGCACCTCCTTGGTGGCTTCGGTGCCGCCGGTGGAGGCACCGATGAAAATGATCTTCTCGGTGGAGATCCGGCCCAGTCCGGAGGTGGGCGCCGGGCGCGCAACCCCGCCTGCCACCGCGGAGGAAGCGACCGCCGCCACGGCACCACCGGCCGCGGCGGGCCGCGCAGGCGCTGGCGGGGCCAGGCGCTTGATGTGGGCCTTGGCCGCGATGCGGACCTTGTCGGTGATCTCCTCGCCGAGTTGCTTGAGCCCGTCGGCGATGCCGATCTTGGGCTTGGCCACGAAGTCGATGGCCCCCAGCTCCAGGGCCTTGAGGGTAACCTCGGCGCCCCGTTCGGTCAGGGTGGAGACCATCACCACCGGCATCGGGCGCAGGCGCATCAGCTTGGACAGGAAGTCGATGCCGTCCATGCGCGGCATCTCCACGTCCAGCGTGATGACGTCCGGATTGAGGTTGCGGATCATCTCTCGCGCGGCAAAGGGATCGGCCGCTGCGCCGATGCATTCCATGTCCGGCTGGTGGTTGATGATTTCGCTCAGCAGGCTGCGCACCAGGGCGGAATCGTCCACCACCACCACGCGTGTCTTGGCCATGTTGTCGGTCCTCCGTAATCTTGTCGGTGTGGGGGTCAGAACAGGTCGATCGAGCCGCCGCCGGTGGTGGCGGGGGCGGCGCGCTGGGCTGCCAGGCGATCCTGGGCCACCAGGGCGTCGGCGCTGGCCGGGGCCAGGCGTTTGACCATGGCCTTGCCGCTGGCCGGCAGGAAGCAGACCTTGCGGGGGTAGATGTCCAGCACATCCTTGGAAACGATGGGGATGCGCTCGGTAGCCAGGAAGTCGGTGACGAACTTGGTGTTGCGCTCGCCGACGTTGATGGTGTTCATGCCGCTGATCACGGCGCCGCCGCCGAAGATCTTGGCTTCCATCGTCATCCGCGAGGCGCCGCGTTTCATCATCTCGTTGATCAGCAGTTCCATGGCGTAGCTGCCGTAGCGGCCCGAGTCCCCCGAGCCTTCCGGCAGCATGAAGTGGTTCATGCCGCCCACGCGCGCGTTGCGGTCCCACAGGCAGGCGGCAATGCAGGAGCCCAGCGTGGTCATGACGAGGATGTCCTCGTTGTCCACGTAGTACTCGCCCGGCAGCACCTTCACCGCTTCGTTCTTGAAGTGGGCGTCGTAGAAGAAGAAGGAGGCCTCGCCCGCTTTGCGGGGCTGGGCCTTCAGGCGCTCCAGGCGGGCCGTGCGGTTGGACAGCACCGCCGGGTTGGGCATGGGCGGTGCTGCCGTGCGCAGCGAGGGACTTGGCAGGGTGGCCATGGATGGGCTCCGTTCAGACGCGCTGGTAGATGGTTTTGCCGCGCAGGACGAACCAGTCCCGGGCGTCGGTGAAGTTCTCGGAATGGCCGACGAAAAGCAGTCCGCCCGGGCGCATCACCCCATGGATGCGGTGCAGCACGGTGCGCTGGGTGTCGTGATCGAAATAGATCATCACGTTGCGGCAGAACACCATGTCGAAGGGCTCGCCCATGGACCAGTTCGGAGTCATCAGGTTGAAAGGCCGGAAATCGATCATCTTGGCCAGTTCCGGCTTGATGCGGATGAAGCCCGAGTTGGCGCCGGTGCCGCGCAGGAAATGGCGCTTCAGGCGTTCCGGGGACAAACCCCGGGCATCGGCGGCATACACGCCGCGGCGGGCGGTGGACAGCACCTTGGTGTCGATGTCGCTGGCCACCAGCCGGGCCCCGCAATGCTCGCCCAGCACCTCGGCCAGCACCATGGCGATCGAGTAAGGCTCCTCCCCCGTGGAGGACGCCGCGCACCAGATGCGCGGCGGCTTGCCCTTGAAGCCCTTGAGGGCCTCGGCCAGGGCCTGGAAGTGGTGCTCCTCCCGGAAGAAGGAGGTCAGGTTGGTGGTCAGGCTGTTGACGAACTGCTGCCATTCCTGATCGCCAGCGGGGCCGCTCACGCCCTCGAGCCACTGCAGATAGTCTTTGAAGCTGCGGTGGCCCGTCTCGCGCAGGCGGCGTGAGAGTCGGCTGTAGACCATGGCCCGTTTGCCATCGTGCAGGCTGATGCCGGCACGCTGGTAGATGAGCTTGCGCACCCGGTCGAAGTCGGCCGGGCCGAAACTGAACTCGTGGTCGATCGCGTCATCGTCGGAGACCGGGGCGAGTGCGCGCGTGGCGTCAAGGGAGGCAGTCATGAAGGATTCAGGGCTGGCGGACGGACCGACGGGGTGAACTCAGAACAGGCAGGCTGGCGACAGGCGCGGCGCACTGCCCGGCATTTCGGTGTCTGCAATGTTGCGAAGTCCACGGTGTCATGAGGTGTGAAGTTGAGGGGGCTTCACCACGCTATTTCGGCATCTGACCGCCAGTTCTTCACTGCTAGACTGCATTGAACCCCCACAGATATCCGTCATTTCACACACTCTGTGAATCTGTGAACACCTTCACCAATCACCGCGCGCTGGCCGATCCCGGCACCTTGCGGCTGGACCACGCGATGCAGTTGCTGCAGCAGTCTGGCCACGGGGAGCTGTGCGGCGCACCGGGCAGCGTGGCCTGGCTGCAGGGATTGATCGACGCCTTGTGCGATCTCTCCAGCCGGGACGCCCTGTCCGGCCTGGCCAACCGCCGGGCCTTCGAGGGGTCGCTGCTGCGCGAGATTGACCGGGTGGCCCGTTCCGGTGAGCCGGCCCTGCTCCTGATCCTGGACATCGACCATTTCAAGCGGGTCAACGACAGCTATGGCCACCGGGTGGGTGATCTGGTGATCACGGCCGTGGCCGAGACTTTGCAGGAATGCGTGCGGCCGATGGACCTGCCGGCCCGCATCGGTGGCGAAGAATTCGCCGTGATCCTGCCCAACTGCGCGCCGGCCTTCGCCCTCACCGTGGCAGAGCGGCTGCGCACCCGCATCGAGAATCGCATCATCGAGATCAGCCCCTCCCAGTGCCTGGGTGTCACGGTCAGCATCGGGGGCGCTTTCGCGCCCCAGTGGGTGCGTTCGACGGCCTCCCTGTGGATTGAACGTGCCGACCTGCAGCTCTACCGGGCCAAATCCGAGGGCCGCAACCGCACCTGTCTGGAACCCACGCCCGTCTCCACGGTCAGCGCCAAGGAAAAGGGCCTGCTCTTCGGCGGCGCCGTGCCGGAGGACAACGACGCATGACCACTCTTTTGAATTTGTCCGCGCCCGCGGCAGGCGCCACGCGGCAGGCCCGCATCACCGCCATCACCAGCGGCAAGGGCGGGGTGGGCAAGACCTTCTCCTCGGCCAACCTGGCGGCCGCCCTGGCGCGCCAGGGCCTGCGGGTGCTGGTGCTGGATGCCGACCTGGGCCTGGCCAACCTGGACGTGGTGCTCAACCTTTATCCCAAGATCACGCTGCACGATGTCTTCACCGGCAAGCATTCGCTGGAGGAGGCCGTGATGCCGGCGCCCGGCGGCTTCTCGGTGTTGCTGGCTGGCTCCGGCATGGTCGAATATTCCCGTCTGACCCCCGATGTGCGCGAGAAGCTGCTGGACGTCATCCGCCAGATGCGCCCCCACTTCGACCGCATCCTGCTGGACACCGGCGCGGGCATCTCCGACGTGGTGCTCTACACCGTCTCGCTGGCCGACGAGGTGCTGATCGTCAGCACGCCGGAGCCCACCTCGCTGACCGACGCCTACGCCACCATCAAGGTGCTGGCCACCAGCCACGGCCGGCGCGATCTGCGCCTCTTGATCAACCAGGTGAACCGGCCCGGCGAGGGGCGCACCATCCGTGGCCAGCTGCAGCAGGTGGTGGACCGTTACGTCACGCCGGGGCTGGATGCCCCGGTCAAGCTGGAGTTCCTGGGTGAGATTCCCTCGGACCCCGCGGTGCGGGAGGCGGTGGCTCGCCGACAATTGCTGCTGGAATGCTTCCCCGGCAGCCCGGCCGCTCAAGCGATGGTGGCTGCCGCCACCCGCCTGAGCGCCTGATGAGCACCGACGACACCGAGAACACCCCCACCCCCGGCCCCACGCCCTTCGAGCAGCTGGGGGGCGAGCCCGCCATCCGGGCCCTGGTGGACCGCTTCTACGACCTGATGGACCTGGAGCCGCGCTACGCGCTGCTGCGCTCGGTGCACGGCAGCACGCTGGACGACGCCCGCGACAAGCTGTTCTGGTTCCTCTGTGGCTGGCTGGGCGGTCCCAACCACTTCATCGACCGCTTCGGCCACCCGCGCCTGCGCGCCCGCCACCTGCCGTTCTCCATCGGCGTGGAGGAACGCAACCAGTGGCTGGCGTGCATGTACCAGGCCATGGAAGAGCAGGGCATCGAGCCCGGGCTGCGCACGCGCCTGGAGCGCTCGCTCTTCGAGACCGCCGACTGGATGCGCAACCGGCCGAACTGAGCTTCAGGCGCCGGGGGCGTTCGCCGCGCCGTGGCGCCGGCTGCCCAGCAGCACGATCAGCGCGCCCGCCCCGCCCTGCGGGCCCGAGGCCTGCGCGAACGCGATCACCTCCTGGCGCTGGGCCAGCCAGCGTTGCACCTTGGCCTTGAGCACCGGCTCGCGCCCGGGCGAGCCCAGGCCCTTGCCGTGCACCACCCGCAGGCAGCGGCG
This sequence comes from Ideonella sp. B508-1, assembly GCF_000333615.1. GTDB lineage: Bacteria > Pseudomonadota > Gammaproteobacteria > Burkholderiales > Burkholderiaceae_C > Ideonella. Next base: position 17,851 of record NZ_BADL01000141.1, on the reverse strand, counting down.
GCTGTGCTGGTGGGCCTGGCGGATGAAGCCGGCCAGGGCCTCGCGGGCCTCGTCGCGCCGCAGGCCGTGCAGGTCCAGCTCGCCCTGGATGCTCCAGTGGCCGCGTCGCAGCTTGCTCACCACGTCGGGGCCGATGTCCGGCCGGCGAAAGCTCAGGCCATCGTCGGTCAGTAGCAGGGATTCCACATCCACCTCGTCCGAGAGGGCGGCCTTCAGCGCCGCCTGCTCGTCCAGCTCGCGCTGGCGGGGGATGGGCTCGGGCAGGGGGCGGTTGGCCACGGCCCGGTCGGCCCGCCGCAGGGGCTGCACAGGGCCCACGGCACGGCTGAAGAGGTGGCGCTCGGCTTCGGCGCGGGCCTGCTCAGCGGCCAGGCGGGCGCGTTCGGCTTGCGCTTCAGCCTCGGCACGGCGCAGCTCGGCGCGCAAGCGGCCCAGATCCTGCAGTCCGTGTCCCTTCATCGCGTGTCTTCCTCTGGCAAGGCGCTAGCCTACAACAGCCGGCAGACACGGGCCGATGACAGGGCCTCGCCAGGCTCAGAGCAGCCCGCGCTCCGCGAAGCTGACCACCTCGCCGGCGCCCACCACCAGGTGGTCCAGCACCCGCACGTCCACCATCTGCAGCGCCGTCTTGAGCGACTGGGTCAGGAACTCGTCGGCCTTGGAGGGCTCGGCCAGGCCCGAGGGGTGGTTGTGCGCCAGGATCACTGCGCCGGCGTTCAGGTCCATGGCCTGGCGCAGCACCTCGCGCGGGTAGACGCTGGTCTGGGTGAGGGTGCCGGTGAACAGCTCGCGCCACTCGATCAGCCGGTGCTGGCTGTCCAGAAAGAGCACGCCGAAGACCTCCTTCTCGCGCCGGGCCAGGTGCAGGCTGACATAGTCCTTCACGGTGCGGGGCGAGTCGAATACCGGGCCGCGTTCCAGCGGCTGGCGCAGGGCGCGGCGGGCCATCTCCATCACCGCGGCCAGCTCGGCCCGCTTGGCCGGCCCCAGGCCCTTGACGCGGCGAAAGTCTTCCGCCTGGGCCTGCAGCAGGCCGCCGAAGCCGGCAAAGCTGCCCAGCAGCTCGTCGGCCAGCATCAGCACGCCCTTGCCCTTCAAGCCGGTGCGCAGCAACAGGGCCAGCAGTTCCGCGTCCGCCAGGGCCGCCGGCCCCTGGGCCAGCAGCTTTTCCCGCGGGCGCAGGGCCGCGGGCAGATCCTTCAATGACATTCCTCGCTCCCTGAGCGGGAAAGACCGTGTTTCCGGTGTGCCCCCGGTGCCACGGCCTGCCCCGTAAAATCGGGCCAGACTATCAGCGCGAGCCACACCCTGTGAATACCATCCAGCCGGGATCCTTCCTCACCTTGCACTACCGTCTGGCCGGGCCGGACGGTGCGGATGTGGTCACCACCTTCCAGGACCAGCCCGCCACCCTGATGCTGGGCAGCGGCCAGCTGGCGCCGGCCTTCGAGGCCAAGCTGCTGGGGCTGGAGGAGGGCGCGCGCGCCAGTTTCACCCTGGCGCCGGGCGAGGCCTTTGGTGAACGCAACCCCGAGATGGTCCAGCGCGTCAGCCTGGCCCTGTTGCGCGAGCATGGCGACCCGGAGGCCGAGTACAACGTGGGCGACGTGGTGGAGTTCCCCACGCCCGATGGCCAGGGCCGCTTTGCCGGCGTGCTGCGTGAACTGGTCGACGACAGCGCGGTGTTCGACTTCAACCACCCGCTGGCGGGCCAGGCCGTGACCTTCGAGGTCCAGGTGATCGGGGTGCTCTGAGATGACGATGACGGCACAACCCGGTGACATCCTGCTGGCCGAGCCGCGCGGCTTCTGCGCGGGGGTGGACCGGGCCATCGAGATCGTCGAGCGCGCCCTGAAGATCCACGGCGCGCCGATCTATGTGCGGCACGAGATCGTGCACAACACCTACGTGGTCAACGACCTCAAGGCCAAGGGCGCCATCTTCATCGAGGACCTGGCCGACGTGCCGGCCGGTGCGACGCTGGTGTTCTCGGCCCACGGCGTGCCCAAGGCCGTGGAAACTGAGGCAGCGGCGCGGGGCTTTCGCGTCTTCGACGCCACCTGTCCGCTGGTGACCAAGGTGCATGTGGAAGTGGCCAAGCTCTCCAAGGAGGGCTACCAGTTCATCATGATCGGCCACAAGGGCCACCCCGAGGTGGAAGGCACCATGGGCCAGCTGCACGAGGGCATCTTTCTGGTGGAAGACGCCGCGGATGTGGCCACGGTGCCGGTGACCCGCCCCGACAAGCTGGCCGTGGTCACCCAGACCACGCTGAGCGTGGACGACGCCGCCGAGATCCTGGCCGCGGTGAAGGCCCGCTTCCCGCTGGTGCGCGAACCCAAGAAACAGGACATCTGCTACGCCACCCAGAACCGGCAGGACGCCGTCAAGGTGCTGGCGCCGGCGGTGGACGTGGTCATCGTGGTGGGCAGTCCCACCAGCTCCAACAGCAACCGCCTGCGCGAGCTGGCCGAGCGTCTGGGCACGCCGGCCTACATGGTCGATTCGGCGGACGATCTGAAGGCCGAGTGGCTGGCCGAGCGGCCGCGGGTGGGCCTGACCGCAGGGGCCTCCGCGCCCGATGTGCTGGTGCAGGCCGTGATCGCCCGGCTCAAGGAACTGGGCTCGGTGTCGGTGCGGCACATGCCGGGCGTCAAGGAGACGACCGAGTTCCCGCTGCCCAAGGGCCTGGGGGACAAGTCCATGGCCGAGTTCGCCGCCTCGCGATCCTGAGGCCGGAATCCCGCTGATTCCACACGAGGGGCGGGCGCCAGCGCGCGCCCCTCTGCCTACAATTTCCCGAATTCCCCGAAAGAACACACCATGCTCGACATCAGCCTGCTGCGGCGCGACCTGGACGCCGTCGTGGCCCGCCTCCAGACCCGCAAGAACCCCCAGCCCTTCCTGGACGTCGACCGTTTCAAGACGCTCGAAGGCGAGCGCAAGCAGTTGCAGGTCCGCACCGAGGAGCTGCAGGCCAAGCGCAACAGCCTGTCCAAGCAGATCGGCATGCTCAAGGGCAAGGCCGCCAAGGGCGAGGACACCGCGGCCGAGGTGAGCACCCTGATGGCCGAGGTGGCCGCCATTGCCGATGAGATGACCTCCGGCGCGGCCCGTCTGGACGCCCTGCAGGGCGAGATGGCCGACATGCTGCTGGGCGTGCCCAACCTGCCTCAGGCCGAGGTGCCGGTGGGCGCCGACGAGACCGCCAACGTGGAAGTGCGCCGCTGGGGCACGCCGCGCAGCTTCGACTTCCCGGTCAAGGACCATGTGGACCTGGGCGCGCCCCTGGGCCTGGACTTCGAGACGGGCGCCAAGCTCAGCGGTTCGCGCTTCAGCGTGATGCGCGGTCCCATCGCCCGGCTGCACCGCGCGCTCGCCCAGTTCATGCTGGACCTGCACACCACCCGCCACGGCTACACCGAGTGCTACACGCCCTACATCGTGCACGGCAAGACCATGCAGGGCACCGGCCAGCTGCCCAAGTTCGAGCAGGACCTCTTCCACGTCACCTCCGGTGCGGCCGAGGCCGCCAGCAGCAAGTGGTACCTGATCCCCACCGCCGAGGTCACGCTGACCAACACGGTGGCCGACAGCATCCTGGCGGCCGATGAACTGCCCATCAAGCTGATCGCCCACAGCCCCTGCTTCCGCTCGGAAGCCGGCTCGGCCGGCCGCGACACCCGCGGCCTGATCCGCCAGCACCAGTTCGACAAGGTCGAGATGGTGCAGATCGTCGCACCCGAGCACAGCAACGCCGCGCTGGAGGAGATGACCGGCCACGCCGAGGCCGTGCTGCAGGCCCTGGGCCTGCCCTACCGCGCGGTGCTGCTGTGCAGTGGCGACATGGGCTTCGGCTCCACCAAGACCTACGATCTGGAAGTGTGGGTGCCGGCGCAGAACACCTACCGCGAGATCAGCTCGTGTTCCAACATGGGCGACTTCCAGGCCCGCCGCATGCAGGCCCGCTTCAAGAACGCCCAGGGCAAGACCGAGCTGGTCCACACCCTCAACGGCTCCGGCCTGGCGGTGGGCCGCACTCTGGTGGCCGTGCTGGAGAACTACCAGCAGGCCGACGGCAGCATCGCCGTCCCCGAGGCGCTGCAGCCCTACCTGGGCGGTCTGACCGTCCTGCAGGCCTGAGCCTGACGGGCCGCCCATCCTGTCCGGTGTGACGACCGAGGCCCACGCCGCGCTGCCGCCCCTGGCGCGCGCGGTGCTGGGCGCGCTGGCGCTGGGTGCGGTGGCACGCCCGCGCAGCTGGGTCTTCGAGGCCCTGGCCGAACCCGCGCTGCGCGAGGCTGGCGAGCGCCGCCCCACCCAGGAGCAGGTGCGCGAGGCCCTGCATGCGCTGGGGCAGGGCGGCTGGGTGGCGCAGGACCTGCGCCGCACCGGCTACTGGTCGCTCCAGCCGGCCGCGGTGGCGCCGGCCTGGCAGGCTTTGCTGGACACCGCGTCGGCCGAAACCCTGCGCGACACCCTGGCGCGCTGCGACGGCTACCCGCTGCTGGCGCTGAGCCGCCATGGCGACACCCGCCTGCCTTCGGTGGATGCGGCGGTGGCGCGCATCCGGCTGGAGGCGCTGACCGGCGCTTCCCTGCTGGAACTCAAGGGCCTGGAGCCCCGCCTGCCCTGGGGCTGCGACCGCCTGGACCAGATGCTGCCGCTGGCCGTGGGCCCCGTGCTGAGCGACGCCACCTGGCCCTGGCTGGCGCCCGAGGTGGCCGCCATCACCCTGCAGGACGCCGTGGTCGGCTGCCTGAACCTGCTGCCCGCCCCCGAAGGGCTGGACCTGAACGCCGCCGTCACCGGTCTGCTGGCCCGGGGCGGCCCCGGCGAGCCAGCCGCCCTCAACGTGCTGCGCTGGACCCAGGCCGAGTGGCTGTGCGCCCAGGGGCGGGGGGAGTGTCTGGAGGCCTGCGTGGCGCCGGCCCTGCAGGCCAGCGGCACGCCCGACGATGCGGCCCTGCCGGGGCGTATGGCGCTGCACGGCGCCTTCCAGGCCCTGCTGGCCGCGCAGGCGGGGCAGTGGGCGGCCTGCATCGTTGGCACCGAGCAGGCCCTGGCCGACCTGCGCAAACTCACCGGGCGGCGCACGCGGCTGCTGCCTCAGTTGGCCGGCACCGCCTATGTGCTGGCCCTGCTGGCCCGCGGCACGGCGGCCGACCTGGCCACGGCGCTCAAGTTCTGCCTGGGCGAGGGCGGCAAGCGTGAGCCGGTGCTGGACAGCCCTTATGGTTTCATCGCCCTGGCCATCCAGATGCGCCAGGGCGAGGCCCGGCGCGAGCTGGGCAGCTTCCGGCCCTACACCCTGGGCGGGCGGGTACAGGTTTCGCCGCTGGACCTGTGGCGCTGGCTGATGCGCGCCTGGCTCAAGGAAGGGGCTCTGCCCGAGACCCTGCTGCCGGCCGAGATGGAGGCGGCCGGCCAACTGCGCGAGCGCCTGCGGGCCGCCGGACAGCAGGCCGCCGTGGCCCAGTTGGACGGCGCTCTGGCCGTGCTGCAGGGCGAGCGGCCCCCGGCGGGCTTCTTCATTGCCGGTCCGCGCGAGCAGTGGCAGCAGGCCCTGGAGGCCTTGCAGGGCATCGTCGCGCCCACGCCGGCCGAGCCCGCAGCCGCTGCCGAGACCCGCTTGCGCTGGGTGCTGGAGCTGGACACCCGGGGTGCGGTGCTGGACCTGCTGGCCCTGGAGCAAAAGCAGGGCGCGCGCGGCTGGGGCAAGCTCAAGGAGGTGCCGCTGTCGCGCCTGCAGCGCGGGGCCGAGGCCCTGCCGCCGGCCGATGCCGCGGTGGCCCGCACCCTGCAGCAGGAGCGCTACGGGCGCGATGTGCGTTTCGATCTGCCGGCCGCCGTGGCGGCGCTGGTGGGTCACCCGTCCGTCGCCCTGTCCGACGACCCCGAGCAGCCCATCGAACTGCAGGAGGCCAGTGCCGAGCTGGAGGTGCTGCGCGAGGGCGAGCGCCTGCGGGTGCGCCTGTGGCCGCCCATGCAGGTGGCCGCCGACGAGGCCCAGGCCCGTTGGGGCGGCAGCGCCGCCGAGCAGAAACAGCTGGAAGCGCTGCGCCTGATCTGCGTGGTGCGCGACGGCCCGCGCCGGGCGCGGCTGGTGCGCCTCACCCCGGCCCAGAAGCGGGTGGCTCAGTTGCTGGGCCCCCAGGGGCTGGACATCCCGCCCCAGGGCGCGGGGCAGCTGCAGCAGGTGCTGACCGGCCTGGGGGCGCACTTCCGCATCCACAGCGACGATGCCCAGACCGCCCAGGCCGCGCGCGAACTGCCTGCTGATGCCCGGCTGCGCGCGGAACTGGTGCCGGTGGGCGATGGCCTGCAGCTGCGCCTGGTGGCGGCGCCCTTCGGGCCGGACTTCGCCGCCGAGGGCCCGCGCCTGGTGCCCGGCAGCGGGCGGGCCCGGCTGGTGGCCACGCTGGGCGGTGAATCGCTGGGCGTGCAGCGCGACCTGGCGGCCGAGCGCGCCCACCTGGACACCGTGCTGCAGGCCTGCCCGCTGCTGGCCGCCGCACCCGAGGGCGCGCCCTGCGAATGGACGCTGGACGAGCCCGAGCAGGCCCTGGCCGTGGTGGAACGCCTGCAGCCGCTCAACGCCCTGCAGGCCCTGGACTGGCCCCAGGGCCAGGCCCTGCGCGTGGACAGCCGCGGCACCGCCGCCCTGACCCTGCGCGTGCACACCCGCCAGGAATGGCTGGCGCTGGAGGGCGAGCTGGCGGTGGACGAGGAACTGGTGCTGGGCCTGCAGCAGCTGGTGGCCCTGCAGCAGGGGCGCAAGAGCCGCTTCGTGCCGCTGGGCGAAGGCCGCGTTCTGGCGCTGACGCAGGAACTCAAGGAGCGTCTGGACGCCCTGGCCGTGGTGGCCGGGCTGCGGGCCGGCAAGGACGATCTGGCCACGCTGCGCATCCCCAAGCTGGCCGCGCCCTGGCTGCAGCAGCTGACCGAGGACTTGAGCGTGCAGGTGGACGAGGCCTTCGCCCAGCAACTCGCCCGCCTGGACGAGGCGCGGGCCTGGGTGCCGGTCCTGCCCAAGACCCTGCAGGCCACGCTGCGGCCCTACCAGGAAGAAGGCTTCGAATGGGCCATGCGCCTGTCGTACGCCGGCCTGGGCGCCTGTCTGGCCGACGACATGGGCCTGGGCAAGACCCTGCAGGCCCTGGCCGTGCTGCTGGCCCGTGCCGCGCAGGGCCCGGCCCTGGTGGTGGCCCCCACCTCGCTGGTGGGCAACTGGCGGGCCGAGGCGCGGCGCTTCGCCCCCTCGCTGGACGTGCAGGTCTATGGCGAGCCGGGGGCCGACCGGGCCGCCCAGCGCGCGCTGGACCGGCCGGGCCAGGTGCTGCTGGTGTCCTACGCGCTGCTGCAGCCCGAGGCCGAGGCCTTTGCCGCACGCCCCTGGGCCACCCTGGTGCTGGACGAGGCCCAGGCCATCAAGAACGCGGCGGCCAAGCGCACCCAGGCGGTGTTCGGCCTGCAGGCGGGTTTCCGCCTGGCACTGTCGGGCACGCCCATCGAGAACCGGCTGGGCGAGCTGTGGTCGGTCATGCAGGCCTGCAACCCCGGCCTGCTGGGCACGGTGGCGCGCTTCAACGAGCGCTTTGCCGGCCCCATTGAACGCAAGCGCGACAAGGCCGCGCGCCGGCAGGTCAGCGGCCTGATCGCCCCCTTCATCTGCGTCCCACCAAGGCCCAGTGCTGGACGACCTGCCGCCGCGGACCGAGCTGGTGCTCAAGGTGCAGCCCGACGCCGCCGAGCAGGCCCACTACGAGGCCCTGCGGCGCGACGCCCTGGTGGCCGCCGAGCGCAGCCTGTCGGGCGACACACCGGGGCAGGCCCAGTTCAACATCCTGGCCGGGCTGACCCGGCTGCGCCGCGCCGCCTGCGACCCGCGTCTGGTCACGCCCTCACTGAGCCTGGTGGGCGCCAAGGTGCAGGCCTTCGGTGAGCTGGCGGCCGAACTGGTGGCCAACGGCCACAAGGCCCTGGTGTTCAGCCAGTTTGTCGACTTCCTGGCCCTGCTGAAGGCACCGCTGGACGCGGCGGGCATCGCCTACCAGTACCTGGACGGCAGCACCCCCGCGGCCGAGCGCATGCAGCGCGTCGACGCCTTCCAGGCCGGCGTGGGCGACCTGTTCCTGATCAGCCTGAAAGCCGGCGGCTTCGGCCTGAACCTGACCGTGGCCGACTATGTGGTCATCGCCGACCCCTGGTGGAACCCGGCGGTGGAAGACCAGGCCAGCGGCCGGGCTCACCGCATCGGCCAGCAGCGGCCGGTGACGGTCTACCGTCTGGTCACCGAAGGCACGCTGGAAGAGAAGATCCTGACCCTGCACCGCGACAAGCGCGAACTGGCCGACCTGATGCTGGCGGGCGAGGAGGGCGGTGCGCTGCCTTCGGGCGAGGAGCTGATCGCGCTGATGCGGGAGCAGGCCTGGCCGGACGAGTCGTCGTGAGCGCGGTTGGAGGCGGTGGGTGAGATTCCCACGCGAGCCGCTTGCTGAACTTCAAAAGCCTGCGCTAGAATGCACAGCTTCACTCGGTGGTGACCACCCCAGGGTGAAAGTCTTCAGGAGCGCTTCTCGAAGCACCTGAAGATGCCGCTTTCAGGAGAGGTGGCAGAGTGGTCGATTGTACCTGACTCGAAATCAGGCGTACGTGAATAACGTACCGAGGGTTCGAATCCCTCCCTCTCCGCCAAAGATCGTTCCGGCAGCGTCCGTTGAGGACCGCTAGAACAGCACAAAGCCCCGCCAGACGGGGCTTTTTTGCGTCTGGGCGTTCCGCCAAGGTCCGTTAAGGTTCGGCAAGAGCCGGGACTTTTTGGGGGCACATTTGGGGGCACAGGAAGGCCCCACGCCCAAGCACGGCGTAGGACTTGCTTGGGCCATTCGTGACCATTCAACCTGCCTCTCCCATGTCGGGCTCCAGACACATCCGACATTACGCCCGCGCAAGAGCCTGGTGTGAGTGGTCCGACTTCCACACTTGGCCCGACCGCGTGCGCGCCGACATGGTCGATCCGGCGGCGGCGACCTGGCCCCCCTTTCTGCTGCTGGGCATGCCTGGCATTGATGCCGCCGAGCAGCGTGTTTGCGCCACCCGCTGGCTTTCGGAGCGGCTGTCTGCGTTGCGCACGGGCCCTGAGGCACCCCCGGCGGTTCAGTTCCAGGGGCCCCCGGGCAAGGCCCGTTTGCGCGTAGGTTACCTTTCCGGCGACTTTCAGCAGCACGCCACCGCGATGCTGATGGTGGAGATGCTGGAAGCCCATGACCGCAACCGCGTCGAGCTCTACGCCTACAGCCACGCGGAAGATGATGGCAAGGGCATGCGTCAGCGCTTGATGGCCGTATTCGATGTGTTCCGGGACATCCATACCTGGGACGACAGCCGGGCCGCAGGGCAGATGCGGGACGACCAGTTGGACATCCTGGTCGACCTCAAGGGCTACACCCAAGGCAGCCGCACCCTGCTGCTCGCCCATCGCCCCGCTCCCATTCAGGTGAGCTTTCTCGGCTATCCGGGCACCCTGGGTCAGGACTTCGTCGATTACCTGATCAGCGATCGCTTTGTGACGCCCCACGCGGCTGCGGGTGACTATCAGGAGGCGCTGGCCTGCATGCCCCACAGCTATCAGCCCCGGGGGCGGGTGAGTCACCTGCGGCAACCGGTGCCCACGCGACAGGCGGCGGGCCTGCCAGCGCAAGGCTTCGTCTTCGCCTGCTTCAACCAGGCCTGGAAGCTGACACCGGCGGTCTTCGATGCCTGGTGCGAACTGCTGCGGTCCGTTCCGGACAGCGTCCTGTGGCTGCTCGACGATCCCCAGGCCAGCGGCAACCTCCGCAACGAAGCGCTGGCGCGTGGCGTGTTGCCGCACCGCCTGATCTTCGCGCCCGATCTGTCACAGGCCGAACATCTGGCCCGTCTGCCGCTCATGGACCTGATGCTCGACACCTGGCCCTACAACGCCCACACCACCGCCAGCGACGCGCTTTCTGCTGGCGTGCCGCTGGTGACCCTGACGGGCGCCACCTTTGCATCCCGGGTGGCAGGTGGCCTGCTACAGGCGGCCGGACTGTCGACGTTGATCACCTACACGTCCGCGGACTATGTGGCGCTGGCGCGCGCCCTGGCATTGGACCCACCCCGACTTCAGACGCTGCGCCGTGAGTTTGAGGCGCGGCGCCACGCCGCACACCTGTTCGATGTCCTGGCCTACACGGCCGACCTTGAAGCGCTCTATGCGCAGATGTGGGCCCGCCACGAGGCGGGGCTGCCACCGGTGGCCATCGACCTGCCCACGCCGGTTCGGATGAAGAAGACGGACGCGTGACGCCCATGCAGAGTAGGATGCAGCGGCAGGCCCGGTGTTCGGGGCTGTCTTCCTGCAGGCCCCATCGTGGGGGCGCCCTGCACGCGGTCCTTCCCTAGGAGCAAACGGCTCGTCGTTCGCTCCATCCACACACGCAAGGGCCCGACCATGTCCCCTGAATCCACCCTGATCCTGCGCCGCGAGTCCCTTCGGGATGCGCTTCCCACTTGTGTCGACCTGCTGCGCCTTCGCCGCGCGAGCGAAATCGAGACCGGGCACATTGAAGACTATGTGGCCTTGGATTGGCTCGAATGGCATGCTGGCGGCCTTCGACTGACGGTGGTGGGCGAGAACATCCGCCGGCAGGTGATGCGTCGCCACCTTTTAAAGGCCTGACGCGGACGCAGTTGACCTTGCGCCTTGGCCTTGCTGCATCTGTGCGAGTCAGGTCACCGTTGCCGCCTGGTCGTCTGGCCGTTGAAGCCTGGCGTTCTTGACACGGTACATGGCTTCGTCGGCATGCTGGAGCAGAGCCTCCACGCTGCTGCCATCCTCTGGATACACGCTGAACCCGAGACTGGCGGAAAGGCAGGTGACCCAGCCATCGAGCGAAGTTGGCTCATGCACGGCATGCTCAATCTTCAGAGCAAGCTGATCGACGTCACTTCGCAAGGCGGTGGGCGCAATGACCACGAATTCGTCTCCACCGAGGCGGCAGACCGTATCGCTGGCTCTGACAGCGCCAGTCAAGGCGCGTGCTACCTGCTGAAGCATCCGATCACCGACCGCGTGCCCGCGCAGATCGTTCAGTCGCTTGAAGTCATTCAGGTCCAACAGAAAGACCGCGACATGGTGTTTCTGCCTGTCGGCAACCTCGAGCTCCTGCATGAGCCTGTCCCGCAGGACGCTGCGATTGCGCAGGCCGGTCAACGGGTCGGTCTGGGATGCGTGCACAGCCAAGTTCAGTGCAGCCAAGGTAGCCTGGACCTCCTTGGTCGCCAGGAGGTTGGTCGCCAGGAGTTGCTGATTCTCGGCGCGTACGCCCTGCACCGTGGCCAGCCCGGAATCGCTGCGGGCCTCACGAATCGCTGCTCGTATCGTTGAAAGAGCAGTTTCGGCCTTCGCGATCTCCAACCTCAGTACGGCCAGTTTGCGCCGCGCCCTTTTGTAGCCGTTTCGTGCGTTCAAGAGTCCCCCCTGTCGCCCACGTGCCAGTCCAGACGCTTGGGGATCATCACTGCGGTCCGTCAGCCCGTCAATCGGAACAGGCGGTCTCACAGAGGATCAAGGCTGCCAGCTTGGGCTGAGGTCGGCGCCAGCCCTTCGGGATAGGATGAGACCCCTGACGGGGCGTTGAACGTGGCAAGCCCCCGCCCATCGATCTGCTTGAAACGCCATGGGCGCGAAGTCGCCTTTGACGGGACAAGTCCTCACCAGGAGCGCTGTCCCTTGCCTTCTTCCCAATCCGATCCCCCTTTTGATGATGAAGGCATGGCGCCTGCGAAGGGTGTTCCAAGCTCCAGCCAGCATTCTCCTGCCCTCTTCGCCGACAACGGCGAGTACGCCGAACTGGAGCGCCAGGGTGCTAAGGCGGCAGTTCGCGGGGAGGATATGGCCTCCAATCCCATGCGCAACTCGGTCAACCAGCCAGAAGCCACTGGCGAGAGCCTGCAGCGGTGGGCGGACAGACGCGATGCCTGGGACCATGGATACCGTTCCCAGTTGACTCCAGCGGGTCCGCCAGCCCCCACAAGCTGTGACGGGCGAGTACAGGACGAGGCGCTGTTTGGTGTCACCCGCGTACTGACCTTCCAGGGACGCAACAGCCTGTCCTCGGCCAGTGGTTTCTTCTTTGAGCGTGATGGACGGCTCTTTCTCATCACCAGTCGGCATGTGCTCTTCGACGCACCGAGTCGGCACACCCCTGATCGCATCGAGATCGAGATCCACACGGATCCTGGTGATCTGACGAGCTTGTCCACCTTGTCGATTCTCTTGCATCGGGGCGGTCTGGCGGCGTGGCACCAGGCCCGGGATGGCGGCGGAGACATTGATGTGGCCGCTCTTGAAATCGACAGAAGCGCCTTGCCCGCCGATGGCGTCCTGCGTGCTTTCGGCGTGACGCACCTCACTGCTGGATTCGACATGTTCGAGGTTGGCGACAGCCTGGCCATCCCCGGATTCCCTCTGGGTTTCTTTGACACCGTTCACCACCTTCCGGTGGTTCGGCAGGCCAGCATTGCCTCTTGCTATGGCGTTCGCTTTCAGGGACAGGGATTCTTCCTGACGGATGCGCGCATGCACCGCGGGAGCAGCGGTTCGCCGGTGCTGGCCCGGACCGGAGCCGTCCGTGGCGCGGGGCGCCCCCGCTGGTTCCTCCTGGGTGTGCATTCCAGCCGCATGGACATGGCCACGCGGGACATCACCCAAGACGAGTCACTGGGCCTGAACTGTGCTTGGTATGCCGACATCTTGCTCACGCTGACTGACCGGGAAGATGGCCGGCTTGCCGATGAGCGCGATGGGGCCGACAAGAGCCCTTGAGTTTCTGGGTGATCCAGCTTAAAGAAGAGCACGGCCAATCACATGGCCGAGGCCGTGACCAAGGCGGGCGCCCGCCTGTACGGCAGCGCGGGCCGGTCCTGGCTGGAATGGCTGGCCCCGCGGTTTGAAGCGCTGCCCGGCCTGCTGGCCCCAGCCATCGAGCGCCACCGCGGCGCCATGGTGCCCGAGGCCGCCAGCGAGCAGGTGCGCCGGGTGGGTAACCGCTTTGCCCTGGTGGCCGCCGCGGGCGAGCTGGCCATTGAAGCCGGCATCTTGCCGTGGCCAGCCGGGCACGCCGCCTGGGCCGTGCGCGAGTGCTTCAACGCCTGGCTGGCCGCCCGTGGCCACCTGGACAACGGCGAAGAGGTGGCCATGCTGCGCCAGGTGCGCGCCTTCCTGGAGACGAACGGCGAAGCACTGTTCACCTGGCACCACCGGGCCATGGATGACCACAAGCCCAACACTCCGCTGCGCGCCGGCTTCAAGATTCTGATGGACGGCGATGGCGAGCCGATCAAGGCCGACTCAGCCACCGACTACCTGGAACGCACCGGCAGCGCCATCCTGGAGCGCCGCGAAGCCACGGTGGATTACATGATCCTGCGCGAGCGCTGGCGAGACATCTGCAAGGGCTTCGACCACTCGGCCGTGGCCACCCTGCTGCGCCAGCGCGGCCACCTGGTGCACGAAAAGGACCGCCTGACGAACAAGCGCCGTCTTCCCGGGATGGGCCTGACGGCGTATTACCACGTCAAGGCGTCGATCTTCGCGGACACGCTGTGGTCTGACCTGCACGCCGGCTGGCTGGCGCCACCTGAATGGCCCGAAAGCCGGGCCTCAAGCTCCGAAGGGGTGTTCCCGTCCAAACAGGGCGACGGGAACACCCTTTTGCATTGGCGGGAACAGAAAACTCTTTTGAGGAAAATGGGTTACTGAGGGTGTTCCCGCCGTCCCGCTGTTCCCGTCGATTTTGAAGCCAAGTCGAAATTGAAAAAGAGGAACAGGACGCAAAATACACGAAACATGGATTGGGGCACGGCTGGGGGCATGCGACTTCCTGACACCCCGGGAACCCGCGCCAATGCTGGGTTCCCAGCCTTTTTACAGCTGACTCCCTCCGCCAAATAGCCCCCGAAAAGCCGCTTCTAGCGGCTTTTTCTTTGTCTACCCATAAATCAGCCCGCAATGCGCAGTGCCAGCGTTGTCGGCAACCAACGCCTATGAGCAGGCTACCCAAGAAGAACCGTCTGACCGGCGTCAACGCCCAGGACTAAATGGGTATTCCATGCTTCCTGCTCAAAATTGAACCGGCAAGGTTGCGGCGCTCAGGCCGTGATGAACATCACCGCCACGGCGACTGCCATCACAACGGTGGCCGCCCAGCCAATGAAGCGGTGGCGTCCCGAGATCGTCAGTGCGCCCATGACCCGGCTCGATTGGCCGATCCACATCATCACGGCCATGATTGGCACGGAGATGACGCCATTGACGATGGCGCTCCAGACGAGCGCTTTTATGGGATCAAGCTCGAACGCGCTCATCACCGTGCCGATGGCCGTGGCGGCGATGATGATGGCGTAGAAGCCGCGTGCCTCATGAAAGCCATGGGCGAGACTGCCCTTCCAGTCGAGCCCCTCGCTGACTGCGTACGCTGCTGACCCGGCAAGGACTGGCACGGCCAGCAAGCCGGTGCCGACGATCCCCAGCGTAAAGACCGCGAATGCGAATTCGCCGGCCACGGGGCGCAGGGCCTCCGCAGCCTGGGACGACGTCTGGATATTCGTGATGCCATGCATGTTCAGCGTCACCGCCGTGGCCAGCACGATGCACAGCGCGACGAGGTTGGAGAAGGACATGCCGATGTAGGTGTCCTGCTTGATGCGGAGCAGGTGGTCCTGGGCATAGGCGGGCACCGAGCGCAACTCGGCTGCGTTGGGCCGAAGGCGGATCTCCTCGACCTCCTGCGCGGCCTGCCAGAAGAACAAGTAAGGGCTGATGGTCGTTCCCAGCACCGCCACGCTCATGCTGGCGTAGTCGCTGAACTTCGCCTCAGCGGGGAAGAAGACCCAGGGCTGCAATGACTCCAGGGTCGCCTGATGCCACGGAACGCGCACTACCAGAACAACCGCAACGTACGAGAATAGCGCGAGTGTCAACCACTTGAGCACACGAACCGAGCGTTCATACGAGAAGAGCACCTGAACAAGAACGCAGGTGCTTCCGAATCCAACGATGAAGAGGACGTGCGGGCCACCCACCAGTAGGTGGGCTGCTTCCGCCATGGCTCCGATGTCGGCCGCGATGTTGATCGTGTTGGCCACCACCAGCAGGGCCACCAGTGACAGGGTCAGCCAGCGAGGGCAGACCTTGGCGATGTTGGCAGCCAGGCCTTGGCGGGTCACCCACCCGATACGGGCTGACAGCATCTGGATGCCGATCATCAACGGCGTGGTCAGCAACAGCATCCACACCAGACCGAAGCGGAATTGCGAGCCGGCCTGGGAGTAGGTGGCGATACCGCTGGGATCGTCGTCGGCGGCTCCGGTAATGAGGCCTGGACCGAGGCACTGGGTGAACTTGCGGGTGTCGGGCAGTTTGTTGAGCGCAGCCTGATAGGTGTTCGACAGCAGTCGGCGGCGGGCAATGAGTTGATGCACGGGGGTCTCCCGCCATCGCGCTCTGGGCGCAATGGACGAACGCGACACCGACAGTGCCGCGTGCTCGTGAAGGGTCCGGGAGGCCGTGGCTCGACAACAGGGCGAGCAAATTGCGGGCGCGATCCCGGGAGTGGTGGTTCTCAGCCTCCACCGCCCGGTGCGCGCTGGCTTGAAGCGTTCAAGCCCTCGACTGACAGGACGGCGAAGGCCAGCTGGTAGGCGCTGGGTTCATGGCAAAGCCGTCAAGTGGAGATGCCCGAATTGTCCGCAGGCTGGCCTTCTCCGGTCAACCCAAGAATCCACGCTGAAAGCCTGCAGCAAGGCGGCGCGCAGGAGAGGATGGTCCGGTGAAGGCGCTCATCGCGGAGCAACGGGACTGGGGTGTCCCGCGGCTGAGCGAACAAACTTGGCGGATGCCTGTTTCTGGCGAGCGGTTTACCGATCTTTACGGATGGGCCAACGCGGGCTAACGCAGCCCCCTGAGCATTGCCTTCCATGGCCCGGTGGGGCTCAGAAAGGATGCCGCGATGAAGCGTTCGAGCCCGGGAGCGCATCAGGCCCGGGTGGCTTGTTTGGGGCTGCTGTTGGTGTTGCTGGGAGGCTTGGGGGTGGTGGCGCTGGCCTCCGCGCAGGGCTTGCCGTCGCCAGGTCATTCCCCGGCGGGCGGGCCGATGCCGATGCCGATGCCGATGCCCATGCCCCGGCCTGAGGTGCCGATGCTGGATGTGCTGCACTGCGATCGCCTGCCGCCGGAGCTCCAGCTCTCGGCTGCCCAGCGCGAGAAGCTGCAGGCCATTGCCGAGGGCTTGCGGGCCGATCATCTGCAGCAGCGAGAGGCCGACCGCGTCCTGGCCGACCGGTGGTCTGGCCTGCTGAGTGCCCAGACGGTGGATGCTCAGGCCGCCGAGGCCCTGCGCGTGCAGATGGAGCAGGCCCATGACGCAATGAGTCGGCGGCTGCTGCAGGCCACGCTGGATGCGGCGGCCGTGCTGACCCCGGCCCAGCGTTCCCAGTTGGCCCTTCTGTGGAAGGCGCCTCCAGGATCCGGCGATCGTGGTGAATTCGATGACGGACCGCGGCCAGGCATGCCTGATGTGCCGCCGCCTCCGCGTTTTGTGCAGTGATGGGTTGAAGGAGAGGGAGTTACCATGCTGACGTTCCAGTCTTCCCAGCGGGCGCCGCTGTCGGCGTCCGACCTGAAGGTCGAGATGACGGCTGCCAAGATTCTGCTGATTGACGATGATTCCCGCCTCACCGCCATGGTGGGCGACTACCTGCGTGGCCACGGCTACGACGTGGACACCGCCGGTTCCCTGGCCGATGGGCGATCGCGCCTGCAGGTGGGGGCCTTCGATGCGCTGGTGCTGGACCTGATGCTTCCCGACGGCGATGGTCTGGACCTCACCCGCGAGTTGCGCAATGACGCCCGGCTCAAGCGCCTGCCCCTGCTGATGCTCACCGCGCGCGGTGAGCCGATGGACCGCATCGTCGGCCTCGAGCTGGGCGCGGACGACTACCTGCCCAAGCCCTTCGAGCCGCGCGAGTTGCTGGCGCGGATCAAGGCGCTGCTGCGCCGCGCCACGCCCGAGCCCGAGGTGGAGGATGTGCTGGAGTTCGGTCGCCTCGAGGTGGACCTGGGGGCCCGTGAGGCCCGCCTGGGTGGCAAGCGCTGCGAGCTGACCAGCCACCAGTTCGATCTGTTGGCCGTGCTGGCCCAGAGTCCGGGCCGGGTGCTCAGCCGTGACCAGATCATGGATGCCCTGAAGGGACATCCCCTGGAGGCCTTCGACCGGTCCATCGATGTGCATGTCTCGCGCATCCGGGCGGTGATCGAGGACGACCCGAAGAACCCGAAGCGGGTGCTGACCGTGCGTGGGACGGGGTACGTGTTCGCGCGCCGCCAGGACGCGGATTGAGATCTCTCTACATCCGGATCTGGCTGACCGTCATCGCGGCGCTGGCGCTGTTCGCGCTGGCGTCCGGTTGGTTGCTGGAGCGCCACCTGTCCCAGGAGCGGGCCCGGGCCGATGCGCTGCTGTCCGAGCGTTTGGCGGGCTGGGGTCCCTTGATCCAGGGGTCCCTGCCTCCGCACACGGCCTCCCAGGCCGAGCAGACCGCCGCGCTGGAAGGCTGGGCACACCGGATGCACACCCCGCTGGCGCTGCTGGACGCCTCGGGGCGGCGCATCGCCGCGTCACGGCGCTACCTGGAGATCGAGGCGGAGGGGCATGGGCGCGCGCTGACCGTGCCGCTGGAGGATGGCCGCAAGCTGTCCATCATGCGGCCTGAGTTCCGGATGCTGCCCTTGCGGCGGCTGCCTCCAGAGATCGCCGCCTCGGGT
>NZ_BADL01000142.1 GCF_000333615.1 Ideonella sp. B508-1 | reverse complement strand
CCGCGAAGGAGCTCACCTCGGTCGGCGTGGTGCCCACGGCAGGGGCCATGGCCGGCAACTGGCGGGGGCGTCCCTGCAAGGCAGCAGGCAGCAGATCGGCGGCAAAGGAACGAATACCCATGGACTGAATTTAGCCCATTACCCGCATCTTCGGCGGTTTGGGCCTTTCCGGAAGAGGCGCCTGAAATGGAAACGGGCGCCCTCAGGCGCCCGTTGACTGCGGGTTTCCCCGTGCAATGCGTGCGATCAGGTCGGGACCTTGCGCAGCATCTCCACACCGACCTCACCGCCAGCGATCTCGCGCAGCGCGGTCACGCCAGGCTTGTTCTTGGAGTCGATCTTCGGTGCGTGGCCTTGGCTCAGCATGCGGGCCCGGTAGGTGGCCGCCAGCACCAGCTGGAAGCGGTTCGGGATCTTCTTCAGGCAGTCTTCAACGGTGATGCGGGCCATGGCGTGAAATCCTGACGGGTGAACTCTTCAAGAGGAGATGCGGCAATCAGGCCAGATCCAGGGCGGTGAACACCGTGGATTTGGCGCGCCGCTGCGTCACATACTTGAGACGCTGCGAATGGACGACGGTTTTCAGGTCGAAAAGCGCCGTCTCGAACAAGCCGTTGATTATAACGTAGTCGAAATGGCGGGCCTGGGCCACCTCGTGGCGGGCATTGACCATGCGCTGGGCGATCACGTCCGAATGGTCCTCGCCCCGTCGGCGCAGGCGCTGTTCCAGTTCCTGCCAGCTCGGCGGCAGGATGAAGATCAGCACCGCATGCGCGAACAGCTGCTTGATCTGCAGCGCGCCCTGGTAGTCGATCTCCAGCACCACGTCGTCACCGGCCATCAGCCGCTGCTCGATGCCCACGCGCGAGGTGCCGTAGCAATTGCCATGCACCTCGGCCCATTCGAAGAACTCGCCGCGGTCGACCATGGCCCGGAACTCCGCCGGGCTGACGAACCAGTACTCTCGTCCATGCAACTCCTGGCCGCGGGGCGCGCGCGTGGTGTGCGAAACGGAGACCTGCAGGTGCGAGTCGAGTTCCAGCAGGGCCTTGACCAGGCTGGACTTGCCGGCGCCGCTGGGGGCGGCCACCACGAAGAGATTGCCGGGGGTTTCCATCGGGGGCGTGCTCATTCGATGTTCTGCACCTGCTCGCGCATCTGCTCGATCAGGACCTTCATGTCCACGGAAATGCCGGTCAACTCCAGCGCGGCCGACTTGGAGCCCAGGGTGTTGGCTTCCCGGTGCAGTTCCTGGATCAGGAAGTCCAGGCGCTTGCCCAGCTCGCCGCCGGCCTTGAGCAGGCGCTCGATCTCGTCGAGGTGGGCGCTCAGGCGGGTCAGTTCCTCGGCCACGTCGATGCGGATGGCGAAGGCCGCCGCCTCGCCCAGGGCCCGGTCGCGGGCCGCCTCGGCGGACACGCCGTTGCCGCTGTCGCCGCCACTGGCCAGGGCCTCCTGCCAGCGCTCCAGAAAGCGCTGTTGCTGCTTCTGGACCACGGCCGGCACCAGGGGCTCGGCCTGGGCGGCCAGCGTGCGCAGCGTCCCGATACGGTCCAGCAGCATGGCGACCAGGCGCTTGCCCTCGCGGGCGCGGGCCTGCTTGAGGCTGTCGATGGCCGCCTTGGCCGCCTGCTGCACCAGTTCGTCCAGTGCTGCCGGCACCGCGCCCGTGCTGGTGCCGCGGCACCACTGCAGGGCTTCGTGGACGGACAGCGGCTGGGCCTTGGGCAGCCAGCTCTGGACCGAGGTCTCCAGCCGGGACAGGCGGTTGAGCTGATCCGGCGTGGGCTGGGGCAGGGCGTCGTCCGCCGCGCGGCCCACGGCAGCCCGCAACTCCACCTTGCCGCGGCGCAGCGCGGCCGTCAGCAGCTCGCGCAGAGCGGGCTCGGCCTGGCGCAACTCGTCGGGCAGACGGAAGGCAATGTCGAGGAAACGGCTGTTGACCGTGCGGACTTCCACAGTCACGCCGGGCGCGACCGTGTCGGAGTCTGTAACCGGTGCCGCGCTGGCGCTGGCGAAGCCGGTCATGCTGTAAACTGGCATGAAGCT
>NZ_BADL01000143.1 GCF_000333615.1 Ideonella sp. B508-1 | reverse complement strand
GACGCGGTCGAGACTTCCTGCGCGCATCGGCCTGAACTGAGGCCGCGCGCGCTTACGCCACTCGGCCCGCCCCCCGGACTCCAGCGCCCAACCCTCCGTGGCGCCCGACGTCGCATGTTGCTGCATGCGGCGTCCACTGACACCCAGGGCCAGAGCGTCGGACAGCAGTTCCTCGGTCTGCCTGGCGCTGAGCTGCAGTGCGAAGTGCTGCCAACGGCTGAGCACGCGCTCGTCGGCCCAGGCGTCTTCCAGCCGCTGCTTCAGGGCCTCGGCGTCAGCCGGCCGGCCGCCCTGCCAGACCCGGGGCAGAAAGCCACCCACGAAGACCCGGAAAGCCAGGCGACTGGTCTCGGGGAGTCGCTCCGCCAGGCGGTTCAGGCGCTGGCTCCAGCCATCGAGCTCCATCTGCAGCGTGAGCCAGACCTGCAGCCCCTGGATCGCGTTGAGCACCCGCACACGGTTGGGCGGCAGGGCCCGCAGCGGCAGCCGTGCCGCAGTCTCGTGGTCCAGCGGGGTGGCCATGTCCACCAGACAGGCCAAGCGGGCCCACTCGGCAGCGGTCAGCCCGCGGCACATGCCATCGGCCGCGGCGGCCGCCAGGCGGCCGGCTTCTCGCGCCGACGGACCGCTCAGGCCCGGCAGGACCTGCGCGGCCCGGGCGGACAGCACAGCCAGGTTGCCCGCCGCGTAGCCGGCGGCCTGGTTCAAGCGAACCACCCGGGCGTCCTCGGTGAGGGGTTCACGGGTCACCGGGCACCGTGCCGCTGCCAGCTGCTTGAGGAAGTGGGGTGTGACCAGCAGGTCCTCGAAGACCAGGCCCTGTTCCCAGGCCCCCACACGCAGCCGCAGCCAAGTCCGAACCTCCTCGGTGGCGGGCCGGGTGCGGCCGGCGAAGGCGCCGCGGCCGGCCTGCCAACCTTGGCGCAGCGGGTTGCCGGGCAGCAGATGGCGCTGGGGGGGCAGCAGGCCATGACGCGCATGGTCCCAGCCGATGCCATAGCCGGTCTGAAAATCGGTATCGGCCACGCCCGCAGGCGCGCTGGAACATGGCGGCCATTGGCCAGCGTCGGCAGGGCGGGGGGCCAACAGATCGTCGAAAGCGAAAGAGGTCTGTGCCATGGTGATGCGCTCCTCGTGGGGATCGAGTCGGCGGCTGGCCCGCCGTGCAGCTGATGGACTCATTTCCTCAGCATGGATCGCAGTGTGCTGGGCCCGGAGCTCATGGCGTGAGCCTGCTGATTTCGGCCCAGGCGTGGTGTTCACGCCACTGTGACCATGCGTTAAGCTGCAGGCTCATTCCCTGAGCTGTGAACATGAACCGCACCGAACGCTTCTACCGCATCGAACTGCTGATCAAGAGCCGTGGCGGGGTCAATTTCGAGACCCTGATGGACGAGCTGGAAGTCTCCCGGGCCACCCTCAAGCGCGATCTGCAGTACCTGCGCGACCGCATGGATGCGCCCATCGTCTATGACCGCTTCGACAACCTCTACAAGTTCGAGGGTGGGGCCAGCGGTGCGGCGCCGGCCCACCAACTGCCCGGCGTCTGGTTCAGCGAATCCGAGATCCACGCCTTGCTGACCATGCACCAGCTGATCGATGGGCTGGACGCGGGCGGCGTGCTGGGCCGCCATCTGCAGCCGCTGCTGGACAAGCTCAACGGCATGCTGGGCACGACGAGTTCGGAATCCCGCGAGCTGATGAAGCGGGTCAAGATCGTCAATCCGGCCCGCCGGCCGGTGCCCAGCCGCTGGTTCGAGGCCGTCGGCAGCGCCCTGCTCAAGCGCAAGCGGCTGGACATCGTCTACTTCACCCGGGCCAGGCAGACCGAGTCCCAGCGCGAGGTGTCGCCCCAACGCCTGATCCACTACCGCAACACCTGGTACCTGGATGCCTGGTGCCACCAGAGTGACGGACTGCGCCGCTTCGCGCTGGACGCGGTGCGGTCGGCCAAGGCGCTGGAAAGCCGGGCCAAGGATGTGGCGCTCAAGAACGTCGAGGCCGAGCTCGATGGCGGCTATGGCATCTTCAGCGGCAAGGCCATCCAGTGGGCCACCCTGGTGTTCACGCCCGAGGCGGCCCCAATGGGTGGCGCTGGAGGAGTGGCATCCCCGCCAGACGCTGAAGACGTTGGCCGACGGCAGCCTGGAAATGCGCCTGCCCTATGCCGATGCCACTGAACTGGCGATGGACATTCTGCGCCACGGTTCCCAGGTTCGGGTGGCGTCGCCCGTGGCGCTGGCGCGGCAGGTGGCGCAACGGTTGCGCGAGGCCGCCGCCCAGTACCCGGAGGGCAACGGGCGATGATCGTCCGCGACCGTCCCCACGGGCTGGCGCTGTTCTTCGTCATGCGCGGCTCGGTGCTGCCCAGCATCCTGCCCGCGCTGGCGGTGAATGTGCTGTTTGCCGGGGTGGTCACGGTGGTGCATGGCGTCTTCCTGGACCACAAGATCCAGGTCACCACGGCACCGTTCTCCCTCATCGGCCTGGCCTTGGCGATTTTCCTGGGGTTTCGCAACTCCGCGGCGTATGACCGCTACTGGGAAGGTCGCAAGCTCTGGGGCGAGATGGTGCACGCCAGCCGCAGCTGGGCCCGTGGCGTGATGGCCTATCTCCGTCCGGGCGGCGAAGGGCCCTCTCGGCAGGCCTTGGTCATGACGGTGGCCGCCATGGCCCATGCGCTGCGCCACCAGCTGCGGGGCAGCGATGCCCGTGGAGATCTGCTGCGCTGCCTTGGCCCCGAAGAGGTCGCGCGCGTGGCAGGGCGGCGCAATGTGCCAGCAGCCTTGCTTCAGCAGGCGGGGCGGGACCTGGGAGAGTGCCTGCGGCAAGGGCAGCTGGATGCCCAGATGGCCGCGGTGATGGAGAACCGTCTGGCCGAGCTCACCGCCTGTGCGGCTGGCTGCGAACGGATCGCCAGCACGCCCATCCCGTTCGCCTACACCCTGTTGTTGCACCGCACCGCCTACATCTACTGCTTTCTGCTGCCCTTTGGTCTGGTAGACACGCTGCATGGCCTCACACCGCTGGTGGTCGGCCTCGTGGCCTACACCTTCTTCGGGCTGGACGCCCTGGGCGACGAGATCGAGGATCCCTTCGGAACCCAGCTCAACCATCTGCCCCTGGATGCGCTGTGCACCACCATCGAGACCAGCCTGCGCGAGGCGCTGGGTGAGACCGAGCTTCCACCGGCGCCTCAGCCCGAGCGCTATGTGCTGACCTGAGCCGCATGGCCCAGATTCCGCGAACCCGATCTGCCGTACCGGACCCGAGATGAGCAAGGCCTTCACCAAGGAAAGCGATGGTGCCGATGAGGACGATGACAGCGGCGGCTTGCCCCCGCTGCCTGCCGGCACCAAGAACTACATCACCCCGGCCGGCTATGCCCGGCTGCGCGCCGAGCTGCTGGAGCTGATCGACGTCGAACGCCCCAAGGTGGTCGATGTCGTCCATTGGGCGGCCTCCAATGGCGACCGGTCCGAGAACGGCGATTACCTGTATGGCAAGAAGCGGCTGCGCGAGATCGACCGCCGCATCCGCTTCCTGACCAAGCGTCTGGACATCGCCGAAGTGGCGGACCCGTCGGCCCACCACGGTAACGACCAGATCTTCTTCGGCGCCACGGTCACCTATTCAACCAGCAAGGGGGAGGAGCGCACCATCACGATCAAGGGCGTGGACGAGGTGGACCACCTGGCCGGGGAGGTGAGCTGGGTGTCGCCGATCGCCCGGGCCCTGCTCAAGGCCCGCGAGGGCGATGAGGTGCCCCTCCACACGCCGGGGGGTGTGGAGACGCTGGAGGTGCTGGAGGTGCGTTACCCGCCGTCCGCGGTCAGCTGATGCACCGGCCGACGGGCCGGTTCAGTCTCAGGCTCAGCTGGGCTTGACGCGCTGCACCTTCAGCACCGCCGGGCTGCGCTTGAGCGTGCGCAGCACGTCGGCCAGGTGCTGGCGATCGCGCACGCTGACCAGGATGCGCATTTCGGCCGTGGTGCCCACGGCCTCGTCACCCATGTCGATGTGGGTGATGTCCGCTTCGGCGCTGCTGATGGCCTGGGCCACCTGGGCCAGTGCGCCCTTGCCATTGCGCATGACGACGCTGACGGCGGTCTCGAAGGCACGGATCGGCTCTTCCGACCATTCGACCTGCATCCAGCGTTCACGGTCGCGTTCGAACAGGCGCTTGCCCACCGAGCAGTCTGCGGTGTGTACCACCAAGCCCTCGCCCCGGCCCAGGTAGCCGACGATGGCGTCGCCCGGAATGGGGCGGCAGCAGGGGGCCAGCGTGATCGACCCGCCTTCGGAGCCGTCGATCACCACCAGGCCCTGGCTGGGGGCGTTGTCGTCATGGCTGTAGCGGCCCAGGCTGAGGGTCACGGCATCGGGCACCTGGCCTTGCTCGCGCAGCAGCTGGGCGATGCGCTTGGCCACGATGGTGGCGATCTTCTTGCCGGTGCCCACATCGGTCAGCAGATCGGCCGGGGTGCGGTTGCCGCTCCAGCGCAGTAGCACCGGCCAGACCGAGGGGCGTCCCTCGACAGGCTCCAGCGGTGGCAGGGGCAGTCCCTCGGCCCGCAGGGCCTGGGCCAGCATCTTCTGCCCAAGGGCCTGGGTCTCTTCGTTTTCCAGGGTCTTGAGGTAGTGCCGGATCTTGGAGCGGGCCCGGCCGGTGCGCACGAAATTCAGCCAGGCTGGGTTGGGCCGGGCCCCTGGGGCGGTGACCACTTCCACCACGTCGCCGGAATTGAGCGTGGCCCGCAGCGTGGCCGGCTCACCGTTGATCTTGGCGGCCACGCAGTGGTCGCCGACATCGGAGTGGATGGCGTAGGCGAAGTCCACCGGCGTGGCGCCCTTGGGCAGGGCCAGGATCTTGCTCTTGGGCGTGAAGACGTAGACGGCGTCCGGGACCAGGTCGATCTTGACGTGCTCCAGGAACTCGCCGGCGTCGCGGGTCTCGTCCTGGATGTCCAGCAGCGATTTGAGCCACAGCGCGCCCAGGCGCTGGGCCACGTCGCCCGGGTTGGCTTCCTGGCCGACCTTGTAGAGCCAGTGCGCGGCGATGCCGGCCTCGGCCACCGCATGCATCTCCTCGGTGCGGATCTGGAACTCCACCGAGGTGCCCAGCGGGCTCACCAAGGTGGTGTGCAGCGACTTGTAGCCGTTGGGCTTGGGGATGGCGATGTAGTCCTTGAAGCGACCCGGCACCGGCTTGTAGAGCTGGTGCAGCACGCCCAGCGCCAGGTAGCACTCCGGCATGGTCTGCACGATGATGCGAAAGCCGAAGATGTCGTTGACCTGGGCGAAGCCGGCGTGCTTCTCTTCCATCTTGCGGTAGATGGAGTAGACCGTCTTCTCCCGGCCGCTGACCTCCACCTTCATCTTCGCCTCGTTGAAGGCGGCCACCACGTCGTCGTGCACGCGCGAGACGATGTCGCGCCGGTAGCCGCGCGCGCGCAGCACGGCTTTCTGCAGCGCGCCGAAGCGCCAGGGGTGGATGAAGGAGAAGGAGAGCTCCTGCAGCTCGCGGTAGGTCTGGTTCAGGCCCAGCCGGTGCGCGATGGGCGCGTAGATGTCCAGCGTCTCACGGGCGATGCGGGCCCGCTTGTGCGGGGCCATCGCCTCCATCGTGCGCATGTTGTGCAGGCGGTCGCACAGCTTGATCAGGATGACACGCACATCACGCGACATCGCCAGCAGCATCTTGCGGAAGGATTCGGCCTGGCCTTCCTCGCGGGTCGAGAACTGCAGTTTGTCCAGCTTGGTGAGGCCATCCACCAGCTCGGCGGTGGGGGCACCGAAGCGCTCGATCAACTCGACCTTGGTGACGCCGCAGTCCTCCATGGCGTCGTGCATCAGTGCGGCCATGATGGCCTGGGCGTCCAGCTTTCAGTCGGCCACCAGGCCCGCCACCGCGATCGGGTG
>NZ_BADL01000144.1 GCF_000333615.1 Ideonella sp. B508-1 | reverse complement strand
GGTGCGTTTCCGCGAGACGATCCAGAAGATGCACGACGACGGCGTGCGCTGGTTCATCGAGGTCGGCCCCTCGGCCAACCTGACGGCTTTCGTGAACGACATCCTGGCCGGGCGCGACTACGTGGCCGTGGCCACCAACCAGCGCAAGCGTCCGGGCGTCGACCAGTTCCTGATGGTGCTGGGTCAGCTCTGGGTCAACCGCAAGCCGGTCGCGCTGGGCAAGCTGTTCGAGCAGCGTGCGCTCACGCAGGTGCCGCTGGGCGACCTGTCGGTGCCCAAGGCCAAGGGCATTCTGCTGGACAACACCATGCCGCAGATGCACCTGACCGAGGCGGAGCGCGCCCAGTTGGGGACGCTGGCCGCACCGGGCGTGGTGCAGGCCGTGGCCGCACCGGTCCAGGCGGCGGCCATCGAAGCGGCCGTGCCCTTGGCGGTGGCTGCACCGGCCGTTGCTGCCCCCGCACCTGCGGCGGTGGAAGCCACCGAAGATGCCGAGCTGGTGCTTCGCCAGCAGGTCATGGGCGAGTACTTCGACATGATGCGTGGCTTCCTGGCCCAGCAGCAGTCGGTGATGGACCGCTTCCAGCCCGAAGTCCTCGACGGGGCCGAACCCCAGGATCTGGATCCGGTGGCGGCGGCCACGGGCTTCCTGGACGAGATCCTCGAGCAGGACGCCGAGCACCTGGTGGCGCGCAGCACCCTGAACCTGGCCAAGGACAACTTCCTGCGCGACCATGTGCTGTCCGGGCGGGTGGGCCCCCAGGACGCGGTGCTGGGCCTGTCCTGCGTGCCGATGATGGTCAGCCTGGAGATCATGGCCCAGGCTTGCGCGGCCCTGGCCGGGAATGTCAACGTCACGGTGGTCGAGCATGTGCGTGCCTTCGACTGGATCGCCCTCGACGCGGGTGAGGTCGCTCTGACCGTCGAGGCCCGGCTGGTCGATGCGGCCCAGCAGCGCTACGCTGCCGTGCTGTCCGGTCCGTCCGGCAAGCTGGTCAGCGGCGAGTTCCTGTTCCAGCCGGTCTGGCAACTCTCGGGATTGGCCTCGCTGAGCGAATGGCGCAGCTCCCTGTGGAACGACGAGGAGCTCTACACCTGCGGCATGTTCCACGGCCCGGTGTTCCAGAGCATCACCCACATCGATGGCTGGGACGACGCCGGCATCGACTGCCAGCTCTCGCCGGTCAGCCTGAACGATTTCTTCGTGCCGGGGCAGCCAACACAGCTGGTGCTGAATCCGGTGCTGCTGGATGCCATGGGGCAACTGGCCGCCTACTGGATCGCCCAGTTCGCCGGCACGGACTTCAACTGCTTCCCGTCGACCATCGATCGCATCGAGCTCTACAGCCCGTGTCCGGCCGATCTGCCGCAGCTGCGTCTGCTGGCGCGCCAGCATTCGCTGGATCCGTCGAGCAACGAGGTCTCGGCGCCGCGGGCCTGGCAGTTCGAGTGTCTGGACGCCCAGGGCCAGCCTCTGGTGCGGGTGCGCAATCTGGTGAATGTGTTCTTCCCGGTGCCCAACCGCTTCTACCGGGTGCGGCGCGACCCGCTGCAGGGCTGGTTGGGCCAGCCAATGGCCGCGGGGGCCGAGCGCGGGACCCTGGTGTGGGCGCTGGAGCATCTGCCCGAAGACTTCTGCAGCCAGTCCGCCAACATCTTCCTGCGCATCCTGGCCCACATCTACCTGAGCGCGGAAGAGCGCGAGGCCTGGGCGGCCCTGAGCGGCAATGCCCGTCACAAGCGCCAGTGGCTGCTGGGTCGGGCCTGCATCAAGGAGGCGGTTCGCTATTGGGTGGTCCAGCAGACGGGCGAGTGGCTGTATTCCTCCGAGATCGAGGTGCGTCACGATGCGCTCGGCGCGCCGTGGGTCGATGGCTGGTGGCGTGACCAGTTGATCGCGGCCCCGGAGATTTCGCTGACCCACAACGATTGGGGCAGCGTGGTGGCGGTCAATCCGCCCCAGGTTCCGGTGGGGGTGGATGCCGAGCAATGGGGGCGCATTCGCAGCCCCGAATTGTTCGCGGCTTCGTTGAGCGCGCAGGAGCGCTCAGCACTTGGCGCAATTCCTGCTGGTCAACAGAGTGAACACCTGCTGGCCCTGTGGTGTGCCAAGGAAGCTGCGGCGAAGTGTCTCGGTACCGGCCTGCAGGGCCAACCCGAGCGGTTCGAGGTTCGGTTCCTGGACGCCTCGGGGCGGAGTGCCCAGGTGGTGTACGACGACATGCAGATGGCCATCTCTTTCTACCGGGATGCACAGTCTGTGATCGCCCTGGCGGTTGAGCAGGGTGATGCAGAGGTGTCCTGAGATGGTCTGGATGCTCGTGCAGCGCCCTGGAGTCGTGACATACGGCAGGGAGCATGCTCCTTTGCAGTGCGGGGGCGACGCTCCCATGTCTGCGGATACAGAGGATGAGATGCCTGCCCGGCGAAGGAAGCCGGGCCACTTGGAGTAAGTTGTCATGCCCGTCGCACAAGTCAATGGTGTTCGTCTGAACTATGTTCAGATGGAGCCGCAGAATGCCGAGGGCGAGGTGGAAGACCTCGTGATGGTGCATGGCCTGGCCACCAATCTGGCGTTCTGGTACTTCCATTACGCGCCGGTCTTTTCGCAGCGCTTCCGGGTCACCCTGTACGATCTGCGCGGCCATGGCCGCTCGGAAATGACGCCGGGCGGCTACACCCCGCCGCAACAGGCCCAGGATCTGCTGGGGCTGATGGATCATCTGGGCATTGCCCGCGCGCACTTCCTGTCGCACAGCTATGGCGGCGTGATCACGCTGAACGCGGCCTGCCTGGCGCCAGAGCGCTTCCGCAGCCTGGTGCTGGCGGACACCCATATCTCGGCCGCCCGTCATCAGCGGCAATGGGAGGCTGGCCAGTTCGGCGAGGAGATGCGGGCCATCCTGCAGGCCCACAACATCCATCTGGACACGCGCGATCCCTACTTCGGCTACAAGTTGCTGACCGAGGTGGCCCACCTGCAGCTGCGCAGCGAAGAGGTGCCGCCCGCGCTGGCGGAACTGGTCAGCCCCTTCATCGGCAAGTACGGCAACCGCACGGCCAGCCAATGGATCCGCTTGATGGACCAGACCGAGGCCGGCAAGGAACTCATGGGCAGCGACGATGGTCTGCGCCTGGAGGAGTTGCGCAAGCTGGCCTTCCCGATCATGGCCATGTACGGCGATCACTCGCAGGCCCGGCTGACCGGCCGCGAGTTGCTCAATGTGTGGAGCCATGCGGTGTTCCGCCGGGTGCCTGATGGCGGGCACTTCTTCCCGTCCTCGCGACCCAAGGAACTGATCCATGGCTGCGAACGCTTCTGGGGCGGGGAATTCCATGCGCGGCACCGCCTGCGCGCGGGCGAGGCGAAGAAGAACTTTTTCCGCAGTGACCGGATCATCCAGTCCGGTGATGCGTGGTACTTCATGACACGTGAACAGGCCCGGGTTGGGCCGGCCGCCAGCCGGGAGGAAGCCGAGCAGTTGCTCGCCTCCTTCATGGCGGCCATGGCAACGGAAGAACAGAGTGCAGCGGCCGTCTAACAAGCTGGGGACATATCCGGGTTTCAGTCAGCGCGATTTCCGCCTGATCGCGCACGGAGGGTTCGGTGATGGCCTGAATGCCTATGCGCATTCGATGGCCTATTACAAGGACCATCTCTATGTCGCCACCACCCGGGGCAACTTTCCGTTCATGAAGGCCCGCCTGCCCATCGGCATGGATGTGTGGCCCGTGGAGTGCCCGGAGAGTCCGTTCGATCTCGACATGCATGCCGAGATCTGGCGCTACACCCCGGCCGAGAACAGCTGGGAAAAGGTCTTCAAGGCGCCGACCATCATCGGCAGCCATGGCAAGCCCATTCTCCGCGAGCTGGGCTTTCGCGGCATGGTCGTGTACCAGCCCACCCCCACATCCGAGCCGGAGCTGTTCGTGAGCACCTGGTCGCCCGCGCGGGGACCGGGCCCGAACATCCTTCGCTCGACCGACGGTCGCCACTTCGAGCCCACTTGCGAACCAGGTCTGGGCGGTCTGCCGGTGACCACCATCCGCACCATGGTGCCCTTCAAGGGCCGCATGTTCACCACGCCGGCGGGCTCGCGCGGGGGCAACCCGAACGTCTCGGCCCACTCGGTCGTGTATGAGAGCACCGATCCCGGCAGCGGTGAATGGGAGCCGGTGTCCGACTTCGGTTTCGGGGATGCGGGCAACAAGACCATCTTCGAGATGGCCGGTTTCGGCGACCACCTCTATGTGGGCACCTTCAACCTCGAAGGCTTTCAGATCTGGCGCAGCACGGTCGATGGCCCCAAGCCCTATGTCTGGGAGAAGGTGGTCGAGAAGGGCGCCTACCGCGGGCCGCTGAACCAGTGCGTGCTGAGCCTGTATCCGTTCAAGGGCCACCTCTATGTGGGCGGTGGCATCCAGGGCGGTGGCGTGGACACGCAGAACCGCATCGGCCCGGCGCCGCCGGAGATGATCCGTATCGCACCGGACGGCCACTGGGATCTGCTGGTGGGTGAAAGCCGTGACACGCCGATCGGCCGCAAGGAGGCGCTGTCGGGCTGGCTGCCGGGTTTCGACAACTTCTTCAACGGCTACTTCTGGCGCATGTGTGCCCACGAGGGCTGGCTCTACATGGGCACCTTCGAGTGGAGTTCCGTGCTGGGCTATGCCAACCGCCGCCGCTGGCCGCCTGCCTTCACCAACATCGTCAACAAGCTCACGCCGGAGTTCCTGCTGGACCATTCCTGTGGCTTCGACCTGTACCGCAGTTACGACGGCGTGAACTGGGTGCCGGTGACGACCAACGGCATGGGCAACCCGTACAACATGGGCTTGCGCACCCTGGTGTCGACGCCGCACGGCATGTTCATCGGCACGGCCAACCCCTTCGGCCCGAAGATCATGCCGCTGGGGGGGGACCGCTATGTGCCCAACCCGCGCGGCGGCTGCGAGGTCTTTCTGGCCTCTTCGGATTCCTGAGGTCCCCGGCATGTCAACCATCTGGGGTGCTCTTCGCGTTGGACGGGACATGTGTTGTGCCGTCACAAAGGACCATTCATGCATGATCAAAACAAGCGTTGGGCCCTGGCTGCTCTGGGAGGCCTGCTCGTGACCCCCGTGTTTGGTGGCCCCCTGCGCGACGCCATCGTCGATCGTGTGCTGTCGCGCCGCATCGAGTCGGCCCAGGAAAGCGGTGAGTTCGGCGAGGGCAAGTCTGAACCGCTGACCTTGCCCTCCTATGTGAAGGGGCAGCTGGATGTCAGCTACGGCGCCGACCCGGCCCAGCGCATGGACATCTACATGCCCGCGGCCCGCAGCGGCCATGCTCCCATGCCGGTGATCTTCATGGTGCACGGCGGTGCCTGGATGATCGGCGACAAGTCGACCTCCAATGTGGTGATGAACAAGATCACCCGCTGGATCCCGAAGGGCTATGTGGTGATCTGCCCGAACTACCGCATGCTGCCCAAGACCGACGTGCAGGGCGAGGCGGACGACGTGGGCAAGGCGCTGGCCTATGCCCAGGCCCACGCGGCGGACTGGGGCGGCGATCCGAATCGTTTCGTGCTGATGGGCCACTCGGCCGGCGCCCATCTGGTGTCGCTGATCTCGGCAGCGCCGGAACTGGCCTTGAACCAGGGGGCACGCCCCTGGCTGGGTACCGTGTCCCTGGACAGCGCGTCGATGGACGTGGTGCGCACCATGCAGGACAAGCACTACAGCTTCTACGACAAGGTGTTCGGCGCGGACCAGAGCTTCTGGCAACAGGTGTCGCCGC
>NZ_BADL01000145.1 GCF_000333615.1 Ideonella sp. B508-1 | reverse complement strand
ACAGGCCGACGCACGGCCAACTCCACATGGAGCTGGCGGCGGCCTATTTCGGGCGTGGCAACAACGAGGCTGCGCTGGACGACGTCAAGAAGGTGCTGGCCGCCAAGCCCGATTCCAGCGCGGCCTACAACCTGCGTGGGCTGATCTACGCCAGCATGGACCAGAACGACCTGGCCGAGAGCAGCTTCCAGCGCGCCATGCAGATCAATCCGCGCGATTTTGATGCGGCGCACAACTACGCCTGGTTCCTGTGCCAGAAGCGTCGTTTTGACGACGCGGATGCCGAGTTCGCCAAGTTGCTGGCCCAGCCGTCCTACCGGGACATCGTGCGCACCCAACTGGCGCGCGGCGTGTGCCTGGCCCGCAACCAGCATTGGGGGGATGCGGAGCAGGCCTTGCGGCGTGCCTACGAGCTGGATCCCGCCAATCCTGCCGTGGCCGTCAACCTGACCGAGGTGCTCTACCGCGAGCAGCAGTACGAGCGCGCGCGCTTCTACATCCGCCGGGTGAATGGCGTGGACGAGTTGGTGACGTCCCAGACCTTGTGGCTGGCGATGCGCATCGAGAAAAAGTTGGGGCGGGATGATCAGGTGCAGCTGCTGGGCAACCAGTTGCGCAACCGGTTCCCGGACGCATCCGAAACCCTGCTGTTCGAAAAGGGTCGATTCGATGACTGAATCCAACGAAGGGCCGCAAGAAGGCGCTTCGAATGGCCGCAGCGCCGGGCAGCTTCTGCGCGCGGCCCGCGAGGCACAGGGCATGCACGTGGCGTCCCTGGCGGCTGTGCTGAAGGTGCCGGCGGCCAAGCTGGAGGCGCTGGAAGCCGACCGCTACGATGAACTGCAGGGGGCGACCTTCGTGCGAGCGCTCGCCCAGGCCGCCTGCCGTGCCCTCAAGATCGATCCCAATCCGGTGCTGGTGCGCTTGCCCAAGGTGGAGGTCATGCCGCTGGGCGCGATCGGCCCCGGCATCAATGCCAGCTTCAAGGGAAACTTCAAGGGCAGCGCGCCGGCGCGCGAGCTCTCCGACAGTGGCTCCCCTCGCTGGGGGCTGCTGATCCTGGTGCTGGTGCTGGTGCTGGCCGCCTTGGCCATGCTCCTGCTGCCTCGCAACTTCCTCCAATGGGGGCCGTTGGCCGCCCAGGTCGAGGCGGTGCTGCCGGCGTCGGCATCGGCGGTGGCTTCGGCCGTGGCGCCACCGCCGGCCAGTGCCGCAGCTTCTACCGTCGAGCCCAGCGCCGCGCCGGTGGCGGCCTCGGTTGCTGCCTCCGCACCTGCGCTGAGTGCTTCCGAGGTCCGTGAAGCCGCGGTGGCGGGTGCGCCGTTGGGGGCCTCCGGCGTTCCGTCCACGGCAGCCTCGGCACCGGCCGTGGTGCCCACCGGCGGGCGGGGCATGGTGCAGTTCCGCGCGGTCGCCCCGAGCTGGGTCGAGGTGCTGGATGCTTCCGGCCAGTCCTTGATCGGACGCATTCTCCACCAGGGGGAAATGGTCAATCTGGAGGGGGCCTTGCCCCTGCGGGTCAAGGTGGGCAACGTGGCGGGCACCGAGGTGGTGTTCCAGGGCCACCCGGTGGACTTGAAGCCGCTGGCCCGAGACAACGTGGCCCGGCTCGAACTCAAGTGATTTCTTTGACATGACAGAACAATCCCGTCCCCTTGACTCGCAGACCTCCGACGCGGAACAGCCGATTGCGCTGGCCGCTCCGGCTGCGCGGCGATCGCGTCAGGCCCGCGTGGTCTGGGGTGACCGGGTGGTGACCATCGGCGGTGACGCGCCCGTGCGGGTGCAGTCGATGACCAACACCGACACGGTGGATGTCATCGGAACCGCCATTCAGGTGAAGGAACTGGCCCGAGCCGGTTCCGAGCTGGTGCGCTTGACGGTCAACACGCCGGAGGCCGCTGCCGCCGTGCCGGAGATCCGCGACCAGCTCGACCGGATGGGGGTGGATGTGCCGCTGGTGGGTGACTTCCACTACAACGGCCACCGTCTGCTGACCGAGCACCCGGCCTGCGCCGAGGCGCTGTCCAAGTACCGCATCAACCCGGGCAATGTGGGCAAGGGCGACAAGGGTGACCGCCAGTTTGCGCAGATGGTGGAAGCTGCCTGCCGCTACGACAAGGCCGTGCGCATCGGCGTCAACTGGGGCAGCCTGGATCAGGAGGTCATGGCGGCCCTGATGGACGCCAATGGCCGCCGCACGCGCCCCTGGGAGGCGCGTCAGGTGATGTACGAGGCCCTGGTGCAGTCGGCGCTGCAGTCCGCGGCCCAGGCCCGGGATGTCGGCCTGGACCCCAATCAGATCATCATCAGCTGCAAGGTCAGCGGGGTTCAGGATCTCATCGCCGTGTACCGCGCGCTGTCGCAGCGCTGCGACTATGCCCTGCACCTCGGCCTGACCGAGGCCGGCATGGGCACCAAGGGCACCGTGGCGTCCGCGGCGGCGCTGTCGGTGCTGCTGCAGGAGGGCATCGGCGACACCATCCGCGTCTCGCTGACCCCGCAGCCCGGCGAGGAGCGTACCCAGGAGGTGGTGGTGGCCATGGAGATCCTGCAGGCCCTGGGGCTGCGCAGCTTCAACCCCAGTGTCACGGCCTGCCCGGGTTGCGGTCGCACCACCAGCACGGTGTTCCAGGAACTCGCCAAGCAGATCGACGACTTCCTGCGGGCGCAGATGCCGGTCTGGCGCGCGCGCTACCCCGGCGTCGAGCAGATGAAGGTCGCCGTGATGGGCTGCATCGTGAACGGCCCTGGCGAGAGCAAGCATGCCGACATCGGCATCAGCTTGCCGGGCACCGGCGAGGCACCGGCCGCGCCGGTGTTCATCGATGGCGAGAAGGCGATGACGCTGCGTGGCGAAGGCATCGCCACCGAGTTCCAGGCCATCGTGGAGCAGTACATCGAGCGCCGCTACGGCAGTGCGACCGACGCGCATTGACGCCAGGCTCCCCCTTCTTCCAGTGTCGCCGCGTGCCGCGGCGACAGGGCTCTCAGCCACGACTTCATTGGTCTCTCGGCAGATGCCGCCAGGCGCGGCATCTGCCTCTCTTCATGATCTGACATGAGCGAACAACTCAAAGCCGTCAAAGGCATGAACGACATCCTGCCGCCGGAATCGGCGCGCTGGGAATGGTTCGAAGCAACCGTGCGCCGCGTGATGCAGCGTTACGCCTACCAGAACGTGCGCACCCCGCTGGTGGAACCCACGCCGCTGTTCGTGCGCGGCCTGGGCGAGGTGACCGACATCGTCGAGAAGGAGATGTATTCCTTCGAGGACAAGCTCAATGGCGACCTGCTGACCCTGCGCCCCGAAGGCACGGCCGGCGTGGTGCGGGCGGTCAACGAGCACTCCTTGCTGTACGAAGGCCCCAAGCGCCTGTTCTACATCGGCGCGATGTTCCGCCACGAGCGTCCCCAGAAGGGCCGCTACCGGCAGTTCCACCAGGTCGGGGTGGAGGCGCTGGGCTTCCCCGGGCCGGACCTGGACGTCGAGGTCATCCTGATGGCCCGTGCACTTTGGCGCGAGCTGGGCCTGAGCGATGTGCGGCTGGAGATCAACAGCCTGGGCCAGCCGGCCGAGCGTCTGGCGCACCGTGCGGCCTTGATCGCCTACTTCGAGGCCCATGCCGACCAGCTGGACGAGGATGCGCGGCGCCGCCTGCACAGCAACCCGCTGCGCATCCTGGACACCAAGAACCCGGCCATGCAGGCCCTGGTGGAGGCCGCACCCAAGCTGATCGATCACCTGGGCGAGGCCTCGCTGGCCCACCTGGAGGGGGTGAAGGCCGCCCTGACGGCCGTGGGGCAGCCCTTCACCGTCAACCCGCGCCTGGTGCGCGGCATGGATTACTACAACCTCACCGTGTTCGAGTGGGTGACGGACCGCCTGGGCTCGCAGGGCCACGTCTGCGCCGGTGGTCGCTACGATGGCCTGATCGAGCAAATCGGCGGCAAGCCTTGCGCCGGCCGTCGGCTGGGGCATGGGCATCGAGCGCGTGCTGGCGCTGCTGGAGGACAGTGGCCCCACCGTTCCGACCGTGGTTCCGGATGTTTACGCCGTGGTGCCGGACGCCCGCCGCATTGCCCCAAGTCATCGCGAACTTGGAGTCGCTGCGGGCGCAGGGCGTCACGGTGCAGATGCACGCCGGCGGCAAGGACGGGCAGGGCAGCTTCAAGTCCCAGTTCAAGAAGGCCGACGCCAGTGGTGCGCGACATGCGCTGATCTTCGGAGCCGATGAGCTGGCGCAGGGCATGGTGACCGTCAAGCCGCTGCGCGATGCCGCCGCGGCACAGGTGCAGCGGCCCCTGGCCGACCTGGCCAGTTGGGGCCCCGGACTGCGGGCCTCGGTCGCCGAAGCATAATCGGGAGCCCCGCCCGGTGGGTGGGGCGCAACTTCACCTCTTGCCCGCGTCCTGCGGGCCTCTGTTTTCATGGCAACGAATCTCGATCTTCAGGAACAGGAACAGATTGACGCGGTCAAGGCGTTCTGGGGCCAGTACGGCAATCTGATCACCTGGACCGTGACGCTGGTGCTGGTGGCTTTTGCTGGCTGGAATGGCTGGAACTGGTGGCAGCGTGAACAGGCGGTGAAGGCCAGCGCCATGTTCGACGAGATGGATCAGGCCGTGCAGGCCGGGGATGCGGGCAAGGCGGCTCAGGTTTTCAAGGACCTGAAGGATCGCTTCGGTCGCACCACCTATGCCCAACAGGCCGGCCTGCTGGCCGCCAAGGTGCAGGCCGACAAGGGCCAGGCTGATGCGGCGATCGCCAGCCTGACCTGGGTGGCCGACGATGCGTCCGATGAGGACTACCGCAGTCTGGCGCACCTGCGCCTGGCGGGGCTGCTGCTGGACAAGAAAGACTACGACGGTGCGCTCAAGCAACTGGATGCGGTCAAGTCGTCCGAGTTCGCCGGGCTGGCTGAAGACCGACGCGGCGATGTGCTGATGGCCCA
Source organism: Ideonella sp. B508-1 (assembly GCF_000333615.1). Classification (GTDB taxonomy): domain Bacteria; phylum Pseudomonadota; class Gammaproteobacteria; order Burkholderiales; family Burkholderiaceae_C; genus Ideonella. The sequence goes on along the minus strand of NZ_BADL01000145.1, from coordinate 1,034 downwards.
GGGCAAGCAGGCCGATGCCGTGACCGCCTGGAAAAAGGGCTGGGATGCGCTGAGCGACAAGCTGGACTACCGCCGGGTGGTGGAAGCCAAGCTCACCGCCGTGGGGGCGCAGCCGGCGGCCTCGGGAGCGGCCCAATGAAGGCGCTCCGCTGGATTCACGGTGCCGCCCTGGGGGCCATCGCACTGGCGCTGCTGGGGGGCTGTGCATCGAAGGATCGGCTGCCGCCGGCGCCGCTGCAGGACATCAAACCGCAGATCGCCGGCAAGCAGGTCTGGCATGCGAGCCTGTCGGACAAGATCCGCTTTCCGCTGTCGATTGCCTCGGTCAAGGGCAAGTTCTATGTGGCCGACGAAGGGGGCCATGTGCTGGCCCTGGAAGCGGCTTCCGGGCATGAGTTGTGGCGCGCCCGGGTCGGCGATGACCTGAGCGCCGGGGTGGGCAGTGACGGCCGCTGGGCCGCGGTGGTGACCCGTGGCAACGAGCTGGTGACCCTGGAAGACGGGGCCGAGCGCTGGCGTGCCAAGCTGGGCATCCAGGTGGTGACCGCTCCTCTGGTGGCCGGCGAGCGCGTGTTCGTCGTGGGGGTGGACCGTTCCGTCCAGGCCTTCGATGCGGCGACCGGTCGTCTGCTTTGGGTCATGCGCCGTCCCGGAGACGCCCTGACCCTGGGGCAGGCTTCGGTTCTGAGCGCCTACAAGGACAACCTGCTGGTGGGGCAGGGCAACCGGCTGGCGGCGCTGGATCCCTTGAAGGGCACGGTGCGTTGGGAGGCCACGGTGGCCATGCCCCGCGGCACCAACGAGATCGAACGCCTGTCCGACCTGGTCGGTCCCGTCGGTCGCGTGGGCAGCCTGTTCTGCACTCGGGCCTACCAGACCGCGGTGGGTTGCGTGGACGCCGAGCATGGCAGCACGCTGTGGAACGTGAACACGACGGGCAGCGTCGGGGTGGCCGCGGATGGCGATGCGGTGTACGCCACCGATGCCGCTGACCGTGTCACGGCCCGTCGCCGCAGCGATGGCGTCAGCCTCTG
>NZ_BADL01000146.1 GCF_000333615.1 Ideonella sp. B508-1 | reverse complement strand
GAGCAGGGCTGGGAGCCCGGCGTGCTCTGGCGGGATGCCCGCAAGTACGCCATCACCGTGCAGGGTGATGTGATCGAGGGGGTGCAGGGGGCCACCGTGAGCATGGCCCTGTGGCCCAAGCTTCAGGCCCTGCAGCAGCGCATGCCGCCGGACATGCGCATCGAGTTGGCCGGCGCAGTGGAGGAGAGCGCCAAGGGCCAAGGCTCCATCATGGTCGGCCTGCCGGTCATGGCCTTCCTGATGCTGACGCTGCTGATGCTGCAGCTGCAGAGCTTCTCGCGCGCCATGCTGGTCGTGCTGACCGCACCGCTGGGCATTGCCGGCGTGGCCGCCGCGCTGCTGCTGCTGGACCGGCCTTTCGGCTTCGTGGCCATGCTGGGCTTCATCGCCCTGGTGGGCATGATCATGCGCAACTCGGTGATCCTGATCGACCAGATCGAGCAGGACCGGTTGCGGGGCGTGCCCGCCTGGGAGGCCATCGTCGAATCGGCGGTGCGGCGTTTCCGGCCCATCGTGCTGACGGCCGCGGCCGCGGTGCTGGCCATGATCCCGCTCTCGCGCAGCGTGTTCTGGGGGCCGATGGCGGTGGCCATCATGGGGGGGCTGATCGCGGCCACGGCGCTGACCCTGCTGGCGCTGCCGGCCATGTATGCCGCGTGGTTCCGCGTGCGGCATCCCTCCGAGAGCGCGGCCAAGCCGACCGTCTGAGCCACTTTTTGCCATCCCGGGCGCCCCTTGGCGCCCGGCGGGCCGGTTGACCGATAGAATACGCGGTTTACCGGTTCGCCCGGGGTGGATGCCTGCGCCTTGAAAGGGCAGGGCGACCGCTCCGACACAACAGTCATCGGGACAGGTCCGGCGTGCCGGCGGCAGTCGATGCCGTCGCGCCGAGCCGGGAATGCGCGGGTGGCGAAATTGGTAGACGCACCAGGTTTAGGTCCTGACGCCTTCACGGGCGTGCCGGTTCGAGTCCGGCTCCGCGCACCACCCCCCATGACGTTTTCGTACACGCAACATCAGAGTTCGCACCATGGCAGTCAACGTTGAAACCCTCGAGAAGCTCGAACGCCGCATCACCCTGACGCTGGCGGCCAGCGAGATCAACTCCGAAGTCGAAGCCCGCCTGAAGAAGCTGGCCCGCACCGTCAAGGCCGATGGCTTCCGCCCCGGCAAGGTGCCGATGTCGGTCGTCGCCCAGCGCTACGGCTACTCGGTGCAGTACGAAGTGATGAACGACAAGCTGGGCCAGGCCTTTGCCCAGGCCGCCAACGAAGCGCAGCTGCGCGTGGCCGGTGTGCCCAACATCACCCAGAAGGACGAAGCGCCGGAAGGTCAGATGGCCTTCGACGCCACCTTCGAGGTCTACCCCGAAGTGAAGCTGGGTGATCTGTCGACCGCCGAGGTCGAGCGCGTGACCGCTGACGTGGACGACGCAGCCATCGACAAGACCGTGGACATCCTGCGCAAGCAGCGCCGCACCTTCGCCCAGCGTCCGGCCGACCAGGGCGCCGAGGCTGGCGACCGCGTCACCATCGACTTCGAAGGCAAGATCGATGGCGAACCCTTCCAGGGCGGCAAGGCCGAGGGTTTCCAGTTCCTGGTCGGTGAAGGCCAGATGCTGGAGCAGTTCGACGCCGCCGTGCGCGGCATGAAGGTCGGCGAGTCCAAGACCTTCCCGCTGCAGTTCCCGGCCGACTACCACGGTCAGGACGTGGCCGGCAAGGAAGCCGACTTCCTGGTGACCATGAAGAAGGTCGAGGCCCAACACCTGCCGGAAGTGACCGAGGACTTCGTCAAGTCCCTGGGCATCGAGGCCGGCACCGTCGAGGCCCTGCGCGCCGACGTGAAGAAGAACCTGGAGCGCGAGGTCAAGTTCCGCGTGCTGGCCCGCAACAAGGCCGCCGTGATGGACGCCCTGGTCAAGGTGGCCGAGCTGGACCTGCCCAAGGCCCTGATCACCGCGGAGACCGAGCGCCTGGTGTCTGGCGCCCGCGAAGACCTGAAGCAGCGTGGCGTCAAGGATGCCGACAAGACCCCGATCCCGGCCGAGATCTTCGCGCCGCAGGCCGAGAAGCGCGTGCGCCTGGGCCTGGTGGTGGGTGAGCTGGTGCGTGCCAACAACCTGCAGGCCAAGCCGGAACAGCTGCAGGCCCACATCGAGGAAATGGCCCAGTCCTACGAGAAGCCGGCCGAGGTGGTGCGCTGGTACCTGTCGGACCGTCAGCGCATGGCCGAGGTGGAAGCCGTGGTCATCGAGAACAATGTGACCGACTTCGTGCTGGCCCAGGCCAAGGTCACCGACAAGTCGCTGCCCTTCGACGAGCTGATGACGGCTTGAGTCACATCAAGCCCGCGCGGGGGTGGTTGCATCGGCCGGCCCCCTGAAGAATCGCCCGAGCCTGTTGGCCGGGCTTTTTTTCTTCGATCGCACGGTTTTTCTGCAGCGACATAATGGGCAGCAGGACAACCGTCACCATTTCTCCTGAAGGAGTTCCATGAGCGCACTGGACACCCAAGCCCTCGGCATGGTTCCCATGGTCATCGAGCAGTCGGGGCGCGGCGAGCGCGCCTACGACATCTATTCGCGCCTGCTGCGCGAGCGCATCGTCTTCCTGGTGGGGCCGGTCAACGACCAGAGTGCCAATCTGGTGGTCGCTCAGCTCCTGTTCCTGGAGAGCGAGAACCCTGACAAGGACATCTCGTTCTACATCAACTCCCCGGGCGGCAGCGTCAGCGCCGGCATGTCGATCTTCGACACCATGCAGTTCATCAAGCCGGACGTGTCGACGCTGTGCATCGGCATGGCCGCGAGCATGGGGGCCTTCCTGCTGGCCGCCGGGGCCAAGGGCAAGCGTTTCTCCCTGCCCAACAGCAAGGTCATGATCCACCAGCCGCTGGGCGGCGCCCAGGGTCAGGCCACGGACATCGAGATCCATGCCCGCGAGATCCTGAAGACCCGCGAGCAGCTCAACCGCATCCTGGCCGAGCGCACCGGTCAGCCGCTGGAGAAGATCCAGGCCGACACCGAGCGCGACTACTACATGTCCGCCGCCGAAGCCCAGAGCTATGGCCTGATCGACCAGGTTCTGGAGAAACGGGGCTGATCGGCGCTTGCTCTATCATCCCTCCACGGTTTCCTAGCACAGCCCAGGCACATATCCATGTCTGACAAGAAAGGCGCCTCTGGCGAAAAAGTCCTCTACTGCTCCTTCTGCGGAAAGAGTCAGCACGAGGTCAAGAAGCTCATCGCGGGACCTTCGGTCTTCATCTGCGACGAGTGCATCGAGCTGTGCAACGACATCATCCGGGACGAGACGCCGGCCGAGCCCAGCTCGGTCAAGTCCCCGGCCAAGTCGGATCTGCCCACCCCGTCCGAGATCAAGTCCAGCCTGGACCAGTACGTGATCGGACAGGAGACGGCCAAGCGCACGCTCTCGGTGGCGGTCTACAACCACTACAAGCGCCTCAAGCACATGGGCGCGAGCAAGGACGAGGTGGAGCTGGCCAAGAGCAACATCCTGCTCATCGGGCCCACCGGCTCCGGCAAGACCCTGCTGGCCCAGACGCTGGCGCGCCTGCTGAACGTGCCCTTCGTGATTGCCGACGCCACCACGCTGACCGAGGCCGGCTACGTGGGCGAGGACGTCGAGAACATCATCCAGAAACTGCTGCAGAACTGCAACTACGACGTGGAGCGGGCGCAGCGCGGCATCGTGTACATCGACGAGATCGACAAGATCTCCCGCAAGGCCGACAACCCCTCGATCACCCGCGACGTGTCGGGCGAGGGCGTGCAGCAGGCCCTGCTGAAGCTGGTCGAAGGCACCATGGCCAGCGTGCCGCCGCAGGGCGGGCGCAAGCATCCGAACCAGGACTTCCTGCAGATCGACACGACCAACATCCTGTTCATCTGCGGCGGCGCCTTCGACGGCCTGGAGAAGGTTATCCAGAACCGCACCGAGAAGTCCGGCATCGGCTTCGGTGCCACGGTGCACAGCAAGTCCGAGAAGCGGGTCTCCGAGGTCTTCCGCAACGTCGAGCCCGAGGATCTGGTGCGTTTCGGCCTGATCCCCGAACTGGTGGGTCGCCTGCCGGTGGTTGCCACGCTGGGCGAGCTGACGGAAGAGGCGCTGATCCAGATCCTGGTCGAGCCCAAGAACGCGCTGCTCAAGCAGTACCAGAAGTTGTTCTCGATGGACGGCGTGGAGCTGGAGATCCGTCCGACCGCCTTGAGTGCCATCGCCCGCCGCGCGCTCAAGCGCAAGACGGGTGCGCGTGGACTGCGCTCCATCATGGAGGGTGCCCTGATCGACACCATGTTCGAACTGCCCACCCTCGAGGGGGTGGCCAAGGTCGTGGTCGACGAGCACATCATCGAAGAGGGCGGCAAGCCCCTGCTGGTTTACAGGGAACAGGCCAAGGCCAGCGCCTGAGCCTGAATGTCCTTCCACGCCGGGCGATCAGCCCCTTGATGCGTCCGGCTTCTTGCAATCCAACCCTCGGGCCCCATGTGGGTCCGAGAAAGTGAGGCAATCCATGTCAGGACATCCCATCCTTCCCCCGGAACCGACCACGCTGCCGCTGCTGCCGCTGCGGGACGTGGTGGTGTTCCCCCACATGGTCATTCCGCTGTTCGTGGGGCGTCCCAAGTCGATCAAGGCCCTCGAGGCCGCGATGGATGCCGGCCGCCAGATCATGCTGGTGGCCCAGAAGGCCGCTGGCAAGGACGAACCGCGCGCCGAAGACCTGTTCAGCGTTGGTTGCGTGTCGAGCATCCTGCAGATGCTCAAGCTGCCTGACGGCACCGTGAAGGTGCTGGTCGAAGGCGTGCAGCGCGCCCACACCCAGAGCGTCAGCGATGCCGGCGAGCATTTCGTCGCCGAGGTGCTGCCGGTGGAGCCCGCGGGCGAGCCGACCCCCGAGGTCGAGGCCCTGCGTCGCGCGGTGACCCAGCAGTTCGACCAGTACGTCAAGCTCAACAAGAAGATCCCGCCGGAGATCCTGACCTCGATCGCCGGCATCGACGATCCGGGCCGTCTGGCCGACACCATCGCGGCCCATCTGCCGCTCAAGCTCGAATCCAAGCAGTCGGTGCTGGACCTGTTCGATGTGGCCCAGCGGCTGGAGAAGCTGCTGGAGCAGCTCGAGCACGAGGTCGACATCCTGCAGGTGGAAAAGCGCATCCGTGGCCGCGTCAAGCGCCAGATGGAGAAGAGCCAGCGCGAGTACTACCTGAACGAGCAGGTCAAGGCCATCCAGAAGGAGCTGGGCGACGGCGAAGAAGGCGCCGACCTGGAGGAGCTGGAAAAGAAGATCACCGCGGCCCGCATGCCCAAGGAGGCACGCAAGAAGGCCGAGGCCGAGCTCAAGAAGCTCAAGCTGATGTCGCCGATGTCGGCCGAGGCCACGGTGGTGCGCAACTACCTGGACACGCTGATCGGCCTGCCCTGGTCTCGCAAGACCAAGATCAAGCACGACCTGGGTCTGGCCGAGGAGGTGCTCAACGAGGACCACTACGGCCTGGAGAAGGTCAAGGACCGCATCCTCGAGTACCTCGCCGTGCAACAGCGCGTCGACAAGGTCAAGGCGCCCATCCTGTGCCTGGTGGGGCCCCCGGGCGTGGGCAAGACCTCGCTGGGGCAGTCCGTGGCGCGCGCCACGGGCCGCAAGTTCGTCCGCATGGCGCTGGGTGGCGTGCGTGACGAGGCCGAGATCCGTGGGCACCGCCGCACCTACATCGGCTCCATGCCGGGCAAGGTGCTGCAGAGCCTGACCAAGGTCGGCACGCGCAATCCGCTGTTCCTGCTCGACGAGATCGACAAGCTGGGCATGGACTTCCGGGGTGACCCGTCGTCGGCCCTGCTGGAGGTGCTCGACCCCGAGCAGAACCACACCTTCGGGGACCATTACATCGAGGTCGATTTCGACCTGTCCGATGTGATGTTCGTGGCCACCTCGAACTCGATGAACATCCCGCCGGCCCTGCTGGACCGGATGGAGGTCATCCGTCTGTCGGGCTACACCGAGGACGAGAAGCTCCACATCGCGCAGAAGTACTTGCTGCCCAAGCAGGCCAAGAACAACGGCGTGAAGGACGACGAGATGGAGGTCACCGAAGGCGCCATCCGCGGCATCATCCGTTACTACACCCGTGAAGCCGGTGTGCGTTCGCTCGAGCGCGAGATCTCCAAGATCTGCCGCAAGGTGGTCAAGGGGTTGCTGCTCAAGACCTATGCCGACAAGGTGGTGGTGACGGACGAGAACCTGCATGACTTCCTGGGGGTGCGCAAGTTCGACTTCGGCCGTGCCGAGAAGACCAACCAGGTCGGGCAGGTGGTCGGTCTGGCCTGGACGGAAGTGGGCGGCGATCTGCTGACCATCGAAGCCACGGCCATGCCGGGCAAGGGCAACATCATCCGCACCGGTTCGCTGGGCGACGTGATGAAGGAATCGGTCGAGGCTGCACGCACCGTGGTGCGCAGTCGCTCGCGCCGCCTGGGCATCAAGGACGAGCTGTTCGAGAAGCGCGACGTGCACGTTCACGTGCCCGATGGCGCCACGCCCAAGGATGGTCCCAGCGCCGGTGCGGCGATGACCACGGCCTTCGTCTCGGCGCTGACCGGCATCCCGGTGCGGGCGGATGTCGCCATGACGGGCGAGATCACGCTGCGCGGCGAGGTGACGGCCATTGGCGGCCTCAAGGAAAAGTTGCTGGCGGCCCATCGTGGTGGCATCAAGCTGGTGATGATCCCGGAGGAGAACGTCAAGGACCTCCAGGACATTCCGGACAACGTCAAGAGCCAGCTCGAGATCGTGCCGGTGCGCTGGATCGACAAGGTGCTGGAGGTGGCGCTGGAGCGTGCCCCGACGCCGCTGCCGGAAGAGGAAGTGGTGGCCGCTGCCGCGGCAGCGCCCGCGGAGGCGGCAGCCACCCCGGCCGCGGGGGATGTCCGTCCCCATTGAGGGGCAGTGCTTCGGCTGTCTTTCAAGATTTCTTGAAAGGCTTGCCGAAGTGCTGAAAGCATGCCTATAATGCGAGCTTTCCTGATGCGGCGCGGAAACGTCTGAGAAATCAGAAACGACCGGGCTGTGGTGTCACCAAACACAGATCAGGAAAACGTGTTCCGTCAGGAGCCATGCGGGAATAGCTCAGTTGGTAGAGCGCAACCTTGCCAAGGTTGAGGTCGCGAGTTCGAGCCTCGTTTCCCGCTCCAGATTCCGAAGGGAAGCCCCGGCTTCCCTTTTTCATCGGGTGGCAGCTGGCGCTACACTGTCTTCGGTTTCGAAGGCGCGATAGCAAAGCGGTTATGCAACGGATTGCAAATCCGTCTAGTCCAGTTCGACTCTGGATCGCGCCTCCAAGATTGAAGACGCCATGCGGGAATAGCTCAGTTGGTAGAGCGCAACCTTGCCAAGGTTGAGGTCGCGAGTTCGAGCCTCGTTTCCCGCTCCAAACACCAAACGGTCACGCCTTGTGCGGGGCCGGCGCCGGGGTCCAGCCCCGGTGATCCCAAGCGGGAATAGCTCAGTTGGTAGAGCGCAACCTTGCCAAGGTTGAGGTCGCGAGTTCGAGCCTCGTTTCCCGCTCCAGTCTCTTCAAAAAGGGAAGCCGTGAGGCTTCCCTTTTTTGTTGCCTGAGCGCGGGAGTGGTCTGGTGGGCCGCGATAATGCCGCCCCGTGCCCGGATGGCGGAACAGGCAGACGCAGCGGACTTAAAATCCGCCGCCCCTCACAGGGCGTACCGGTTCGAACCCGGTTCCGGGCACCAGCCGCCTCCCGCGGTGCTGCGCACCCGTCACAGATCGATGGTCCGGACCGGGGCCTCCAGCCCCAGGCCCTCGCGGGCCAGCCGCGCCAGCACGGTGGCATCACCGGTTGTTTCGAGCTGAACGGGGGCGATGGTCTCGCGCGGCAGACGCTGGCCGCTGCAATTGGGCCAGAGGTGCAAGGCGTGAGCCGCCACGGCATCGGCCGTGTCCAGCAACTGAACCTGCGGGCCCAGGCGGGCGGCAATGCGTTCGGCCACGAAGGGGTAGTGCGTGCAGCCCAGCACGACGGTGTCCGCGCCGGCCTGGATCACCGGTTCGCAATACCGGTCCAGCAGCGTGTCCAGGGCCGGGTCTGCCGGGCCGCCCGTTTCGATGGCGGCCGCCAGTCCCTTGCAGGGCACCCGGATCACTTCGCAGCCCTGGGCGAAGCGGTCGATCAGCGAATCGAAGCGGGGGCTGCTCAGTGTGGAAGGGGTGGCCAGCACGCCGATGCGACCATTGTTGCTGTGGCGCACGGCCGGTTTCACACCGGGCTCCACCCCCACCCAGGTGATGCCAGGATGGCGCTGGCGGAGGATGTCGATGGCCCGCGCTGTGGCGGTGTTGCAGGCCACGATGATCAGGCGCGCGCCCTGAGCCATCAGATGTTCCGTGACGCGAATGGAGCGCTGCAGGGCGTGGGCCGGATCGCGATCGCCGTAAGGGGCGTGGCCGGAGTCGGCCACATACAGCAGGGGAATGTCGCTGCGGCGGCGCCGCAATGCGCGCAGCACGGACAGGCCGCCCACGCCCGAATCGAAGATTCCGATGGGCGGGACGGGCGAAAGCGGGTCTGGCATGGTGCGGGAGTGGGGTCGGTAACGGGCTCGACCTAGGGTTGTCCCCAAGCATACGCGAGCCGCAGGGCCATCGTGGCAGCATAAAATAGAACGACCGTGCGATTTTTTGGATCGCTGGTGGGACAGTATCCCGCGTGCGCCTCTTGGCGCATCTCGGGTCAGGTCCTAGAATCCGACAGTTTACGTAAACGTCAAATCACTCAAACGATCCGACAGGAGCAACGCGAAATGAAGGTACTGGTAGCCGTCAAGCGCGTCGTCGACTACAACGTGAAGGTACGCGTGAAGTCCGACGGCACGGGGGTGGATCTGGCCAACGTGAAGATGAGCATGAACCCCTTTGACGAGATCGCCGTCGAAGAGGCGGTGCGCCTGAAGGAAAAGGGTGTGGTCACCGAGGTGGTGGCCGTGTCCTGCGGCGTGGCACAGTGCCAGGAGACCCTGCGCACCGCCATGGCCATCGGTGCCGACCGTGGCATCCTGGTCGAGACCGATGCCGAACTGCAGCCCCTGGCCGTCGCCAAGGTGCTCAAGGCGCTGGTCGACAAGGAGCAGCCGGCGCTGGTCATCCTGGGCAAGCAGGCCATCGACGATGACTGCAACCAGACCGGCCAGATGTTGGCCGCGTTGGCCGACTTGCCGCAGGCCACCTTCGCCTCCAAGGTCGAGGTGGCCGACGGCGCTGCCACCGTCACCCGCGAGGTGGACGGCGGTCTGGAGATCCTGAAGCTGAGCCTGCCGGCGGTGGTGACCACCGACCTGCGCCTGAACGAGCCGCGCTACGTCACGCTGCCCAACATCATGAAGGCCAAGAAGAAGCCGCTGGAGACCGTCAAGCCGGCCGACCTCGGCGTGGACGTGGCCCCGCGCATCAAGACGCTCAGCGTGGCCGAGCCGGCCAAGCGCAGCGCGGGCATCAAGGTGCCGGATGTCGCCACCCTGGTGGCCAAGCTCAAGACTGAAGCCAAGGTGATCTGAACATGGCCATCCTCGTCATTGCCGAACACGACAACGCCTCGATCAAGGGCGCGACCCTGAACACCGTGACCGCTGCGGCCCAGCTGGGTGCCGATGTGCATGTGCTGGTGGCCGGCCAGAATGCGGGCGCCGCCGCGCAGGCGGCCGCCCAGATTGCTGGCGTGGCCAAGGTGCTGCACGCCGATGGCGCCGGCCTGGGCGAAGGCCTGGCCGAGAACCTGGCCGCCCAGGTGTTGGCCATTGCCTCGGGCTACAGCCACATCCTGTTCCCGGCCACTGCCAGCGGCAAGAACGTGGCGCCCCGTGTGGCCGCCAAGCTCGACGTGGCCCAGCTCAGCGACATCACCAAGGTGGTGGGCGCCGACACCTTCGAGCGCCCCATCTACGCCGGCAACGCCATCGCCACCGTGCAGAGCGCCGACGCGGTCAAGGTCATCACCGTGCGTGGCACCGCCTTCGATGCGGCCGCCGCCACCGGCGGTGCGGCCGCCGTGGAGAGCGTCGCTGCTGTGGCCGCCAACGCCAAGAGCGGCTTCGTCGGTCGTGAAGTCACCAAGAGCGACCGTCCGGAGCTGACCGCCGCCAAGATCATCGTTTCCGGTGGTCGTGCGCTGGGCAGCAGCGAGAAGTTCAACGAGGTGCTGACGCCCCTGGCCGACAAGCTGGGTGCCGCACTGGGCGCCAGCCGCGCCGCGGTGGACGCCGGCTATGCGCCCAACGACTGGCAGGTGGGCCAGACCGGCAAGATCGTCGCGCCCCAGCTGTATGTGGCCTGCGGCATCTCCGGGGCCATCCAGCACCTGGCCGGCATGAAGGACTCCAAGGTGATCGTGGCGATCAACAAGGACCCGGAAGCGCCGATCTTCTCCGTGGCCGACTACGGTTTGGAAGCCGATCTGTTCACCGCCGTGCCGGAGCTGATCCAGGCACTCTGAGCCTGAATTCCAACCATGGACTGCCAAGGAGGGCGCCTGCGGGCGCCCTTTTTCATGGCTTGGTGAGGGAACGCTCCTGCGGGGTCCAGTCCGCATCGCAGCCCTGGCCGCTGGCGATCCAGCGTCCGGCATGCCGGTGGATCCATCGGCGCAGCGGGCGTGGCCAGCGGGCCAGCACCTCGTCCGGCGCGCTCAGCAGGCCGCAGCGGTAGCACTGCGCCGTCTCGCTCCAGCGCAGGGCCGCACAGGCGCCATGAAGCCGGCGACTGAGCAGCACCCCCACGGGGCAGGGGTCCAGGGCGCAGCACACGCCGCAGCCATTGCAATCCGCACCCACCGCGGGCTTGGCGGGGGCCTCAGGGTGGAGCCAGATGGTGCGCGACAGGGGGCTGCGGGGCATCGTGGCGGGACTTTGCCACTCAAGTTCGGCGTTGAATCTCCGATGACCCAGTGCTGTGCAGGGTAGTTGCCGGGCCGGTGGGTGGCACCATCGGTGCTACAGTCTCGCCCTGACAATTCAGGTCCTTCTGTGTCCCCTTGCTGATCCTACCCATTGGGCAGCAAGGCGGATCGCAATCCGCCAACGGTCAAGCCGGGCCGCGGAAGGTTGATCAACCCATCGGAGCTCTGGAAACCGGAGCGAAAGGTGAGCGAGAAATGATGCAGCAATACAGGTCGAACTCGTACCTGTTCGGGGGGAATGCGCCGTACGTCGAAGAGATGTACGAGGCCTACCTCGACAACCCGGGCTCCGTGCCCGACAACTGGCGCGAGTACTTCGACGCGCTGCAGAACGTCCCTGCAGTCGACGGCACAGCCAGCCGCGACGTGCCCCACGCCCCCGTGATCGAATCCTTCGCCCAACGCGCGAAGTCGAACGCCTTCACGGTCAAGGCCAGCTCCACCGACCTCGCCGTGGCCCGCAAGCAGGTCCACGTGCAGTCGCTGATCGCCGCTTACCGCTTCCTGGGTTCGCGCTGGGCCGATCTGGATCCGCTCAAGCGCACCGAGCGCCCCAAGATTCCCGAACTGGAACCTGCGTTCTACGACCTGAGCGAGTCCGACATGGACATCCCGTTCAGCGCCGCGAACACCTATTTCTCGCGTGCCGAGCACATGACGCTGCGCGAGATCATGCAGGCCCTGCGTGAGACCTACTGCGGCACCGTCGGCGCCGAGTTCATGCACTGCACGGACCCGACCGAGAAGCGCTGGTGGCAGGAGCGCCTGGAAAGCGCCCGCTCCAAGCCCAGCTTCACGCCGGAGAAGCGCAAGCACATCCTCGACCGCCTGACCGCGGCCGAAGGCCTGGAGCGCTACCTGCACACCAAGTACGTCGGCCAGAAGCGCTTCTCGCTGGAAGGTGGCGAGAGCTTCATCGCCTCGATGGACGAGCTGATCCAGCATGCCGGCGAGAAGGGCGTGCAGGAAATCGTGATCGGCATGGCCCACCGTGGCCGCCTGAATGTGCTGGTCAACACCCTGGGCAAGATGCCCAAGGACCTGTTCGCCGAGTTCGAGCACACCGCGCCGGAAGACCTGCCTGCCGGTGACGTGAAGTACCACCAGGGCTTCTCCAGCGACGTGACCACCATCGGTGGCCCGGTCCACCTGAGCCTGTCCTTCAACCCTTCGCACCTGGAAATCGTGAACCCGGTGGTGGAGGGCTCGGTCAAGGCCCGCATGGACCGCCGTGGCGACAAGGAAGGCAACCAGGTGCTGCCCGTGCTGGTGCACGGCGACGCCGCCTTTGCTGGCCAGGGCGTGGTGATGGAGACGCTGGCACTGGCCCAGACCCGCGGTTACTACACCGGCGGCACGGTCCACATCGTCATCAACAACCAGATCGGCTTCACCACCTCTGATCCGCGCGACACCCGCTCGACGCTGTACTGCTCGGACGTGGTCAAGATGATCGAGGCCCCGGTGCTGCACGTGAACGGCGACGACCCTGACGCCGTGGTGTGGTGCACCCAGCTGGCCATGGACTACCGTCAGCAGTTCAAGAAGGATGTCGTCGTCGACATCATCTGCTTCCGTAAGCTGGGCCACAACGAGCAGGACACCCCGGCGCTGACCCAGCCGCTGATGTACAAGAAGATCGGCCAGCACCCGGGCACCCGCAAGCTCTACGGCGACAAGCTGGTCGCCCAGGGCGTGCTGGCCGCCGGTGGCCCGGACGAGATGGTCAAGGCCTTCCGCGCCGCGATGGACGCCGGCAAGCACACCGTCGATCCGGTGCTGACCAACTTCAAGAGCAAGTACGCGGTCGACTGGTCGCCGTTCCTCGGCAAGAAGTGGACCGACGCGGCCGACACCGCGCTGCCGTTGGCCGAGATCAAGCGTCTGGCCGAGAAGGTCACCACCATCCCGGCGAACTTCAAGCTGCACCCGTTGGTGGAGAAGGTCATTGCCGACCGCGCCGCCATGGGCCGTGGCGACATCAACGTCGACTGGGGCATGGGTGAGCACCTGGCCTATGCCTCGCTGGTGGCCTCGGGCTACCCGGTGCGGCTGTCCGGTGAAGACTCCGGCCGCGGCACCTTCGTGCACCGTCACGCCGTGCTGCACGACCAGAACCGTGACAAGTCGGACGAAGGCATCTACATCCCCCTGCAGCACGTGGCCGAAGGCCAGGCGCCCTTCGTCGTCATCGACTCCATCCTGTCGGAAGAAGCGGTGCTGGGCTTCGAGTACGGCTACGCCGGCTCCGATCCCAACACGCTGACCATCTGGGAAGGCCAGTTCGGCGACTTCGTCAACGGCGCGCAGGTGGTGATCGACCAGTTCATCGCCTCTGGCGAAGTGAAGTGGGGCCGCGCCAACGGCCTGACCCTGATGCTGCCGCACGGCTATGAAGGTCAGGGCCCCGAGCACAGCTCGGCCCGTCTGGAGCGCTTCATGCAACTGGCGGCCGACAACAACATGCAGGTGGTGCAGCCGACCACGGCCAGCCAGATCTTCCACCTGCTGCGTCGTCAGATGGTGCGCCAGTTCCGCAAGCCGCTGGTCATCATGACCCCGAAGTCGCTGCTGCGGAACAAGGACGCCACCTCGCCGCTGTCGGAGTTCACCAAGGGCGAGTTCCACACGGTGATCAGCGAGCGCAACGCCGAGATCGATGCGGCCAAGGTCAAGCGCGTGATCGCTTGCTCGGGCAAGGTCTATTACGACCTGGTCAAGAAGCGCGAAGAGAAGAAGTCGCACGACGTGGCCATCCTGCGCGTCGAGCAGCTGTACCCGTTCCCGCACAAGGCCTTCGCCGCCGAGATCAAGAAGTACCCCAACGCGACGGACATCGTGTGGTGCCAGGACGAGCCGCAGAACCAGGGCGCCTGGTTCTTCGTGCAGCACCAGATCCACGAGAACATGCTCGAAGGCCAGAAGCTGGGTTATGCCGGCCGCCCGGCCTCGGCATCGCCCGCCGTCGGCTATGCCCACCTGCACCAGGAGCAGCAGAAGGCGCTGCTGGATCAGGCCTTCGGCAAGCTCAAGGGCTTCGTGCTCTCCAAGTAATCACAACGCATTGACCCTGGCTCTGGCGCCTGCGCGCCGGAGCCTTGTCGCACACTTCAAAAGAATTCCCCATCATGGCAATCGTAGAAGTCAAGGTTCCGCAGCTGTCTGAATCCGTGGCCGAGGCCACCCTGCTGCAATGGAAGAAGAAGGCCGGTGAGGCCGTCGCCGTCGACGAAATCCTGATCGAGATCGAGACCGACAAGGTTGTGCTGGAAGTGCCGGCGCCCTCCGCCGGCGTGATCACCGAGATCGTGGTGGCCGATGGCGGCACCGTGGTCAGCGACCAGGTCATCGCCAAGATCGACACCGAAGCCGCCGCAGGCGCCGTGGCCGCCCCGGCACCGGCTGCTGCTGCCGCGGCGCCGTCTCCCGCTGCTGCGGCCGTGGCCGCACCTGCCGCCACCGGTGGCAGCAAGTCCGACGTGGCCATGCCGGCCGCTGCCAAGCTGATGGCCGACAACGGCCTGGCCGCGGGCTCCGTGGCCGGCTCCGGCAAGGATGGCCGCGTCACCAAGGGTGACGTGCTGGCCGCCGTGGCCGGTGGCGCCAAGCCGGCCGTGGCCGCGCCCGTCGCCGCGCCGGTGGCGGCCTCTGTGGCCAAGCCGCTGCCGGCCGTGGCCGCGCCCGTGGCCCAGAACCTGGGTGACCGTCCGGAGCAGCGCGTGCCGATGTCGCGCCTGCGCGCCCGCATCGCCGAGCGTCTGCTGCAGTCCCAGGCCACCAATGCCATCCTGACCACCTTCAACGAGGTCAACATGGCTCCGGTGATGGAGATGCGCAAGAAGTTCCAGGAGAAGTTCGAGAAGGAACACGGCGTCAAGCTGGGCTTCATGAGCTTCTTCGTCAAGGCGGCCGTGCACGCCCTGAAGAAGTACCCGATCCTGAACGCCTCGGTGGATGGCAACGACATCCTCTACCACGGCTACTTCGACATCGGCATCGCCGTGGGTTCGCCGCGCGGTCTGGTGGTGCCCATCATCCGCAACGCCGATCAGCTGACCTTTGCCGAGATCGAGAAGACCATCGCCATGTTTGGCCAGAAGGCCAAGGACGGCAAGCTGGGTCTGGAAGAACTGACCGGCGGCACCTTCTCCATCTCCAACGGCGGCACCTTCGGCTCCATGCTGTCGACCCCGATCATCAACCCGCCGCAGTCGGCCATCCTGGGCGTGCACGCCACCAAGGACCGCGCCGTGGTGGAGAACGGTCAGATCGTGGTGCGCCCGATGAACTACCTGGCCATGTCCTATGACCACCGCATCATCGACGGCCGCGAAGCCGTGCTGGGCCTGGTGGCCATGAAGGAAGCGCTGGAAGACCCGGCCCGCCTGCTGTTCGACATCTGATCCCCGGGAGTTTCCATGTCCAAGCAATTTGACGTCGTTGTCATCGGCGGCGGCCCCGGCGGCTACATCGCCGCCATCCGCGCGGCCCAACTGGGCTTCAACGTGGCCTGCATCGACGAATGGAAGAACGCTGCGGGCGGCCCGGCCCCGGGCGGCACCTGCACCAACGTCGGCTGCATCCCGTCCAAGGCCCTGCTGCAGTCGTCCGAGCACTTCGAGCACGCCACCCACCACTTCGCCGAGCACGGCATCAGCACCGGCACGGTGAAGATGGACGTGGCCAAGATGGTGGCCCGCAAGGACACCGTCGTGAAGCAGAACAACGACGGCATCCTCTACCTGTTCAAGAAGAACAAGGTCAGCTTCTTCCACGGCCGCGGCTCCTTCACCGGTGCCAAGGACGGTGCCTACGAGGTCAAGGTGGCCGGCGCCGCGGAAGAGGTGCTGGTGGCCAAGCAGGTCATCATCGCCACCGGCTCCAATGCCCGCCAACTGCCAGGTGCCGAGTTCGACGAGGACCTGATCCTGTCCAACGACGGTGCGCTGCGCGTCGGCGCCGTGCCCAAGAAGCTGGGCGTGATCGGCTCCGGCGTCATCGGCCTGGAAATGGGCTCGGTCTGGCGCCGCCTGGGTGCCGAAGTGACCATCCTCGAAGCCATGCCGACCTTCATGGGCGCAGCGGACGAGGCCGTGGCCAAGGAGGCCCTGAAGGTCTTCACCAAGCAAGGTCTGAAGATCGAGCTGGGCGTGAAGATCGGCGAGGTCAAGAAGGGCAAGAAGAGCGTCACGCTCAGCTATGCCAATGCCAAGGGCGAGGCCCAGACGCTGGAGGTGGACAAGCTGATCGTCTCGATCGGCCGCGTGCCCAACACCATCGGCCTGAACCCCGAGGCCGTGGGCCTGCAGCTCGACGAGCGCGGCGCCATCGTCGTTGACGCCGAGTGCAAGACCAACCTGCCCGGCGTCTGGGCGGTGGGCGACGTGGTGCGTGGCCCGATGCTGGCGCACAAGGCCGAGGAAGAGGGCGTGGCGGTGGCCGAGCGCATCGCGGGCCAGCATGGTCACGTCAACTTCGGCACCATCCCCTGGGTCATCTACACCAGCCCGGAGATCGCCTGGGTCGGCAAGACCGAGCAGCAGCTCAAGGCCGAGGGCGTGGCCTACAAGGCGGGTCAGTTCCCCTTCCTGGCCAACGGCCGCGCCCGTGCGCTGGGCGACACCACCGGCTTCGTCAAGTTCCTGGCCGATGCCAAGACCGACGAGATCCTGGGCGTGCACATCATCGGCCCGATGGCCTCGGAGCTGATCTCCGAAGCTGTGGTGGCGATGGAGTTCAAGGCCTCGGCCGAGGACATCGCGCGCATCTGCCACGCCCACCCCAGCCTGAGCGAGGCGACCAAGGAAGCCGCTCTGGCGGTGGACAAGCGCACGCTCAACTTCTGAGCGTCGGGCTGCCAGGGGCATTCGCCCCGGCTTGCCCACCGGCCCGCCCGCCTGCCAGGCCGGCGGGCCTTTTCTTGCCCTTTGAGATGGTTTGAACGATGAGCGTTCGTCAGCTGTACGAGCAACTGCTCGCCGAGAACGGCTTCCAGGCCGACGAGGCCCAACTGCGGGCCGTGGCCGCCCTGGAGCGCTGCGAGAACGAGTGGATGGCTTACAAGGCCCGTCGCAGCAACGCGATCACCAAGGCCCTGGTCAAGCCACCCATTCCGCGCGGCGTCTACATGTACGGTGGGGTGGGGCGGGGCAAGAGCTTTCTGATGGATTGCTTCTACCGCGCCGTGCCGCTGACCCGCAAGACGCGGCTGCACTTCCACGAATTCATGCGCGAGGTGCACCGGCAGCTGCAGGAGCTCAAGGGCCGCCAGAACCCGCTGGAGGAACTGGGCGCGCGCATCGCGCGGCGCTACCGGCTGATCTGCTTCGACGAGTTCCATGTGGCCGACGTGACCGACGCGATGATCCTCTACCGGCTGCTGGAGTCGCTGTTCGCGCACCGGGTGTCCATCGTCACCACGTCGAACTTCCACCCCGATGGCCTGTATCCCAACGGGCTGCACCGTGACCGCATCCTGCCGGCCATCGAACTGCTCAAGGCCAACCTGGAGGTGATCAACGTCGATGCCGGCATCGACTACCGCCGCCGCACGCTGGAGCAGGTGGATCTGTACCACACGCCGCTGGGGCCCGAGGCCGAGGCGGCCATGGCCAAAACCTTCGACGATCTGGCCGAGGTGCCCGACGAGGACCCGGTGCTGAACATCGAGCACCGCGAGCTGAAGGCCCGTCGGCGCGCGGGCGGGGTGATCTGGTTCGACTTCCAGACCCTGTGCGGCGGGCCGCGTTCACAGAACGACTACCTGGAGCTGGCCTCGCGCTTCCACACCCTGCTGCTGTCGGGCGTGCCGCAGATGCCACCGCGCCTGGCCTCGGAAGCCCGGCGTTTCACACTGCTGGTGGATGTGCTCTACGACCGCCGGGTCAAGCTCGTTGTTTCGGCGGCCACGCCGGCCGAGCAGCTCTACACCGAGGGTCCGCTGGCTCACGAGTTCCCCCGCACCGTGTCCCGCCTGAACGAGATGCGCTCGGCCGAGTACCTCGCGCTGGAACGCCGCACGGTCGATACCTCCCTGACCTGAGCGGCTGCGCCGCCCTCAGGGAGGGCGGATCGCCGTCACTGGATCGGGTCGAAGCGCACCAGGGCCAGCGACAGGTTGTCGCCCATGCCCCGGGCCCGCTGGCGCGCCTTGCCGATCAGCATCTCGCTGGCCTCCCGCGGGGCCAGGGCGCTGACGATGGCACCCAGCTCGCGGGGCGTCAGGTAGTGCCACAGGCCATCGGAGCAGGCCAGCAGGCTGTCCCCCACCTCCAGGCGGTCCAGCGGCGTGATCTCCACCGGAGGATCGGCCTGCGTGCCCAGGCAGCCCGTCAGCAGGTTGGCCTGGGGGTGGGTGTTGGCCTGGGCCTCGGTGATCTTGCCTTCGTCGATCAGGCGCTGCACATAGGAGTGGTCCACCGTCCGCCGCAGCATCTCCGCGCCGCGGAAATGGTAGACCCGGGAGTCTCCGGCGTGGGCCGAGTAGGCACTGCGGTCCGGCAGCACGAGAAAGGCCGCCAGCGTGCTGTGGGGCTCCTCGTCGGCCGTGATCGCGGTCAACTTGATCATCAGGTGGGACTCCACCACCAGCTGGCGCAGCATCTCGGTGGGGTCGTCGGTGGCCGGCGTGTAGCGGTCGAACACCTGCTTGGCGGTCATGATGACCTGGTCGGAGGCGGTGCGTCCGCCGCTCTTGCCTCCCATGCCGTCGGCCACCAGGGCCAGCGCACAACCCGCAACGCGGGGGTGTGCCAGGATGAGCACCTGATCCTGCTGGTAGGCCCGGTCGCCCTTGTGCAGGCCGGTGGCCGCGGTGATCCGATAGCCCTGGGATGTCGTTGTCATGGGCGCAATATAAACTCAAGCCACTGTGGATGCCGATCTTCTTCCTGCCGACAACCTGCATTCGCCCCTCCGGCGACTGATCGAGTTGCGCATGGCACACGCCGAACTGGACAATCGCATCGACGGTGCCGATCCCCTCTCAGGCCCGGATGAACTGACCTTGCGTCGGCTCAAAAAGCAGCGCCTGGTGCTGCGTGACCAGATCGCCCAGTTGGAGGCGATGCTGGAGCCCCCCGAACCCGCCTGAACGGATGTCCGATCCCGCTGCAGCCCCTTCCGCCGATCTGGTCTCGGCGGTCCGCGAAGCTTTGTCCGTCGAAGGGCCGCTGGCCCATGCCGACGACGGCTTCATGCCGCGCGAGCCGCAGAACCGCCTGGCACAGGCCGTGGCCGAGGCCATCGAGGGGCGGGAGGCCCTGGTGGCGGAGGCGGGCACCGGCGTGGGCAAGACCTACGCCTATCTGCTGCCGGTGTTGCTGTCCGGCCGCCGCACCCTGGTCAGCACGGCCACGAAGAGCCTGCAGGACCAGCTCTTCTTCCGCGATCTGCCCCGGCTGCGCGACATCCTGAAGTTGCCGGTGACGGTGGCGCTGCTCAAAGGGCGGGCCAGCTACCTGTGCCGGCACCGGTTGCTGCTGGCCCGCGAGGGCGCCACCCTGCCGGACCGGTATGCGGTGCGGGCGTTGTCCCGCATCGAGACCTGGGCCCAGGCCACCAGCAGCGGCGACATCGGCGAACTCGAAGGGCTGGACGAGCGTTCCGAGGTCATCCCCCTGGTCACCTCCAACCGCGACAACTGCCTGGGCAGCGAGTGCGGCGAGTACCACGCCTGCCATGTCATGAAGGCCCGCCGCGAGGCCATGGCCGCCGACGTGGTGGTGGTCAATCACCACCTGTTCTTCGCCGACCTGGCCTTGCGTGACAGCGGCGTGGCCGAACTGCTGCCCACGGTGGACATCGCCGTGTTCGACGAGGCCCACCAGATGGTGGAGGCCGGCGTGCAGTTCCTCGGCCAGACCCTGGGCACCGGGCAGGTCCACGACTTCGCCCAGGACCTGCTGGCCGCAGGCCAGCAGCAGGCCCGCGGCCAGGCTCCCTGGATCGACATTGCTGCAGCCTGTGAGCAGGCTGCCAAAGCGCTGCGCCTGGCTGTGGCCGGCCCCCATCGGGAGCCCAAAGGCGTGCTGCGGTTGCGCTGGGACGAGGTGGCGGGGGGCAGCCGCCAGGCGCAGCTCGATTCCGGGTTGAGCGGCTTGGCCGAAGCCTTGCGGGTGGCTGCTGCTGCGCTGGAACTGGTGGCCGCCAGTTCCCCCGATTTCGTGCGCCTGCAGTCCCGGGCGCAGGCCCTGCAGTCCCAGGTGGCCCGCTTCGGGTTGGAGACCCCGCCGGAGCGTGTGCGCTGGGTGGATCTGACCCCGCACCAGGCGCGGCTGATCGAGTCGCCGCTGGACATCCGCAGCATGATGGGCGAGCAGCGTGCCCAGGGGCACCGGGCCTGGGTGTTCACCTCGGCCACGCTGGGCGACGACGAGGCTTTGAGCTGGTTCAGCGAGGCCGCCGGTCTGGACGATGCCCGCAAGCTGCGGGTGGGCAGTCCGTTTGCCTATGCCGAGAACGCCCGGGTCTACGTGCCGCCGCGCTTTCCGCAGCCCAACGAGGCGGCCCACCCGGTGATGGTGGGGCGGGCCTCCGCCCACTGCGCCCACGCCCTCGGGGGACGCACCTTTGTGCTCACCACCACACTGCGCGCCATGCGCACCGTGGCCGAGGCCCTGCAAAAGGAGTTGGAGAGCCTGGGCAGTTCGCTGGAAGTGCTGGTCCAGGGCAGTGCGGCCAAGCGAAGTCTGCTGCAGCGCTTTCAGGAAGGGCGCTGCGTGCTGGTAGGCTCGGCCAGCTTCTGGGAGGGCATCGACGTGCCTGGCGAGGCGCTGCAGTGCGTGGTGATCGACAAGCTGCCCTTTCCGCCGCCGAACGATCCGCTGGTCGAGGCGCGTGTGCGCCAGCTCAAGAGCCAGGGGCGAGACGCCTTCAACGACTATTTCGTGGCCGAGGCGGCGATCGCCCTCAAGCAGGGGGCGGGGCGGCTGATCCGCACCGAGACCGACCGCGGCCTGCTGGTGCTGTGTGACGTGCGCCTGCTGCAGGCCCGCTATGGCGGGCGGCTGTTGTCCGCCTTGCCGCCGATGACCATGCTGTCCAGCGGTGAGCAGGCCCTGTCCTGGTTGCGCGAGCTGGCTGCAGCGCACCCGGCAGGCTGATCGACAGGTGGGGCGGCAGCGCTGAAAAGCACAACGGCCCCACGCGGGGGCCGTTGTCGTCATGCCGTGCGGAGCGCCGTGATCACCACAGCTGCCACCAGGGCTTCTCGCTCTCCTGGATGCCTTGCTTGAGCAGCGGGCTTTCGGGGAAGTTGTGCGCCAACACCCGGGTGGCATCGTCGCGCAGCTTGTCCAGGCCCAGCCGGTCATAGGCCTGGGCCAGGATGTAGAGAGCTTCCTCGGTGGCCGGGGTCTGCGGGTAGACGGTGATCGTCTGCTGGGCCCGGTTGGCGGCGGCCACCAGGGCGCCGCGGCGCAGGTAGTAGCGCGCCACATGCACCTCGTACTCGGCCAGCACGTTGACGATGTAGTCCATGCGCAGGCGGGCGTCGGCGGCGTACTTCGACTCCGGGAACTGCTCGACCAGTTGCTTGAAGGACTGGTAGGACTCGCGGGAGGCTTGCTGGTCACGCTCGGCCGGGGACTGGCGCGACAGCGCGCCGATGAGCCCGAAGTCGTCGTTGAAGTTCACCATGCCACGCAGGTAGAGCGCGTAGTCCAGGCCGGGGCTGGAGGGGTTGAGCTTGATGAAGCGGTCCAGCGTGCTGATCGCCTGGGCTTTCTCGCCCGACTTCCAGTAGGCGTAGGACAGGTCCAGCTGGGACTGCTGGGCCAGCAGGCCGCCGCCGGCCCGGCCCTCCACCTTTTCAAGGTACTTGATGGCGCCGGGCCAGTTGCCGGAGCTCATCTCCGACTTGCCCGATGCATACAATTCTTCGGCCGAGCCCTGGATCTCAGGGTCCTTGAGGGAGCTGCAGGCAGCCAGGGTCACCATCAGCGCAGCGAGCGCGCCGCGGGTGAGGGCACGGAACAGGGGGTGTGCGGTCATGAATCGGGCAGCCCCTGGAGAGGCCGCGACGCGGAGTGTGCAGACGAAAGGTCGATCGATTATATGAGTGGCAACTGGGAGCCCACGGGCCTGTCCGGTCCGGATGCGTTGGCCCAGGTGGCGGAGGATGGTGAGACCGAATCCGAATTCGAGAACCGCGTGCAGTCGCTGGAGGCGGCCGCCCATGGGCAGCGCCTGGACCGCGTGCTGGCCGCCCTGGCGCCCGAGTTCTCGCGCAGCCACCTGCAAAGCCTGATCGAGGCGGGGCAGGTTCGCCTGGATGGGGTGGTGGCGTCGGTGTCGTCCCGCAAGGTGAAGGCCGGCCAGCGGCTCGAGGTGCACCTGGTGCCGCCGGCCGAAAGCTTGGCCTTCCGGCCGGAGCCCATGGCGCTGGATGTCGTCCACGAGGACGCGCATGTGCTGGTGGTGAACAAGCCCGCGGGCATGGTCGTGCATCCCGCCGCCGGCAACTGGTCGGGCACCTTGCTCAACGGCCTGTTGGCGCGCGATCCGCGTGCCGCGCAGCTCCCGCGTGCGGGCATCGTGCACCGCTTGGACAAGGACACCTCGGGTTTGATGGTGGTCGGGCGCACGCTGGAAGCGGTCACCGCGCTGGTGCGCGACATGGCCCAGCGCGACATCCAGCGCCGCTATCTGGCGCTGGCCCACGGTGACGTGGGGCAGGCACCGTTCACCGTGGAGGCGCCCGTGGGGCGGGACCCGGCCCTGCGCACCCGCATGGCGGTGGTGGCGGGTGGCAAGCCGGCGCGCACCGATGTCCAGCCGCTGGCCTTTGACGGCGAGATCAGCGCCGTCCGGTGCAAGCTGCACACCGGGCGCACCCACCAGATCCGGGTGCATCTGTCCCATCAAGGGCATCCCCTGGTGGCCGATGCCCTGTACGGCGGCCGCCCCGCGCGGGGCATGCAGCGACAGGCCCTGCACGCCGCCGAGCTGGCCTTCGCCCACCCCATCACCCGCGCGCCGCTGTCCTTCGAGGCGGCCTTGCCTCCTGATCTGGCTGCGGCGTGGCAGCAGGTGCTGGGCGCGGCCCAGTGATGCGCGCATTGAAGTGCAGTCGGGGCGCGGCTTGTAATACAATTGGCCTCCAAGCCTCGACAGCGGTTGCCGGTGTCTGCCAAAAAGCAGGTGCTGAAGTCATTCGGTCCTCAAGCCCGCTGTCTTTCCGGTGAACGGGGCAAGCCACCGTGTGTCACGGTGAACCTGTCGACCGCAGCTGCGGTCTCCGCCGGCCCGGCGATGAACCTGTATCCATGCCCGTCCTGCTGTCGCCTTCATTTGGCGCGGACGCCACGAGCCCATGCCGCCGCGGTACAGCGGCCTGACGAGTCCACTGCCCCGAAGGGCAGCGTTTCGATTCCTTGTCGATGAACACACAGGATGCCAAGCGCGTTCTCGAAACCGCACTGATCTGTGCCAGCCAGCCGCTGTCGCTGCGGGAGATGCGCGTGCTGTTCGAGGACCAGCTCGGGGCTGATTCGCTCCGGATGGTTCTGGATGAGCTGATGCAGGACTGGCGCGATCGGGGCGTGGAATTGGTCCGGGTGGCGTCCGGCTGGCGCTTCCAGAGCCGCCCTGAGCTGCGTGAGTACCTGGATCGCCTGAATCCGGAAAAGCCGCCTCGCTACTCCCGGGCGGTGCTCGAGACCTTGGCCATCATTGCCTACCGGCAGCCGGTGACCCGGGGCGACATCGAGGACATCCGGGGCGTGGTGGTCTCCAGCCAGATCATGAAGCAGTTGGAAGATCGCAACTGGATCGAGACGATCGGCCACCGCGATGCACCGGGGCGTCCGGCCCTGTACGCGACCACGCGGCAATTCCTGGACGATCTGGGGCTGGGCAGCCTGGACCAGCTGCCGCTGCTGGAGGGCCCGGGCGGGCTGGAGGCCCTGGCCGGCCTGACCACCTCGCAACCCGATCTTCTGTCCGAGCAGGGCGAACTGGCACTGGAGGCGCCCCAGGCGCCTTCTGAAGACGCGCCGCCCGAGGTCACCCCCGTGGCCGCCCAAGAATCCTCCGCGCCAGCCGCCGATGGCGAGCCGGCCGACAACGCACAAACACCACCTGAAGCATGAACGACGCTGATCAAGACAACCCGCAACTGCCGCCGGCAGAGGCCGCCGCCGAAGCACCCAAGAAGCGCACACGCACGCGCAAGGTGGTGAGCGCCGCGGCCGAGGCGCCCGTGGAGGCGGTGTCCGAGGTGCCGCCTGCCGCCGAAGAGGCCCCCAAGCCCGCGCGCAAGCGCGCGCCGCGCAAGACCGCGGCCGTCGCTGCCGCCGAGGTGGCTGAAGTGGCGTCGCCGGCGTCGGCGGAGCCGCTGCCTGTGCCGCCACCCGCGGTCGAGGCATCTTCCGCGCCGGTGGCGGAGGTGCCTGCCGTGACCCCGCCAGCGGTGGATGCCGCAAGCGGTGCGCCCGGGGAGGCATCCGAGGGGACCTCCGAGGCAGTGGTGGCGGCTGACGAGCTGGGCGAGGGGGGCGGGCGTTCGCGCAACCGTCGCCGCGGTCGCCGCGGTGCGGGCCGGGGCGAAGAGCTGGCGGACGGATCTGACGCGCCGCAGCGCCCCTCGGTCGAGCCGCAGCAGGCCCCCGTCGAGGCGGGCGAGTTGTTCGCCAGCGTCGTCGCCGGGGACTTCGATGGCGCGGCCGAGCCTGAGGCGCTGGCCGAATCCGGGGAGGCATCCGCCGAGAAGCGTGTGCTGCTGCCGGACGTGGATGCGCCCAAGCTGCACAAGGTGCTGGCCCAGTCGGGCATCGGCTCCCGCCGCGACATGGAGCAGATGATCCAGGACGGGCGCGTCACGGTGAACGACGAGGTCGCCCACACCGGCATGCGGGTGTCCTTCGGCGACCGTGTGGCGGTGGACGGCAAGCCGGTGCGCATCCGCATCGCGCCGCCGCCGGCCCGTGTCATCGCCTACCACAAGCTGGCGGGTGAGGTGGTGAGCCACGACGATCCGCAGCAGCGCCCGACGGTGTTCCGCAAGCTGCCGCGCCTGCAGCAGGGCAAGTGGCAGTCGGTGGGCCGTCTGGACATGAACACCGAGGGGCTGCTGCTGCTGACCACCTCCGGTGACCTGGCCAACAAGCTGATGCACCCGCGCTTCGGCGTGGAGCGCGAGTACGCGGTGCGCGTGCTGGGCACGCTGGAGAAGGAAGCCCGCGAGCGCCTGCTGGCCGGCGTGGAGATCGAAGGCCAGGCCGCCGCCTTCAAGAGCATCGAGGACGGTGGTGGCGAGGGCGTCAACCACTGGTACCGCGTGGTCATCACCGAAGGTCGCAACCGCGAAGTGCGCAAGCTCTTCGATGCGGTGGGCCTGACGGTCAGCCGCCTGATCCGGATCCGTTACGGCTGCGTGGTGCTGCCGCGCGGGCTCAAGCGCGGCGACTGGGTGGACCTGGGCGAGGCTGACGTGAAGGCGCTGCGCCGTCTGACCGATGGTGCCGGGGCCCCGCGCGGCGAAGGCCGCCGCGAGGGTCGCGACGCCCAGGGCGGCCGGCCGGCGCGTGGCGACGACCGGGGCGGCAAGAAGGGCCGCGGCAACGAGCAGCGCCGCGACCGTCCTGAAGGGCGGGCAGAGGGTCGGGCCGAGGGCGGGCGTGCCGAGAACGCCCGCGGCAACAACCGCAACAACGATAAGCGCCGCCGCGAGCAGGGCGATCTGGCCCCGCAGCGGGAGCCGGGCGATCCCAGCCGTATCCCGAATCCGTTGCAGCAGACCTACGACCGCCGCGCCATCCAGCGCGAGCGCGCGGTGTCCGTGCGCGACGATGATTTCGAGGACGGCCCGATCCCGAACCCGCTGCAACAGACCTATGACCGCCGCTTTGTCCAGGACAACCGGGGCGGCGGCCGGGGCGGCAAGGGCAAGGGCGGCGGCGGTGGTGGCAACCAGCGTCAGCCCGATCCGATGCAGACCTCGGTGGGCTACATCGGTGCGGATGCCTTCACCCGCAAGCTGCAGGGACGAGGCGGTGGTGGCGGCGGTGGCCGAGGCCGCCGCTGATCCACAGGAATGTCAACGGGCAAGGCTAAAATCCAACGCTTTGTCCAAACCCTCATCGAACTTTCGAGGAAAACCACAATGGCCATCGAACGCACCCTCTCCATCATCAAGCCCGACGCCGTGGCCAAGAACGTCATCGGCCAGATCTACAGCCGCTTCGAAGGCGCCGGCCTGAAGGTCATCGCTGCCCGCATGATGCAGCTGTCGCAAGCCGATGCCGAGGCCTTCTACGCCGTGCACAAGGCCCGCCCCTTCTTCAAGGACCTGGTGAGCTTCATGATCTCCGGCCCGGTGATGGTGCAAGTGCTGGAAGGCGAAGGCGCCATCCTGAAGAACCGCGACCTGATGGGCGCCACCGACCCGAAGAAGGCCGACAAGGGCACCATCCGCGCCGACTTCGCCGATTCGATCGATGCCAACGCTGTGCACGGCTCCGATGCCGCCGAGACCGCCGCGGTCGAAATCGCCTTCTTCTTCCCGGCGATGAACATCCACTCGCGCTGATCGCGCGAGTTCCACGCACGTCAGAGGAGGCCGGTCCATGGGCGATGTCGTCAATCTGCTCGACCACGACCTGGATGGCCTGAGTGCGTACTGTGAAGGGCTGGGCGAAAAGCGCTTCCGCGCGACCCAGCTCTTCCGCTGGATTCACCAGAAGGGCGCGAAGGATTTCGCGTCCATGACCGATCTAGCCAAGTCCCTGCGTGAGAAGCTCGCCGGGCGGGCCGAGATCCGGGGCCTGCCGGTGCTGACCGAGCAGGTCTCGTCGGATGGCACGACCAAGTGGCTGTTCGACGTGGGCGGCGGCAACGCCGTCGAGACGGTCTTCATCCCCGAGGACGACCGGGGCACGCTGTGCGTGTCCTCCCAGGCGGGCTGCGCCGTGGGATGTCGCTTCTGCTCCACCGGCCACCAGGGCTTCAGCCGCAACCTGAGCACCGGCGAGATCCTGGCCCAGCTCTGGTTCGCCGAGCACCGCCTGCGCGAGCGGCTGCAACTGCCGGCGGGCGAGCGGGCCATCACCAACGTGGTGATGATGGGCATGGGCGAGCCGCTGCAGAACTACGGTGCCTTGATTCCGGCTCTGCGGGTGATGTTGGACGACCATGGCTACGGCCTGTCGCGCCGCCGGGTGACCGTGTCCACCTCCGGCGTGGTGCCGATGATGGACCGTCTGCGCGAGGATTGCCCGGTGGCGCTGGCGGTGTCGCTGCATGCCCCCACCGATGCCTTGCGGGACGAGCTGGTCCCGCTCAATCGCAAGTACCCGCTGGATGAGTTGATGGCGGCCTGCAAGCGTTACCTGCAGGCGGCGCCACGCGACTTCATCACCTTCGAATACTGCATGCTCGAAGGCGTCAACGACACCGAGGAGCATGCCCAGGCCCTGCTGGCGCTGGTGCATGGCCGGGGTGAGCATCGCGTGCCCTGCAAGCTCAACCTGATTCCATTCAACCCCTTCCCGGCCTCGGGTCTGCAGCGTTCCTCGCGCGAGCGTGTGTTGCGCTTTGCCAAGGTCTTGCAGGATGCGGGTCTGGTGACCACGATTCGCAAGACGCGGGGCGACGACATCGATGCCGCTTGTGGTCAACTTGCGGGCGAGGTCCAGGACCGGACCCGTGTGGGCGAGCGCATGAAGCGTCTGCCCGTTCCGATTGTCCCGTTGGAGTCAAGTAGCCGA
>NZ_BADL01000147.1 GCF_000333615.1 Ideonella sp. B508-1 | reverse complement strand
CTGAAGAGCGCGTCAGGAGACTGCACATGAAACACATCATCGCCGTGTTGCTCGAGAACGAGCCCGGTGCCCTGTCCCGCGTGGTGGCGCTGTTTTCTGCCCGCGGCTACAACATCGAGAGCCTCACCGTGGCGCCGACGGAAGATCCGTCGCTGTCGCGCATGACGGTGGTCACCACCGGTTCCGACGAGGTGATCGAGCAGATCACCAAGCACCTGAACCGTCTGGTGGACGTGGTCAAGGTCGTGGACCTGACCGAAGGCCACTACACCGAGCGCGAGCTCATGCTGATCAAGGTCCGCGCCGTGGGCAAGGAACGCGAGGAGATGAAGCGCATGGCCGACATCTTCCGCGGCCGCATCATCGACGTGACCGAGAAAAGCTACACCATCGAATTGACCGGGGATGCCGGCAAGCTCGACGCCTTCATCGAGGCGATCGACCGCACCGCCATCCTCGAAACCGTGCGCACCGGCTCCAGCGGGATCGGTCGCGGCGAGCGCATCCTGCGCGTCTGATCCCCGCGATCGCTCCATCCCGCTATCTGACCAGACTTCAACCGAAGAAGAGACATCCCATGAAGGTTTACTACGACAAGGACGCCGACCTCTCCCTCATCAAGGGCAAGAACGTCACCATCATCGGCTACGGCTCGCAAGGCCACGCCCACGCGCTGAACCTGAACGACAGCGGCGTGAAGGTCACCGTCGGCCTGCGCAAGGGCGGCGCCTCCTGGAGCAAGGCTGAAAACGCCGGGCTGAAGGTGGCCGAGATCGCCGACGCGGTGAAGACCGCCGATGTCGTGATGATCCTGCTGCCCGACGAGCAGATCGCCGACGTGTACAACAGCCAGGTCGCTCCCAACCTGAAGCCCGGCGCCTCGCTGGCCTTCGCTCACGGCTTCAACGTGCACTACAACCAGGTCGTGCCGCGCGAGGACGTGGACGTCTGGATGGTGGCCCCCAAGGCCCCCGGCCACACCGTGCGTGGCACCTATGCCCAGGGCGGCGGCGTGCCGCACCTGATCGCCGTCTACGCCGACAAGACCGGCAAGGCGCGTGATCTGGCCCTGAGCTACGCCGTGGCCAACGGTGGCGGCAAGGCCGGCATCATCGAGACCACCTTCCGTGAAGAGACCGAGACCGACCTGTTCGGTGAGCAGGCCGTGCTGTGCGGTGGTGCCGTCGAGCTGATCAAGGCCGGCTTCGAGACGCTGACCGAAGCCGGTTACGCGCCCGAGATGGCCTACTTCGAGTGCCTGCACGAGCTCAAGCTGATCGTCGACCTGATCTATGAAGGCGGCATTGGCAACATGAACTACTCGATCTCGAACAACGCCGAGTATGGCGAGTACGTGACCGGCCCGCGCGTGGTGACCGAAGACACCAAGAACGCGATGCGTCAGTGCCTGAAGGACATCCAGACCGGTGAATACGCCAAGAGTTTCATCCTGGAAAACAAGGCCGGCGCTCCGACGCTGACCTCGCGCCGCCGCCTGACCGCCGAGCACCAGATCGAGGTGGTGGGTGAGAAGCTGCGCGCCATGATGCCCTGGATCAAGGCCAACAAGCTGGTCGACAAGAGCCGCAACTGATCGCGGACGGTGGCCCCGGGGTCACCGTTCTCGACCAGCGGGCCGCCTTCGGGCGGCCCGTGTCGTTTCTGGCCGTGCCGGGGCCGGGCGCTGAGTTATCCTTTCCCCTTATGACCGATTTGACCCCGAACGTTCCGGACGCCCTGGACGACGATGACCAGGACCTGGACGACATGCCGCCGCGCCGTCGGCGTCGTGGCATCTACATCCTCCCGAATCTCTTCACCCTGGGCGCGCTCTTCGGCGGCTTCTATGCCGTCGTGATGGCCATGAACGCCCGCTTCGACATGGCGGCCGTGGGCATCTTCTGCGCTGCGGTGCTCGACAGCCTGGACGGTCGCGTGGCCCGCATGACCAACACCCAGAGCGCCTTCGGCGAGCAGATGGACAGCCTGTCCGACATGGTGTGCTTTGGTGCGGCACCGGCGCTGATCGTCTATGAGTGGGCCCTGAAGGGCCTGGGCAAGGCCGGCTGGATTGCCGCCTTCGTGTATTGCGCCTGCGCGGCCCTGCGCCTGGCCCGCTTCAACACCAACATCGGCATCGTCGACAAGCGCTTCTTCCAGGGCATGCCCAGTCCGGCCGCGGCGGCCATGGTGGTGGGCTTCATCTGGGTGGTCGACGACCACGGCGTCAAGGACGTGGTGGGCTCGCCGGCCCTGACCTGGACGGCCTTTGCCTTTGCGCTCTACGCCGGGCTGACCATGGTCACCAACGTGCCCTTCTACAGCTTCAAGGACATCAGCCTCAAGCGCAGCGTGCCCTTCATCGTGATCGTGCTGATCGCGCTGGCCTTCGCCGTCATCACCATCCACCCGCCCATCGTGCTGTTCGCGCTGTTCTGCGTGTACGGTGTGTCCGGCTACGTGGTCTATGGCTACAAGCGCCTGAAGGGCAAACCGGTGAGCGTGATCTCGACGTCCAAGGATGAACCCGACGAGCGCGGGCTGCACTGAGACGGTATACTCAAACCATGAACTCGACCGTGATGGCCCGCACTCCGCTGCTATCGCTGCCCCTAGCCAGTCTGCGGGCACGCTGATCGAACACGTCCATCGAAGTTCACCGAACCATTTTTCGGATCACGGCCCGCCAGCGCATCGCAGCGGGCCGTTTTTCTTTGTCCTCCGGCTGCGTGCACCTCCCCGGAGATGTCCATGACCTTTGACCGTCGCTTCCCCCGTGCCGCCGCCCCGGCTGCCACCGCGTTCCAGGAGATTCCCGCATGACCGACAAGCTCATCATTTTCGACACCACCCTGCGCGACGGTGAGCAGTCTCCCGGTGCCTCGATGACCCGCGAGGAGAAGGTGCGCATCGCCCGCCACCTGGAGCGTCTGCGCGTGGACGTGATCGAAGCGGGCTTTGCGGCGGCCTCCAACGGCGACTTCGAAGCTGTGCGCGCGATCGCCGGCCAGATCAAGGAGTCCACCGTGTGCTCGCTGGCCCGCGCCAACGACCGCGACATCAGCCGGGCCGCCGAGGCGCTGGCCGGTGCCGCCCGCAGTCGCATCCACACCTTCATCGCCACCAGCCCGCTGCACATGGAGAAGAAGCTGCGGATGTCGCCGGAAGAGGTGCTGGAACAGGCCCGTCTGTCGGTGCGCTTTGCCCGCAACCTGTGTGGCGACATCGAGTTCTCGGCGGAGGACGGCTATCGCTCGGACCTGGACTTCCTGGCCCGCGTGGTGGAGACGGTGATTGCCGAAGGTGCCACCACCATCAACATCCCCGACACCGTGGGCTACGCCATCCCCGAGTTGTACGGCAACTTCATCCGCCAGCTGCGCGAGAAGGTGCCCAACTCCGACAAGGCCATCTGGTCGGTGCACTGCCACAACGACCTGGGCATGGCGGTGGCCAATTCGCTGGCCGGTGTGAAGATCGGTGGCGCTCGCCAAGTGGAGTGCACGATCAACGGCCTGGGCGAGCGGGCGGGCAACTGTTCGCTGGAAGAGGTGGTCATGGCGGTCAAGACCCGACGGGACTACTTCGGCCTGGAGGTGGGCATCGACACTTCGCAGATCGTGCCGGCCTCGCGCCTGGTCAGCCAGACCACCGGCTTCGTGGTGCAGCCCAACAAGGCCGTGGTCGGCGCGAACGCCTTCGCCCATGCCTCCGGCATCCACCAGGACGGCGTGCTCAAGGCGCGTGACACCTACGAGATCATGCGGGCCGAAGATGTGGGCTGGGCCGCCAACAAGCTGGTGCTGGGCAAACTTTCGGGCCGCAACGCCTTCAAGCAGCGCCTGCAGGAACTGGGGGTGGACGTCGCTTCGGAAGCCGATCTGAACGCCGCCTTCGCCCGCTTCAAGGACCTGGCTGACCGCAAGAGCGAGATCTTCGACGAGGACATCATCGCCCTGGTGGGTGACAGTGCCCGCGCCGCCGAGCCGGATCACTACCGCTTCGTCTCGCTGTCCCAGCACTCCGAAACCGGCGAGCGTCCGCAGGCACGTGTCGTGCTTATGGTCGGGGGCGAAGAGGTGGTGGTCGAGAGCGACGGCAACGGGCCGGTGGATGCGACCCTCAAGGCGATCGAGTCCAAGGTCCAAAGTGGTGCGGAGATGGTGCTCTATTCCGTCAATGCCATCACCTCGGGCAGCACAGAATCCCAGGGCGAGGTGACATTCCGTCTGCAGTTGGGTGGTCGCATCGTCAATGGCGTCGGCTCCGATCCGGACATCGTCGTGGCGTCAGCCAAGGCCTACCTGTCCGCGTTGAGCAAGCTGCACGCCGGCGTCGAGCGCGTCCCCGCCCAGGGGTGACCAGCGCCCGCACTTGAAAAAAGACGTGCA
This sequence comes from Ideonella sp. B508-1, assembly GCF_000333615.1. Classification (GTDB taxonomy): domain Bacteria; phylum Pseudomonadota; class Gammaproteobacteria; order Burkholderiales; family Burkholderiaceae_C; genus Ideonella. The sequence goes on along the minus strand of NZ_BADL01000147.1, from coordinate 8,929 downwards.
AGTACGTGTCTTGCATGTCTTTTTCATTGCGCCGCCGGCTTCTTCGGGAGGATAATTCTTCCGTAAGAATGACTTTGGTCATGCCTGTGCGGGTTGGCGCACCGTTGAGGACGTTGGATCGCGAGAGGCGACGCGAGGAATGAAGATGAAATTTCGCAAGGCGTGCTTGGTGGCCTGTTGCCTGCTGGCTTCGGTGACCGCATCCCAGGTGTGGGCCGGGGAAGCCAAGGATGCTTCCCACCGCAAGGCGGCGGCCAGCACGTCTGCCAAGGCAAGTGCCAGCAGCAAGGGCGCGAGCGCCAAGGCCAAGAAGACGTCGGCCGCATCTTCAGGCAAGTCTGGCAAATCGGCTGCCGCCAGCAGCAAGCCCCGCACACGCACCGCCTCCGCGTCCGCCCAGAAGGCGCCCCGGACCACCAAGGTCGTGGCCACCACCCGCAAGGCGGTGGAGCCGGCGTCGTTCAGCCCTGGCGTGCGCTCCTTCGGCGAGATGTACGGCCTGCACCACACCGAGGATCCGCTGGCCCTGCGCAGCAGCGTGGCCTATGTGCTGGACCAGGACACCAACGAGGTCCTGCTGAACAAGAACTCCCAGGCCGTGCTGCCCATCGCCTCCATCACCAAGCTGATGACGGCCATGGTGGTGACCGAAGCCCATCTGCCGATGGACGAGACGATCACCATCTCGCAGGACGATGTCGACACCGAGAAGATGAGTTCCTCACGTCTGCGCGTGGGCACCAAGCTGACCCGTGGCGAGATGCTGCATCTGGCGCTGATGTCGTCCGAGAACCGTGCGGCCAGCGCGCTGGGCCACGCCTATCCCGGCGGTATCTCGTCCTTCGTGGCGGCGATGAACGCCAAGGCCCGCCAACTGGGCATGCATGACACCCGTTATGTGGAGCCGACCGGTCTGTCCAGCCAGAACCAATCCAGCGCACAGGATCTGGCGGTGCTGGTGAAGGCGGCGGCGCAGGTGCCCCTGATCCGTGAGCTGTCGACCTCGCCGGAGTACCAGGTCGAGGTGGGCTCGCGTCAACTGCAGTACCACACCACCAACCGGCTGGTGAGGAGCCCGGATTGGGACATCGTCGTGCAGAAGACCGGCTACATCACCGAAGCCGGCCAATGCATGGTGATGCAGACCAAGCTGGCTGGGCGCAAGCTGATCATGGTGCTGCTCGACTCGGCCGGCAAGTACTCGCGCATTGCCGATGCCGAGCGCATCCGCAAGTGGCTGCTGAGCAATCATCCGACCACTTCTGCCACGACATCGCCCACGCCGATCGGCACGTTGGACAGCAAGCTCAAGCCGACGAGCTGAGCGCCTTCGCCGCTCTCGGCCCCACAAAAGGCAGCCTCACGGGCTGCCTTTTTGCTTGATGGGCAGGGTGAACGGGAAGCCGCCTCAGGCGGTGGCGGGGGCTGCCGGACCGCGGTAGCCCAGCGCGGCCGAGATTTGCGCCGCGGTGGCTTTGACCCGGTCCATCCAGGACTCTTCCAGGCGGTCGCTGGGCGCGGAAATCGACAGGCCGGCCACCAGCTTGCCCTGGTCGTCGAAGATGCCAGCGGCCATGCAGCGCACGCCGAGCTCCAGTTCTTCGTCGTCGCGGGCCACGGCCAGGCGGCGCACCTGGCTCAGTTCGCGTTCCAGGGCGGGCAGGGTGGTCAGGCTGTTGCGGGTGTGGCCGCTCAGGCCGGTGCGGGTGGCGTAGCTGCGCACCCGTTGGGGTTCTTCGTAGGCCAGGAACAGCTTGCCCACGGAGGTGAGGTGCAACGGTGCCCGCCCGCCCACCGCACGCACCACCTGCATGCCGGAACGTTCGCTGTAGGTCCGCTCGATGTAGACGATCTCGTCACCCTGGCGCACCGACAGGTTCACCGGCTGGTTGGTGAAGCGGTTGAGTTCGCGCATCGGGCCGATGGCGGCCTCGCGCACGTCCAGCCGGGCCTTGACCAGGTTGCCCAGCTCCAGCAGGCGCATGCCCAGGCGGTAGGTGCCCGCCTCGGGTCGATCGACCAGCCGACCGGCGGCCAGGTCATTGAGGATGCGGTGGGCGGTGGAGGGGTGCAGACCCGTGCGCTCGCTGAGGTCCTTCAGCGGCACGGGGTCCTGTTGCGAAGCCAGCACGTCGAGCAAGGCGAACGCACGGGAGAGAACCTGGATGCTCGGGGTCTGCGGGTCTTTCTTTTGCATGGCAATCCGACCAAGAGAGGTGCGAATTTTATATGGCGAAACGGTCAAACGACGCCAGTGTTGCGCTGCAGCAAAAACAAATGCGGTCCGATCAGGCTTGCAGCAGGGCTTCGACGGCCAGCCGTCCACTGCGCACCGCGCCTTCCAGCGTGGCGGGAAAGGGCCCGGCCACATAGTCACCGGCCACCGCCAAGCCGGGCAATGGGGTGGCCGACGGGCGGCGCAGGCCGGGTGTGCAGGCGAAGGTGGCCCGCTTTTCGGTGCGCACGGCGACGACCGACACCTGGGCGTCCTGCCAGGCCAGCGGACTGCCCGAGAAGGCCTGCTGCAGCTGTTGGCGCAAGGCGTGCACGGTTTGCTCGGTGCCGTGCTCCACCCAGTCGGCCGCACCGCTGATGACCAGGGCAAAGGTGTCGGGCGCCAGACCGAGGCGGCCCAGGTCGAAGCCGAACTGGGCCGGGGCCGCCAGGCCGGGGCTGGCGTCTGCCGGGAAGGCCATCATGGCCTGCGGCCACCGCACACCGGGGTGGCGCAACCAGACCGTGATGATGGGCTGGTAGGGCAGGGCGGCGGCCACCGTCGCCCACGCGGGGGCCTGCTGGGCCAGCAGGCGGGCCGCTTCGGTGGCAGAGCAGGCCAGCACCACGGCGTCAACGGCTTCGCCATCCACCTGCCAGCCGCCGGACAAGGGTGTCAGCTGCTGTACCCGATGACCCGGCTGCCAGACGGCCCCCTGGGCCCGAAGCCATGTCAGTGCGGGCATGGGCAGCAGCTCCTGCAGTGGACGGCGTGGCAGCAGCAGGTCGGCGCCGCCGGGAGGACCGAACAGCGCCTCTTTCAGCACCGTCAGCAGCACCTGGGCGCTGGCCTCCCGGCCCGGGGTGTTCAGCGCGGCCACGCACAGCGGGTCGATCAGTGCGTCGAAGGCGACTTGCGGCAGGCCCTCGCAAAGGCGGGCCACGCTCCAGTCCGCGGGGGCGCGAAAGCCACCCAGCCGCCAGCGCACCGCCTGAGTCAGCAGTGCCAGCCGCGCACGCCAGGGCAGGTCCGTCCACCCCAGCACGCCCCGCACAAAGGCGGGAATGGCCGGTCCCCCCGGCAGACGCAAGCCGGTGCCACGCGGCGACACCAGGGAGAGCGGCTGACGCCACAGGCTCTGATCGACGTCCACCCCGACCTGACGCATCAGCGCCAGGGTGTCGCGGTAGGCGCCGATCAGGATGTGCTGGCCGTTGTCCAGCATCAGCGGGCCCTGGGCCGCGCTGCGGGCGCGCCCGCCGGCCTGACCGGCCATGTCGAACAGCACGACCTGGTGGCCAGCCCGGGTGGCCTGCACCGCCGCCGACAAGCCGGCCCAGCCGGCACCGACCACGGCCAGGCGCCGCAGCGGGGGCGGGTGGCTCATCGCCCGCGCCACTGCGTTCGCGCGGCAATCCACAGCTTGCGCAGCGGCGTCAGCGAGATGCGCTGGTGCAGCACCTGAAAGCCGCCTCGCTCGATCTCGCGCAGCAGGTCGTGGTAAATGTTGGCCATCATCAGCCCGGGCTTCTGCGCCTTGCGGTCGACCTCCGGCAGCAGGGCCAGGGCCTCGTCATAGCAGCGGTGGGCCCGCTCGGCCTGGAAGCGCATCAGGGCCTGGAAGCGCTCGCTGTAGCCCCAGGGCGATTCCCGCTTGAGCAGTTCATGGGCCTTGACGTCGAAGCGCTGCAGGTCCTCGATGGGCAGGTAGATGCGGCCGCGCCGGGCATCGTCGCCCACGTCGCGGATGATGTTGGTGAGTTGCAGGGCCAGGCCCAGGGTGTGGGCATAGCGCACTGTGGCCTCCTGCGTGCGGCCGAAGATGTTGCAGGCCACCTCGCCCACCACGCCAGCCACCAGGTGGCAGTAGCGCTGCAGGCCGGCATAGTCCAAGTAGCGGGTCTGGCTCAGGTCCATCTCGCAGCCCTGGATCACCTGGTCCAGATGATCGGCAGTGATCCCGTAGGTCGGGGCCAGGGGGATCAGGGCCTGCATCGCCGGGTGGCTGGGTTGGCCCGCAAAGGCCTGCTGCACCTCGCGCCGCCACCAGGCCAGCTTGGCCGCGGCCACGCTGGGGTCGTGCACCTCGTCCACCACGTCGTCCACCTCGCGGCAGAAGGCGTAGAAGGCCGTGATGGCGGCGCGACGCTCCGGAGGCAGGAAGAGAAAGGCGTAGTAGAAGGATGAGCCGCTGGCCGCGGCCTTCTGCTCGACGTACTGCTGGGGCGTCATGGCTGGACGGACGGGGTCTGGCGGGGCATCCACAGGCTGCGCCAGGCCATGAAGGCCAGGTCGGCAGGGCCGAGCGTGGGGCGTCTTGAGAGGCTGCGATGCTGCATGGCCCCGATTTTCTCCAGAATGCGCAGCCCGCCATGCACCACCAGGCGCAATTCCCAGCCCGATCGGCCCGGCAGCCGATGGACCAGCGGGGCACCGCGCCACATCATGTCCTGGGCCCAGGTGCAGAGATCCGCGACCAGCGCCTGGCTGGCCGGCGTGTCTGTACGGGGTAGCTGGTGGGCGTCCAGTCCGTGGGCGGCCAGGTCTTCGTCCGTCAGGTAGCAACGCCCGCGGGGCAGGTCCACGCTCAGGTCCTGCCAGAAGTTGATCAGCTGCAGTGCGCTGCAGATCGCGTCAGACTGCGCCAGGGCGTCCGGGGCCGTGATGCCATGCAGATGCAGCAGCAGGCGCCCGACCGGATTGGCCGACTGGCGGCAGTAGTCGAGCAGGGCCGGGCGATCGGCGTAGCGCGGGTTGGGCACATCGCGAACGAAGGCCTGCAGCAGGTCGTCCAGCAGGGGCAGGGGCAGGTCGTGTGCGCGGATCTGCTGGGCCAGTGGTGTGAAGACATGCGCCCAGCGCGACGCAGGGGGCTGCCCCTCGGCGGCCTTGCGGAGTTCGACACGGTATGCCGCCAGATCCGACAGGCGCTGCGCGGCAGGGGCGTCGCCCTCGTCGGCCAGATCGTCGGCGCAACGGGCGAACCAGTAGATGGCCGTGATGGGCGGGCGCAGGGCTGCTGGACACAGCCAGGAGGCCACCGGGAAGTTCTCGTAGTGTTCGACGCTCACGGCGCGGGATTGTCGCCGCAGTGCCGGAGCCTGGTGCGCACGATGGTGGATTGACGTTCCGAGCGGGCTTGCCTACATTACTGACCGGTCGGTCATTAACTGACGGGTCTCCCGTTCCTCCTTCATGACGAATCTTCCGTTTCGCCCAGGCCTGCTCGTGATGACGGCACTCTGTGCAACGCTTTTCGTGGCCTGTGCGCCCAAGCCCGCGGCTCCCGAGCCCGTGCGGGCGGTGCGCACGCTGAAGCTGGGTCAGGCGGACGCCCGGCCGCAGGTGGACTATGCCGCCGAGATCCGCGCCCGCACCGAGTCCGATCTCGGCTTCCGCGTGGGGGGCAAGCTGGTGGAGCGCTTGGTCGAGCTGGGTCAATCGGTGAAGCCCGGTCAGGTCCTGGCCCGCCTGGATGCGCAGGATCTGCAACTGGGCCAGGCCTCTGCGCAGGCGGCCGAAGCCGCGGCGCGGACCAACCTGGACCTGGCCGCAGCCAATCTGCAGCGCTTCCAGGCGCTGTATGCCCAGGGCTTCATCGGCGCGGCCGAGCTGGAGCGCTACCAGACGGCGGAGAAGTCGGCCCGTGCCCAATGGGACCAGGCCCGCGCCCAGAACCAGGTCCAGCGCCACCAGGCGGATTACGCCGCGCTGCGCGCGGACGCCGCCGGGGTGATCACCGCCGTGTCGGCGGAGCCGGGGCAGGTGGTGGCCGCCGGAACGCCGGTGCTGCGCTTGGCGCAGGAAGGCCCGCGGGATGCGGTCTTTGCCCTGCCGGAGACCCAGGTGGATGCGGCCCGGGCGCTGCTGGGGCGTCCGGGTGCGGTGAGCGTGACGGCCTGGGGTGGCGATGAGCACTGGCCCGCCACCCTGCGGGAGGTGGCCGCGGCGGCCGATCCGGTCACGCGCACCTTCCTGGCCAAGGTCGATGTCGGTGCCGCCAAGCTGAGGCTGGGCCGCACCGCCACGGTATCGCTGCCCCGGGCCCAGGAGTCCGGGGTCATTCGCCTGCCCCTGACGGCCTTGTTCAGCCAGAACGGACAGGACACCGTGTGGTTGCTGGATGGGGCCTCGATGAGCGTGCGCCTGCAGCCGGTGAAGGTGGCTCGCACGGAAGGTGCTGAAGTGATCGTGGTCTCCGGCCTGAAGCCTGGCGACGAGGTGGTGACCGCTGGCACCCACCTGCTCGCACCGGGGCAGGTCGTCAAGCGCTTCGTGGCACCGCCCGCGATGGCGGCTTCCCGCTGATCAGAGGCGGGACACACGATGGAACCGACGCAAGAGCCGCGCCGCGAGCGCTTCAATGTCTCCCGCTGGGCGCTGGAGCATGCGCCCCTGACGCGCTACCTGATGGTGGTGCTGATGGTGCTGGGCCTGTTCGCCTACTTCCAGCTGGGGCAGGACGAGGACCCGCCCTTCACCTTCCGGGCCATGGTGGTGCAGGCCTACTGGTCGGGGGCCACCGCCCAGCAGGTGGCCGAGCAGGTGACCGACAAGATCGAGCGCACCCTGCAGGAAGTGCCTTACGCGGACACCATCCGCAGCTACACCAAGCCGGGCGAGTCGCTGACCCTGTTCCAGGTGAAGGAATCGACGCCGCCCAAGGATGTCAACGAGGCCTGGTACCAGGTGCGCAAACGCATCGGCGACATGGCGCCCACGCTGCCCTCGGGCGTTCAGGGTCCGTACTTCAACGACGACTTCGGGGATGTCTACGGCTCCATCTTCGCGCTCTCGGCCGATGGCTTCTCGGACGAGGAGTTGCGGGTGTTCGCCGAGAACGTGCGCTCGCGTCTGCTGCGGGTGCCCAGCGTGGCCAAGGTGGCGTTGTTTGGCGTGCAGACCGAGGAGGTGAAGGTCGAGATCTCCGCGCGGCGCCTGGCGCAGCTGGGGTTGGACATGAACCAGGTGGTCTCCCAGCTCAATGCGCAGAACGCCGTGGAAGCGGCCGGTGTGGTGGACACCGGCAGCCGCAATGTGCAGATCCGGGTGCAGGGCGCGCTGGATTCCATCGATGCGCTGCGCCAGATGCCCATCCGGGCGGTCAACCCGACGACGGGCGCGGCCAGCACGATCAAGCTGGGGGACATCGCCGACATCCACCGAGGCTATGTGGACCCACCGACCACCCTGGTGCGCTTCCAGGGCCACCCGGTGGTGGCGCTGGGCGTCTCGATGGCCAAGGGCGGGGACATCATCGCGCTGGGCGAGGCGCTGCAGAAGGAAGTCAAGGCCATTCAGGCCGAGTTGCCGGTGGGGGTGACGCTGGGGCAGATCCAGAACCAGCCCGAGGCCGTGAGCCACTCGATCAACGAGTTCGTCCATGTGCTGATCGAGGCGGTGGTGGTGGTGCTGGCGGTGAGCTTTCTGAGCCTGGGGCTGCACACCCGGCCGCTGCGCATTGATGTCTGGCCGGGCTTGGTGGTGGCCATCACCATCCCGCTGGTGCTGGCCATCACCTTCGTCACCATGTTCTATTGGGGCGTGGGCCTGCACAAGATCTCGCTGGGTTCGCTGATCGTGGCGCTGGGCCTGCTGGTGGATGACGCGATCATCGCGGTCGAGATGATGGTGCGCAAGCTGGAGGAGGGCTACGACCGCCTGCACGCCGCCACCCATGCCTACGAGGTGACCTCGATGCCGATGCTGACCGGCACCCTGATCACCGCCACCGGTTTCCTGCCCATCGGCATGGCCAAGTCCACCGTGGGCGAATACACCTTCGCGATGTTCGCGGTGACCGCGGCGGCCCTGGTCATCTCCTGGGTGGTGTCTGTCTATTTCGTGCCCTACCTGGGGGCCTGGTTGCTGCGCACCAAGGCCGTCCATGCCGGGGGGGGCGAACACGAGCTCTTCGACACGCCCTTCTACAACCGCTTTCGCGCTGCGGTGAACTGGTGTGTCGGTCACCGCTGGTGGACCATCGGTATCACGGTGCTGGTGTTTGCGCTGGGGGTGGCGGGCATGGGGCGGGTGCAGCAGCAGTTCTTCCCCGATTCCAGCCGGCCGGAGATCCTGGTGGAACTGTGGCTGCCCGAGGGCTCGACCATCCAGGACAGCGAGCGCGTGGCCCGTCGCTTCGAACAGCGCATGCTGCAGGAGCAGGGGCTGGCGTCCGTGGCCGAGTGGGTGGGCCGTGGCGTGCCGCGCTTCTACCTGCCGCTCGATGAGATCTTCCCGCAGACCAATGTCAGCCAGTTCATCCTGCTGAGCAAGGATCTGGCGGCCCGTGAGGCGCTGCGCAAGCGTCTGCCCGAACTGCTGGCCACCGAGTTCCCGGAGGTGCGGGGGCGGGTCAAGCTGCTTCCCAACGGGCCGCCGGTGGCCTACCCGGTCCAGTTCCGCGTGCTGGGGGACGACACCCAGGCCGTGCGCCACTGGGCCGATGAGGTCAAGGCCCTGATGCGAGCGGACGCCCGCATGCGCGGGGTGAACGACAACTGGAACGAGCCGGTGCGCGCGGTGCGCCTGTCGGTGGACCAAGACAAGGCCCGCGCCCTGGGCGTGACCAGCCAGTCCATCGCCCAGGCCACGCAGACGCTGTACAGCGGCCGCACCATCGGCCAGTACCGCGAGAAGGATCGGCTGATCGGCATCGTGCTGCGTCAGCCGCCCGAGGAGCGGCACAGCGTCAGCCAGCTCGACAGCACCTAT
>NZ_BADL01000148.1 GCF_000333615.1 Ideonella sp. B508-1 | reverse complement strand
GTGGCGCAGGCGGCGCACCGGCCAGGGGGTGCCGCTGGCGCCGGGCTCGCCCTCGGGGGCCTCGCCGCCCTCGTGCCGCAGCCATTCCAGCAGATGCACCAGCCACAGGTGACGCTCCACCGGGCTGCCCGGCGCGTGGGCGGCATTGAGCAGGGCGGTCAGGTCCCAGCGGATGCCGGCCATCAGTGCAGGGCCCTCGTCTGGACCAGGTCGAAGGGGCCGACCGGGGTTTCGAACCAGTGGGCGTCCTCGCTGATGCAGAAGAAGGTGCCCTCCATGCGGCCCTGCGGCGTGGCGATCTGGGCCCAGCTGCTGTACTCGAAGGTCTCGCCCGGCTTGAGCAGCGGTTGGTGGCCGACCACGGCCAGGCCCCGCACCTCCTGGGTGTGCTCATGGCCGTCGGTGATGCGCCAGTGGCGGGCCACCAGCTGCGCGGTCACGGGGCCGGTGTTGCGGATGGTGATCGTGTAGGCAAAGGCGTAGCGGCCCTCGCTGGCCGAGGATTGCTCGGGCAGGTACTGCGTCACGACGGTGCAGGTGAACTGGGCTGGCGTCATGCGTTGATCCTAGCAAGGCTCCTTAAAATCACAGGTTTTCACGGCTTAGGCCCCATTGGCGGGCACCAGTTCCATGGCACCGACCTACCGCATCGCCCCCAGCATCCTGTCCGCCGACTTTGCCCGTCTGGGCGAGGAGGTCCGCCACGTGCTGGCCGCCGGGGCCGACTGGATCCATTTCGACGTGATGGACAACCATTACGTGCCCAACCTGACCTTCGGCCCGATGATCTGCCAGGCCCTGCGCCCGCACGCGGTCAAGCCCGACGGCACGCCCGCGCCGATCGACGTGCACCTGATGGTGCAGCCGGTGGATGCGCTGGCCCAGGCCTTCTGCCAGGCCGGCGCCGACCTGGTGAGCTTCCACCCCGATGCCTCGGCCCATGTGGACCGCACGCTGCAGCTGATCAAGGGCGAAGGCAAGCAGGCCGGCCTGGTGTTCAACCCGGCCGAGCCGCTGGACGTGCTGGAGTGGGTGATCGACAAGGTGGACCTGGTGCTCATCATGAGCGTGAACCCCGGCTTCGGCGGCCAGAGCTTCATCGATTCGGCCCTGCGCAAGCTGGAGAAGGCCCGCAAGATCATCGACGCCAGCGGCCGTGACATCCGCCTGGAGGTGGACGGCGGCGTCAAGGTGGACAACATCCGCCGCATCGCCGATGCGGGCGCCGACACCTTCGTGGCCGGCAGCGCCATCTTCGGCAAGCCCGATTACAAGGGTGTGATCGACGCCATGCGCGCCGAGCTGGCGCGCTGAGCTGGAGGCGCCCTGCGCCCTCAGAGTGCTGGGACGATCAGCACCACGCGCCGGTTCTGCGACTGGCAAGCCTCGGTGTCTTCCGTGCAGACCGGCCGTTCCTTGCCGCGGCTGCGCACCGTGAGCTGCGCGCCGTAGAGCGCGCTCTCGCGCAACACCTGGGCCACGGCCTCGGCCCGCCGCAGCGAGAGCTGCAGGTTGTAGCCGCTGCTGCCCTTGAGGTCGGTGTGGCCCTCGATGCGCAACTGCCCCACGCCCAGCGCCGCCAGCGAGCTGCCCAGTTCCAGCAGGTGCTGGCGTTGGGCGGCGTCCAAGGCATCGGCGTCGAAGGCGAACAGCAGCTTGCTCGACAGGTTCAGGGTCCAGCCCTCGTCCGAGGGCGAGAAACCCAGTTCGCGCAGCCGGGCTTCTCTCTGCAGGGGCGACTGGGCGGGGGCGGGCGTCTGGCAGGCGGACAGCAGGACGACCGGGGGCAGGCACAGCCCGGCGAGGGACTGGATCAGGCACTGGCGCCGTGTCGGAAGCGGGGGCATCGGGGTCTCCTTGGATTTCAGGGCCGCTCGCGCGAGGCCGAGTGGGGCTTGCGGCGGTACATCTGGCGGTCGGCCTCCCGCAGCAGGGCCTCGGGGCTGCTGCCGTCGTCGGGGAACACCGCCGTGCCGATGCTCACGCCGGGCAGCCGACGTTCGGGCGTGCCCAGGTCCTCGGCGGGCTGGGCCAGGGCGGCCCTCAGCTTGTGCTCCAGCGTCGCCAGGTCTTCCCGTTGGCGCAGCGGGTCGATGAGGACGACGAACTCGTCCCCGCCCAGGCGTGCCACCAGGTCGCTTTCGCGCACGCAGCCGCGCAGGCGGCCTGCCAGCGCGGTCAGCACGCGGTCACCGGCTTCGTGCCCGTGTTCGTCGTTGATGCGCTTGAAGTCGTTGACATCGATGAACAGCACCGCCATGCGCTCGCCCGGCGGGCGGGGGCGGCCCATGGCCACCGCCAGGCAGTGCTCGAACCAGGCCCGGTTGGCGATGCCGGTGAGGGCGTCCAGTCGACTCTGGTGGGCCAGCTGATCGTGCGCACTCTGCAGCGCGAGATGGCGCTGCATCAGCGCCTGGCGCTGCGACTGAACCTGGGCCAGCAGGGCGTTGAAGTCGCGCGCGAGCGCATCGATCTCCTGCACTGTGGCCGAGGGCACGCGGCGGTCGAAGTCCTGGGCTTCGCGGATGGTCCGTGTCTGCGCGGCCAGGGCCAGCAGAGGGGCTTCGACCCGGTCGGCCACCTCCCGTGCGGCGCGGCGCACCGCCAGCAGGATGGCCAGCGCCCCCGCCAGCAGGCCCAGCAGGCCCCAGCCAGCGGCCTGCACCAGCAGGCGGGCCTGCGTCCGCACCCGCAGCGTGGCCTGGATCTGTCCATCGGCGCGCACGGGCTGCTCGACTTCGAAGACCGGCAGCAGGGCGGCCAGTCGGTCTTCCAGTGTCTCGGGTGCCGGGGGTTGGTAGCGGGCCAGGACCCGGCCGCTGGGCAGCCGGATCTCGGCCTGGGCCAAATGCTCGGAGCGGCCGACATCGGCCAGGATCTCGCTGGCTGCCTGGCTGTCGCGGAACACCACGGCCGCATCCACGGTGTAGGACAGGGAGCGCGCGACCAGTTCAAGGTGGTTCTGTGCACTGGCCCGCAGCAACATGGCCGAGGCCAGCATCAGCAGGCCGCCCACCACGCCGGTGGCGATGGCCGCGACCCGCAACTGGGTTCGCCGCAGCACGCGGCGCAGGGGCTCGGGATGCGTCATCGGGCTCATCCGGCCTTCCCCCCGGGGCGCGCCAGCTTGAGCACCTGCGGATGGATGCGCAGGCCGCTGCGCGCCACCGCGTCCAGATTGACCTCGAAGTGCGTGCCGTCACCGCGGGTTTCCAGGCAGAACATGCCGCCATCGCTGCAGAAGTCGGCTCCGGGGCCCAGGGTGAGCACGGGCCGCCCGATCAGTGCCTGCAGGGCCGCCTGCTGCCGTGCCGGGCTCCAGCCGGCGAACAGCACCAGGTCGCAGGCGGCGGGCACCGGCGCGTCCGCCAGCAGTTCGCGCGTGAGCACGGGCCGTGCGGCGTCAGGCGCCTGCAGCCGCGCCATCAGGGCCGCCGTGCCTTCACCCTGTCGGCTGATGCAGGCCAGCAGCGGGCGTGGCGTCCCGGGCCAGCGCGTGTAGGCCACGATGCGGCTCACCACCTCGGCGGGGGCGAACTCGGATTCCGCCGCCGCCAGCGGCGCACCCGCCTGCACCAGCGGGGCGACGCCCAGCAACAGTGCGCCCAGCGTCATCCAACGGAGGCTGAGCAGGGTCTGGTGCGGATCAGATGGGAAGGGGGAAGGCATGACCACAGCGGCTGCACAGGGGCGAAGCCCTGTGAGCCATTCTGTGGGGCCGGCGTCCATCCCGGACCGGCCTGCCTTGACGCGGCAGACGACAGCCCGCGCGAGCGTGCGCTAGTGAAGGCGACTGTGGGGAAATCGCCGCAAAGGCCGCTCAGCCCGCGAAGCCGTACAGCGCGTACCAGCGCTGGTTCACCTGGATGGACAGGCGCCGCGGCGTGAGGCCGGCGCTTTCCCAGGCGTGGGTGTTGCGATCGATCGCGGCGAGCGCGGCATCCTTGAGCGCCGACAGCAGGGGCTGACCATCCCGGCAGTGGGCCCGTGGCACGACCAGGGACACCTCCATTGCCGGGGTCTCTCCGACGAACACCACCTGGGCCCGCACGACGACGGACTTGTGGGTGCTGAAGGCGATGTCCAGCTCACCCGCCACGGTGGCGTCCGGACCGAAGGGAATGGCGTCGATCGCCAGGGCGGCGGGCGCCGCAGGAGGGGGGGAGGCATCTCGGATCTCGGCATGATCGGGCGCATGCGCGGTCGGATGCTGCAGGGTCGGGCACATCGGGATTCAAAAGACTTCTCAACAGGCGCTCATCGTGTCCGCAAGTCCTGGGCATGTGTGTAGGAACTTGCCCCTTCTTCCCAAGGCCGCCCGCATGGCGTAGGTCGGCCGACGCCTACAGCGGCGCCGCCCGATGACCGACAGGCCGACGCGGCGGCGGCCGGTGGTGTGGCGTGGCCCCGCCATCCCACACTGGATGGACGAACTTGACCGACATCACGTCTTCATTCGCACAGGAGGATTGCCCATGATTGCAAAGACCGCTGCCGCCCTGGATCAACAAATGGACCGCGCCGCCGATCTGGCCGAGCGGGCCATCGAAGGCACCCGCCGCGCCACGGGCCGCGCCCTGGACAAGGCCGAGGCCGAGGTCCAGGAAGCCCGTGACGAGGCCGCCTTTTCGCTCTCGCGCGCCGTCGGCAAGGCGGAGGCCCTGGCGGCCCGCACCCGCGACCAGGCCCGCGACGTCACCCACCGGGCGCGCGAGCGCCTGGAAGAGGCCGGGGACCAGACCCGGGCCTACATCCGCGACGAGCCGGTAAAGTCGGTGCTGATCGCGGCGGCCGCTGGAGCGGCCATGGCTGGCCTGATCGGCTGGCTGGCCCGCTCGCGCCGCCAGACCTGACCCTCTGCCGATCGGCCCTGCCATGCTCATCCACCCCTTCTTCCACACCCTGGCCAGCCGGCCGGACCTGCTGGCCGACCATGCCGGGGCCTACGCTGCCCTGGCCCAGGCCGAACTGGGGGAGGCTGCGCGGCGCTGGCGCCAACGCCTGCTGTGGTGGGCGGTGGCCGCCTTGTTGGCGTTGATGGCCCTGGGGCTGGGCGGCGTGGCCCTGCTGCTGGCCGCGGCCCTGCCGACGGCGCAGATGCCCGCGGCCTGGGTGCTGCTGGCCCTGCCGGGCGGGCTGGGCGCCACCGCGCTGGGCCTGGCGCTGTGGCAGCTCAGCCGCAGCCAAGGACCGGCGGTGTTCGATGCCGCGCTCTGGCGTGAGCAATGGGCCCAGGACCAGGCGCTCTGGCAAGAGGCTTCGCGTTCATGAGCGCGGCGCAGGACGGCGTGCCCGACGCCGCGGCCGGCCCCGTCACGCCCCGGCAGCAGGCCCTGGCGCGGTTGGCGGCTTCTCGGGCCCGCCTGCGGGCGCAGGCCCTGCCCGACGCGGCTGCGGATGCCGCGGGTGGGGGGGGCCGGGGGCTTCGCCCCTGGTGGCGCTTGCTGCGGCGCGAGCTGGGGCGCACGCCCCTCGGGCTGGCGGCGATGGCCTGGGTGGAGCGCTGGTGGCAGCGCCAGCCCCTGGCCGCGGCCGCCCAGCAGGGGGCCGAGGAATTTCGCACGGCGGTGCTGCCGGTGGTGCGGCGCCACCCGCTGGCCGCACTGGCCGGGGCCGCGCTGCTCGGGGGCGCCCTGGTGGCGTCGCGCCGCTGGTGGTGGGGCTGGGCCGGTCGTCGGGCCGGCCACTGGCGGGGCAGCCTGGGCGCCTGGGTCTGGCGGCAGGCCAGCGACCCCGCCGTCCAGTTGCTGCTGCTGGGCTGGATCCAGCAGTTCAGCGCGGCCCGCGCCGCCGCCTCGGCGGCACCGGAGCCCCCCGTGGCACCCGATTCGGCGGCACCGGTCGAACCTGCGGGCTGAATCGCCTGGCGGCGGACGGCGGCGACAATCTCCCCATCCGAACACCACGCGCACGCCGAGCTGTCCATGTCTTCCCAGAATGCTCTCCAGACGACCCCGCATCCCTGGCAGGCCGCCATCGTCGATCTGGACGGCACCTTGGTCGACACGCTGGGCGACTTCGAGTTGGCGCTCAATCGCAGTCTGGCCGAACTGGGCCTGTCCGGTGTGGACCGCGCCTTCATCGAGCACACCGTGGGCAAGGGCTCGGCCCACCTGCTGCGCAGCACGCTGGCCCATGTGCAGGCCGACGCGGCGCACTACGAGGCCCTGTGGTCGGCCTACCAGCGCCACTACCTGGCCATCAATGGCCAGGCCTCCGCGGTGTATCCCGGCGTGGTGGAGGGCCTCACCCGACTGCATGATGCGGGATTGAAGCTGGCCTGCCTGACCAACAAGCCCACGGCCTTCGCCAAGCCGCTGCTGCAGGCCAAGGGCCTGGACGGCTTCTTCTCCCATGTGTTCGGCGGCGACGCCTTCGAGCGGACCAAGCCGGACCCGCTGCCGCTGCGCAAGACCTGCGAGGCCCTGGGCAGCACTCCCTCCCTCACGCTGATGGTGGGCGACTCCAGCAACGACGCCCGCGCCGCGCGCGCGGCCGGCTGTCCCGTGGTGCTGATGGCCTACGGCTACAACCACGGCGAGCCGCCCGAGTCGGCCCATCCCGATGCGGTGCTGGCGCGGCTGGATGCGCTGGATCTGGGCGCCTTGCGCCCCCGCGGACGCTGAGCCCGCGGGCGATGGCGTTCAGCTGTCCAGGTCGAAGCCGAACTGGATGATCGCCGTGGTGGGGCGCGTGACGGGCTGAAAGTGCGCGGCCTTGATGGCCTCCAGCGCAGGCTGATCCAGCCGCGGGTGGCTGCTCTGCACGATCGTGGCATCCATCACGCTGCCGTCGGGCGCCACCTGCACCTTCACCTCGACCGAGCCGCGGCGCATGCGGCGCATCAGGCTGTCAGGCAAGGCCAGGGATTCGCCGGGGCGCAGCACCAGGGTCTCCGCGGCCTGGGGCGGGGGGGGCGCGGCGGGCCCCGGATGGTGCTCGGGGGTGGTCATGGCCACGTCGGTGATCGCGGCGTGGTCGCTGGTCGGGGTCGTCGATCCGCCCGTGGCGGCGGAGGCACGGGCCAGTGGCGCCTCGGGCGCGGAGGCCCCGGGCTCGGCATGGGCCAGCGCTGGCGTGGTCTGTGGCTCAGGCGGCTTGGACTGACTGGCGAGCGGCGCGGGCGCGGCACTGTCACGCGTGGTCTGGACGGGGCCGGGGGCCGGCTCCGGCGTGGCGGTCCGTGCTGCGGGGACCGGCTTCTCGGGCTTGTCGTTGCGGATCGCGCGGGCCGCGCGTTCGGCAGCGGCCTTGTCGGCACTGCGCTCCTGCGCGCTCTTGTCCTGGCCCGCGGTCTGTTCGCCCAGGCGCCGGATCCAGTACATCGGGCGTTCGGCGTCGCGCTTGACCCGGTCGCTGATCTCCAGGCCTTGCGTGTCCGGCACCGGCACCGGGGCCGGCGGGGGGGACTGTGCCCAACTGCCGACACACAGCGGCCAGAGCAGGGCCGCCTGCACCCAGCGGTGCAGTGTCAGATGCCGCCCTGCGGGCCTCGGCGCCTCAGGCGCAGCCTTCTTCTCCAGGCCGCGCTCCATGGCGGCGGCCTGCCTCACCCAACGACGCCCCATGGCGATGGCCCCTGTTGTCGTGTGATGTCGTCACGTTGCCTGATGGGCAACCACTGAATCGGCGAGTGTGACGACAGAGTGACCGCTTGTCCATGGCCTGTGCATGCGCGTGGGACTTCAATCCGGGGGGATGTTGCCGACGCGCTGCTACACTCTTTCTCATGTTCACCTCGCGCAAACGGCAGTCGTTCACGCACGACCGGGGAGCCTGGCCCTGGCGCCGCTGGTTCGCCTGAATCAGATTCCGTCGCGGCCCTGTTGGGTGCCGCGGCCCCCGAGAACATGCCCGCCGCCCAGGCCCTTGATGGCCTGACCCTCACCGGCGCGGGACGAGGAGAACGACTGTGATCACCGAACTCGAATTCAAGAGCCAGGCCGCTCAGGGCTACAACCGCATCCCCCTGATCACCGAGGCCTTTGCCGACCTGGAAACCCCGCTGTCGCTGTACCTGAAGCTGGCCGGCGGCCAGCCCAACAGCTTCCTGCTGGAGTCGGTCGTCGGCGGCGAGCGCTTCGGCCGCTATTCCTTCATCGGCCTGCCCGCGCGCACGTTGCTGCGCGCCACCGGCCCGCGCACCGAGGTCGTCACCGATGGCCAGGTGGTCGAGGTGCACGAGGGCAATCCGCTGGACTTCATCGCCGAGTACCAGGCCCGCTTCAAGCCGGCCCTGCCGCCGGGGCTGCCGCGCTTTTGCGGCGGGCTGGCGGGCTACTTCGGCTACGACACGGTGCGCTTCATCGAGAAGAAGCTGGCGCACACGACCCAACCCGGTGGCATCGGCACGCCCGACATCCTGCTGCTGCAGACCGAGGAACTGGCCGTCATCGACAACCTGTCGGGCCGGCTCTACCTGATTGTCTGGGCCGATCCTTCGCGCCCGGAAGCCTTCTTCAACGCCAAGCGGCGCCTGGCCGATCTGACCGACAAGCTGCGCTACAGCGTCACCGCGCCGGCCGTGAAGCGCGGCCCCAGCTATGCGGTGGAGCGTGAGTTTGCCAAGGCCGACTTCGAGGCTGCAGTGCAGAAGGCCAAGGACTACATCGCCGCGGGCGACTGCATGCAGATCGTCATCGGCCAGCGACTGCAGAAGCGCTACACCGAGAGCCCGCTGAGCCTGTACCGCGCGCTGCGCTCGCTCAACCCCAGTCCCTACATGTACTTCTACGACATGGGGGACTTCCAGATCGTCGGCTCCTCGCCGGAGATCCTGGTGCGCCACGAGCACACGCCCGAGGGCGAGAAGGTCATCATCCGCCCCATCGCCGGCACCCGTCCGCGCGGCGCCACGCCCGAGGCCGACAAGGTCCTGGAGGCCGAGCTGCTGGCCGACCCCAAGGAGCGGGCCGAGCATGTGATGCTGATCGACCTGGCGCGCAACGACGTGGGCCGCATCGCCAAGACCGGCTCGGTCAAGGTGACAGAGGCCTTCGCCATCGAGCGCTACTCGCACGTGATGCACATGGTCAGCCATGTCGAGGGCCTGCTCAAGGAGGGCATGAGCAACCTGGATGTGCTCAAGGCGTCCTTCCCGGCGGGTACGCTCAGTGGTGCGCCCAAGATCCGTGCGATGGAGATCATCGACCAGCTCGAATCCGTGCAGCGCGGCATTTACGGTGGCGCCTGCGGCTACCTGAGCTTTGCCGGCGACATGGACGTGGCCATCGTCATCCGCACCGGCATCGTCAAGAACCAGACGCTGTACGTGCAAGCGGGCGCCGGGGTGGTGGCCGATTCGGTGCCCGAGATGGAATGGCGCGAGACCGAGGTCAAGGCGCGCGCCCTGATCCGCGCGGCCGAGCTGGTCGAAGAAGGTTTCTGAGCGTTCCCTTGTTCATGGGATGAGGTCGACCGCTCCGGGGTAACCCTGGGTGGTCGGCCTGTTGCCGCTTTGTTACTGTAGAGGACTCAAAAAAGCACGCCCGTGCTTTTTTATCTCGCCGTGATGTTGACGGCGGGCGGCGTCTTCCGGAGTCGGCATGAACACCCTTCCATTGCGGCAGCTGTGCGCCTATCGCGCCATGCATGACGGTTTTTCCCGCTGTGGTCTGGATCTGGATGCCTTCCTGCTGGGCGAAGGCGGGGTGGCTTCGCTGGAGGCGGTGTTGCCGGCCGAGACCCTGGCCGACCTGTTCGATGCCGCCTGGCGACATGCCGTGGCTCGCACCCAGGACCCGGCCATCGGTCTGCGCATGACGCCGCGCCAGCCCATGATCGGGCTGGGCGGCATGGCCCATCTGGTGATGGCGGCACCGGACATCCGCACCGCGCTGCAGCGGCTGGAGCGCTTCACCGGGGTCATCTCGCCCACCACCGCGATGAGTGTGCAACTCACCGCGCATCAGGTGCGGGTGGGGGTGGAGGTATCGCCCGGTGCCCGGCCGGCGGCCTCGCAGCGCTACGACTTCATGGCCTACACCGTGCTGCAGGGCATCTGGTGGCTGCTGGGTCAGCAGATGTGGCCCGAGCGCGTGTTCTGCCCCTTTCCGGCGCCCGAGGACACCGGGCCCTGGGAGAAGGCCTACGGTGCGCCGGTGCAATTCGGCGCGGCCGTGTACGCCATGGACTTTCCCCGCCGTTTGCTGGACATGCCCGTGCCCACGGCCGATCCGATGATTGCGGATCTCAGCGAACAGCTGGCCGAGCGCCTGATCGCCCAGCAGGGCGGCAGCCTCGTCGCGCGGGTGCGCGAAGCCATCGCCCGGCAGCTCTCGCGCGGGGATCCGCGGCGCGAGCAGGTGGCCGCCGAGCTGCGGATGAGCGAGCGCACGCTGCAGCGCCATCTGAGCGACCAGGGCACCTCCTTCCAGGACCTGGTGGACGAGACCCGGCGGGAGACTGCGCGCCGTCTGCTGGAAGCCGGTGGCGCCACGCCCACCGAGGTGAGCTTCGCGCTGGGCTTTGCCGATCCCAGCACCTTCTACCGCGCCTGCAAGCGCTGGTTCGGTTGCTCGCCCAGCGAGTTCCGCTGCACGCACTGAGTGCGCGGTTCCCCTTGGTGGGAACCCTCTTGGGACCTTTCCCAGTGGGTCGTTGAAGCCATGAGCTTGGCCGCTGCGGTCAGTGCAGCCAAGAGGCTCGCCGCCGAAGATCACCTCCGCGATTTCGACAGGCCAACCCCTCGGAGTTCTGGCGAAATTGGCGACCTGATCCCACAACGCATATCTAGGAGACAAGCATGAAATTCGCACTGCGCGCTGCCGTTCTGGCCACCCTGTCGGCCCTGGCCCTGTCCGCCTCGGCCATGACCGCCATCGAAGACGACGCCCTGTCCACCGTCAGCGGCCAGGACGGCGTGTCCATCGCCGGTGACCTGAACATCAACATCGGCAGCTTCAAGTACACCGACACCGACACGACCGGTGGTTCCGTGTCCTTCAACAACATCGGTGTGAAGGGCATGTTCGTGATGACCATCGACATCCTGAAGGCCGGTGATGCCAACACGGCGGGCACCTTCGTCAATGCCGTGGCCACCTCGATGGGCAAGTACCTCGGCAACGATCCCACCGCCATCGGCACCAACCTGAACAACCTGGTCACCAACGGCGTCTACGACGGCGCTTCCGACGTGGTCCAGTTCGCCTTCCCGAACGCCACCTGGACAGCAAGCTGGCGCCGAGCGTGACCGTCGGCTCGATCACGATGGGGCACAGCGTGGGC
>NZ_BADL01000149.1 GCF_000333615.1 Ideonella sp. B508-1 | reverse complement strand
GGCCAACCCTTTGGGCGTGGGCCAGTGGGTGCTGCGTGCTTTCAGGGCCGCTTCGAGCTGCACAGCGGCGAGAACTTCAACGCCATTTCGCCAACTTCACCGACGCGGTGCTCGACCGCGTGATGGACCGGCTGGGCGCGGACGCCGCCGAGAACGTGCGCCTGGTGCGTGGGGCGCTGCGCGAGGCGGTGGCTGCGCTGGGGGCCAGCTCCCCGCTGGAGAGCCTGCGCAAG
This sequence comes from Ideonella sp. B508-1, assembly GCF_000333615.1. GTDB lineage: Bacteria > Pseudomonadota > Gammaproteobacteria > Burkholderiales > Burkholderiaceae_C > Ideonella. The sequence continues at coordinate 13,898 of NZ_BADL01000149.1, read as the reverse complement.
ACCTTGCTGGGCCTGGCCATCGACGCCGACGTGGTGCTGGACCTGCACTGCGACGGCGAGGCCCTGCTGCACATCTACACCACGCCGCAGACCTGGCCCGGCGACGGTCAGCTGCTGGCCCGCTGCATCGGCGCCGAGCTGGCCCTGCTGGCCGAGCGCTCGGGCGGCGACCCCTTCGACGAGGCCTGCTCCATGCTCTGGCCCCAGCTGGCCGAGCGCCTGGGCCCGGCCAAGCCGCTGCCGCCGGCCTGCATGGCCGCCACCATCGAATTGCGCGGCGAGGCCGATGTGCGCCACGACCTGGCGGCGGCCGATGCCCAGGGCATCGTCAACTTCCTGATCCAGCGCGGCGTGGTGGCGCCCGAGGGCGGCGTGCCGCCCGTCCTGCCGCCGCTCAAGCGCGAGGCCACGCCGCTGGCCGGCTCCATCCCGGTGGTGGCGCCCACCGGCGGCATGGTGGTCTTCCTGCAGCTGCCCGGCACGCCGGTGGTGGCCGGCCAGCCCCTGGTGGACCTGATCGACCCGCTCACCGGGCAGGTGACCACGCTGGGCGCGCCGGTGGACGGCCTGTTCTTCGCCCGCGACCTGCGCCGCTTCGCGGTGGCCGGCATGTCCCTGGGCAAGGTGGCCGGGCGCGAAGCCACCCGGGCCGGTTCGTTGCTGTCGGCCTGAGGGGCATGTGATGAGCGGGACCCCCCACAGCCTGAAGGTCGAGAACCTGCACAAGCGCTTCGGCGAGCGCGAGGTGCTGCGCGGCGTCTCGCTGCAGGCCCAGCCCGGCGACGTGGTCGCCATCATCGGCTCCAGCGGTTCGGGCAAGAGCACGCTGCTGCGCTGCCTGAACCTGCTCGAGCAGCCCCACGAGGGCACGCTGAGCCTGGGCGACGAGACCCTGCGCCTGGTGCGCGACCGCGACGGCAGTCTGCGTGCGGCCGATGCGGCCCAGCTGCGCCACTGGCGCAGCCGCCTGGCCTTCGTGTTCCAGAACTTCAACCTCTGGCAGCACCGCACCGCGCTGGAGAACGTCACCGAGGCGCCCATCCACGTGCTGGGCCGGCCCAAGGCCGAGGCCATCGAGCGGGCCAAGGAACTGCTGGCGCGGGTGGGCCTGTCGCACCGGCAGGATGTCTACCCGGCCCAGCTCTCCGGTGGTGAGCAGCAGCGTGTGGCCATTGCCCGCGCCCTGGCCATGGACCCGGAGGTCATGCTCTTCGACGAGCCCACCTCCGCGCTGGACCCGGAGCTGGTGGGCGAGGTGCTCAAGGTCATGCGTGGTCTCGCCGAAGAGGGCCGCACCATGCTCGTCGTCACCCACGAGATGGAGTTCGCCCGCGAGGTGGCCAGCCACGCCATCTTCGTGCACCAGGGCCTGATCGAGGAGGAGGGCCAACCTCGCGAGGTGCTGGTGCAGCCCCGCAGCGAGCGCCTGCGCCAGTTCCTCTCCGGCGGCCTGAAGTAGGCCCGCGGCGGTGGACGGCGGCCGCGCATCCTGGCGCTTCGGCCTGGTGCTGCAGCCCGGCTTCGGCCTGATGGGCCTGGCCGGTGTGCTGGAGACGCTGCAGGCCGCCAACCGCCTGCTCGAGCAGCCGCTCTACGACACCGTGCTGCTGGGCCGCGGCGCCGGCCCGGTGGCCTCGGCCGAAGGGGTGCCGGTGCTGGCCCATGCCATGGGCCAGGCCGGCTGGCTGGACGCCGTGCTGGTGCATGCCGAAGGGCCCTGGCATGGCGAGCCCGACCAGGTGGCACCGCAGCTGCTGTGGTTGCGCCAGCGCGCGGCCCAGGGCTGCCTGATGGGCGGGGTGGGCACCGGCGCGGCCTGGCTGGCCGAGGCCGGCCTGCTGCGCGGCCACCGGGCCACGGCGCAATGGCCGCACGGCGCGGTGCTGGCCGAACGCCACCCCGAGCTGGTGGTCTCGCAGCAGCTCTACGAACTCGACGACCAGCGCATGAGCTGCGCCAGCCACCAGGCCAGCCAGGACCTGCTGATCGCCTGGCTGATCCAGCGCCATGGCGAGCGCCTGGGCCCGGCGCTGCTGGCCGCACTGGGCCGCGAGCGCCTGCGCCCGCGCGAGGAGCGCCAGCGGCTGCCCCTGGTCACGCCCCTGGGCGGGGGCTCGGCCAAGCTGGCCGAGGCGGTGGCCCTGATGGAGGCCAACCTCGGCGAGCCCCTGCCCACCGAGGAGATCGCCCGCCTGGTGGGCGTCTCGCGCCGGCAGCTCGAGCGCCTGTTCAAGCAGCACCTGGACGCGCTGCCCTCGCGCTGGTACCTGGAGTTGCGCCTGGACCGCGCGCGCGACATGCTGCGCCAGACCCACCAGTCCATCCTGCAGATCGCGCTGTCCTGCGGCTTCGCCTCCGGCCCGCACTTCTCCAACGCCTACCGGGCCCGCTACGGCCACACCCCGCGCGAGGAGCGCAGCCCGCAGGCCGTGGCCTGGCGGGCGGCCCAGTCGGGCGTGTCGCTGGCGCCGGCCGCACCCGCGGCGGACGAGGCCCCTTTTTCCCCACTCGGGAGTCCCGATGAGCCAGATCGTGAAATCCCCAACCGCTGAACCGGCCGTTGCGGCACCCACCCCCGGCGAGTCGGGCCGCTACCTGCTGCGGCCGGCCGCCCTGGCCGACCTGCCGGCGCTGGAGCGGCTGGCCGAGGCCAGCGCCATCGGCATCAGCTCGCTGGTGCCCGACCGTGCCCTGCTGCGCGACAAGCTGGAGCGTTCGCTCAAGTCCTTTGCCGCCGACGACGATGTGAGCGGCGAGGAGCATTACCTCTTCGTGCTGGAGGACCGGGCCCAGGGCGGTGCACTGGTGGGCACCAGCGGCATCGCCGCCAGCGCCGGCTTCCACGACCGCTTCTACAGTTACCGCAACGAGTACGTGGTGCAGGTCAGCCCCGAGCTGGAGGCCCGCAACCGCATCCACACGCTGCACCTGTGCCACGACCTGACCGGTGTGACCCTGCTGACGGGCTTCCACATCGACCCGGCCCATGCCGAGGGCGTGGCGCCGCAGCTGCTCTCGCGCGGGCGCCTGCTCTTCATCGCCCAGTTCCCCGAGCGCTTTTCCGACCGCATCGCCTCCGAGCATCCCGGCCTGGCCGACGACAGCGGCCGCTGCCCCTTCTGGGACGCGGTGGGTCGGCGCTTCTTCCACATGGACTATCCCGCCGCCGAACAGCTGGCCAGCGGCCCGCAGCGCACCCTGATCGCCGAGCTGCTGCCGCAGTCGCCCATCTACGTGCCGCTGCTGCCGGAGGAGGCGCAGTGGTCGCTGGGCCAGCTGCACCCGGTGGCCGAGCTGCCCTTCCAGATCCTGCTGGACGAGGGCCTGGACGCCGACACCTACCTCAACCTTTTCGACGGCGGCCCCACGATGGAGGGCCGGCTGCCCCTGCTGCGCAGCGTGGCCGCGCGCCGGGTCTTCGCTGACGCGCATGATGCCGGGCAGGGCTTGCGCCAGGGACGCTGGCTGCTGGCCAATGCCCAGGTGCAGGACTTCCGCGCCAGCGTGTGCAGCGGGCCGCTGCGGCCCGAGGACCTGACCCTGCTGGCCGGCGATGGCGGCCCGCTGGCCGCGGCCCCGCTGCCCGCTGGCCTGGGAGGCGCAAGCGCATGAACACTTCCTTGCCCGTGGCCACCGAAGAAGGCCTGCCCCGCCCCGGCGGGGCCTGGCGCCTGCGTCCGGTGAGCGACCACGACCTGCCCCGGCTGAGCCTGTGGCTGCCGCCCTCCGCCGACCGGCGCCTGCCCGCGCCCCATGCGGCCGAACGCTGGTGGCTGCTCGAGACGCCGGAGGGCCCGCGGGCCTGCGTGCGGCTGCGGCCGGTGATCGGCCGCGACCGCCTGCGCCACTGGTACCACGTGGGCTGCGTGGTGCATGCCGCGCCGTCGCTGCACCTGTTCCATCAGCAGAACACCCTGCTGCTGGGCAACGACCACACCGGTGCGGCCGAGCTGGCCGACCTGGCCTGGGACCCGGACCTGGATCTGCCGGAGCAGGCCGCCACCCTGCAGCACCTGCTGCGCGCGGCCCTGCTGCTGCTGGCCCGCGACCGTGCCCAGCTGGGGGCGCAGCTCATCGTCGAGCTGCCTGGTCTGCGCGACGAGGCCGGCCGCTCGCCCTTCTGGGAAGGGCTGGGGCGCCATTTCTATGCCGGCGAACCGCAGGAGGCCCTGCACCGCTTCGGCCCGGCCTGGCGCAGCCACGTTGCGGCGCTGCTGCCGCGCCAGCCGGTCTATGTGTCCTTCCTGCCCGAGACGGCCCAGGCCGCCATCGCCCAGGTGCCGCTGGCCTGTCACCCCCTGCTGGGCGTGCTGGCGGCCGAAGGCCTGCGCTACGGCCACCACATCACCATCGACGAGGGCGGGCCGGTGTTCGAAGCCCGGCTGGACACCCTGCCCGCGGTGCTGCAGGTGCGCCGGCGCAACCTGGTCGAGGCCCGGCCGCGCGGCGAATGGGCCTCCACCACCTGGCTGGTGGCGGGCGAGGAGGGCGACGAGGTGCTGGCCCTGCGGGCCCGCGGCACCTCGCCCCAGACCCTGGCCGTCCCGGCCGACTGGGCCGCCGCCGGCCTGACCGGGCCGCGTTGGACCCTGCCGCTGGCGGTCTGATGCCCGGCCCCCTCGGTCTCAGGCGCTGACCGGGGTGGCCGCTGCGGGCTGGCGCTCCGGCGTCACCGGCTGCTGCCAGCGCAGCATCAGGGCCTGCCACTTGGGCCGCACGGCGGCCAGGTGGCGGGCCTTGACGTGGCCGTAGCCGCGGATCTCTTCGGGCAGGCGGGCGATCTCCAGGGCCAGCGGCAAGCGCTCGGCGCTCAGGTCCTTCAGCAGCGTCTCGATGCTGGCGCGGTACTCGGCGATCAGGGCTCGCTCGGTGCGCCGCTCCTCGGTGTGGCCGAAGGGGTCCAGCCAGCGGCCGCGCAGACCCTTGAACTTGGCCAGCACGCCCATCACCGGCCGCACCCAGGCGCCGAAGGCGGTCTTGCGCGGCTGGCCGTCGTCCCCGCGGCGGGCGAACAGCGGCGGCGCCAGGTGGTGCCGCAGCTTCACCGGGCCGTCGAAGGTGGCGGCGATCTGGGCGGTGAAGGCCGGGTCGGTGTGCAGGCGGGCCACCTCGTACTCGTCCTTGTAGGCCATCAGCTTGAACAGGTAGCGCGCCACCGCCTCGGTCAGGCGGGTGCTGCCGGCCGGGGCCACCGCGGCCTCGGCCGCCCGCACCTGGTCGACGAAGGCACGGTACTGGGCGGCATAGCCGGCGTTCTGGTAGGCGGTGAGGAACTCGACCCGGCTGCCGATCAGCTCATCCAGCGCCGGGCGCTTGAGCAGCTGGATCACCTGGGCCGTCTGCGTCAGGGCCTGCACGGCGGCCAGGTCATGGGCGCAGCGGCGGCCCCACTCGAAGGCGGCCTTGTTCTTGTCGATCTGCACGCCGTTGAGCTCCATGGCCCGCATCAGCGATTCGCGCGTCAGCGGGATGCGGCCCTTTGCCAGGCGTAGCCCAGCATCATCGGGTTGGTGTAGATCGAGTCGCCCAGCAGCTTGACCGACAGGGCCTCGGCGTCGAAGGCACCCAGGTGTCCGCTGCCCACCGCGCGGCCGATGGCGGCCTCGCAGGCCTCGTTGGGGAAGACCCAGTCCGGGTCGGTGACAAAGGCCGCGGTGGGGGTGCGGTGGGTGTTGAGGGCCACGTAGGTGCGCTCGGGGTGCATCACCGACAGCGTGGTCTTGCCGGCGGTGACGATGGCTTCGCAGCCGATCACCAGGTCGGCCTTGGCGGTGTCCACCTTGGTCGTGTGGATGGCCTCGATGGTGTCGGCAATCTGCACATGGCTCCAGGTGGCGCCGCCCTTCTGGGCCAGGCCCGCGGCGTCCTGGGTGATGACGCCCTTGCCCTCCATGTGGGCCGCCATGCCCAGCAGCTGGCCGATGGTGATGACGCCGGTGCCGCCCACGCCGGCCACCACGATGCCCCAGGCATGGCGGGCCTCGGGCAGCACCGGCTCGGGCACCGGGGGCAGGGTGGCGGCCTGGCCGGCCACCGGGGCGGGCTTCTTGAGCGTGCCGCCGGTGACGGTGACGAAGCTGGGGCAGAAGCCCTTCACGCAGGACAGGTCCTGGTTGCAGCTGCTCTGGTTGATCTGGCGCTTGCGGCCGAAAGGCGTCTCCAGCGGCTCGACCGAGACGCAGTTGCTCTTTTCCGAACAGTCACCGCAGCCCTCGCAGACCAGGGGGTTGATCACGACGCGGGTGTCGGCCGTGGCCAGCGTGCCGCGCTTGCGGCGGCGGCGCTTCTCGGTGGCGCAGGTCTGGTCGTAGATGATGATGGTGGTGCCTTTGAGCTCGCGGAACTCGCGCTGGATGCGGTCGAGTTCATCGCGGTGGTGCACCGTCACGCCGGTGGGCAGGTCCACCCGGGCGTACTTGTCCGGCAGGTCGCTGACGACCACCAGCTTGGCCACACCTTCGGAGAGCAGGCTGGTCATGATCTGCAGCACCGAGTGGCCTTCGGGCCGCTCGCCCACGCGCTGGCCGCCGGTCATGGCCACCGCGTCGTTGTAGAGGATCTTGTAGGTGATGTTCACCCCGGCGGCGATGCTCTGGCGGATGGCCAGCAGGCCGGAGTGGAAGTAGGTGCCGTCGCCCAGGTTGGTGAAGATGTGCTGTTCGTTCGTGAACGGCGCCTGGCCCACCCAGGGCACGCCCTCGCCGCCCATCTGGGTGAAGGTGGCGGTGTTTCGGGTGGGCATCCAGCTGACCATGTAGTGGCAGCCGATGCCGGCCACCGCGCGCGAGCCCTCGGGCACGCGGGTGCTGGTGTTGTGCGGGCAGCCGGAGCAGAACCAGGGCACCCGGTCGCCAGTGGTGCCGCTGGCCGCCCCCGCGCTGGCCAGGGCGGCCAGTTCGCGTTCCTTGGCCTCGATGACCGAGACGCGCTGGTCCATGCGGCGGGCGATGTCCTCGGGCACGCCCAGCTTCTTCAGCCGCTTGGCGATGGCCTTGGCGATGATGGCCGGCGTCAGGTCGGCCTTGGCGCGCAGCAGCCAGTTCTCGCTCGGGTTCGGGCGGCTCCACTCGCCACCGGAGAGGTCGGCGTCATCGCCTTCCTCGAACTTGCCGATCACATTGGGCCGCACATCGGCGCGCCAGTTGTACAGCTCCTCCTTGAGCTGGTACTCGATGATCTGGCGCTTCTCCTCGACGACCAGGATCTCCTGCAGGCCCAGCGCGAACTCGCGGGTGATGTGGGCCTCCAGCGGCCACACCACGTTGACCTTGTGCAGCCGGATGCCCAGGCGGTGGCAGGTGGCCTCGTCCAGGCCCAGGTCGGCCAGGGCCTGGCGGGTGTCGTTGAAGGCCTTGCCGCTGGCGATGATGCCGAAGCGGTCCTGGGCACTCTCGATCACGTTGTAGTTGAGCTTGTTGGCCCGCACATAGGCCAGCGCGGCGTACCACTTGTGGTCCATCAGCCGGGCTTCCTGCTCCAGCGGCGGGTCCGGCCAGCGGATGTGCAGGCCGCCCGGCGGCATGGGGAAGTCCTCGGGCAGGATGATCTTGACCCGGTCGGGCGAGACGTCCACCGTGGTGGCCGACTCCACCACCTCCTGGATGGTCTTCATGCCCGTCCACACGCCCGAGAAGCGCGACAGCGCCCAGGCGTGCAGGCCCATGTCCAGGATGTCCTGCACGCTGGAGGGGAAGAAGGTCGGGAAGCCGCAGGCCTTGAACACATGGTCGCTCTGGTGCGGTGCGGTGGAGCTCTTGCTCACATGGTCGTCACCGGCGATGGCAATGACCCCGCCGAAGCGGCTGGTGCCGGCCATGTTGGCGTGCTTGAAGACGTCGATGCAGCGGTCCACGCCCGGGCCCTTGCCGTACCACAGGCCGAACACGCCGTCGTACTTGGCCTTCTCGGGGAACAGGTCCAGCTGCTGGGTGCCCCAGACGGCGGTGGCGCCCAGTTCCTCGTTGACGCCGGGCTGGAAGACCACGTGCTGGGCCTGCAGGTGTTTCTTGGCCTGCCACAGGGCCTGGTCGTAGCCGCCCAGGGGCGAGCCGCGGTAGCCGCTGATGAAGCCGGCGGTGTTCAGCCCGGACATCGCGTCGCGGGTGCGCTGCAGCATGGGCAGGCGCACCAGGGCCTGCACCCCGCTCATGAAGGCCCGCCCGGTGGGCAGGGCGTACTTGTCGTCGAGTGTGACCTTCTCGAGGGCCTGACGGACGGCGTCGGTCAGCGGGGCATTCATGGTGCGGCTCCTGGGCCCGAAGGCCCGTTAGGGAAGGCCATGCGGCACCCGGGGCGGCTTGTGGCCGCGCCGGGCCTGTGCGCACGGCGGGGATGGATCCAGTGTAGGAAGTTCGGCCCGACAGGTGCTTGCTTTCGCTTGCGGAAATGGAGGCTCGCCGGCAACATCCTTTCTTGGATGAATCGATTCAAGGTGATGTCTTGCCAGAAAATGAAGAATTCGGGATAACCCGCAGCGTCGGTGCCCCCAGCCTGGACCGCTATGACGTGGCCATCCTGGAGGCCCTGCAGCGCGACGCACGCCAGTCCAATGCCGAGCTGGCCGCCCGCATCGGCCTGTCGCCCGCGCCCACCTGGCGGCGGGTGCGCCGGCTGGAGGAGCTCGGGGTCATCACCGGCTACCGCGCCGAGATCGATCGCCGCAAAATCGGCCTGGGCGTGCTGGCCTTCGTGCGGGTGGACACCGAACGTGACAACGGCGAGGCCATCCATGCCCTGGAGGACGCGATCCGTGGCCTGCCCGAGGTGATCGCCTGCCACTACATCAGCGGCGCCGGCACCTTCGAGCTGCAGGTGCTGGTGACCGATCTGGACGCCTATTCCCGCTGGACCCGTGACACCCTGTTCGGCCTGCCCAATGTGAAGGACCTGCACACCAGCTTCTCCCTGGGCGAGGTCAAGGCCGGCGCGGCACTGCCGCTGGAGCACCTGCGGCCGGCCGCGCGTTGACGCAGGACAAGACACCCCGGGGCGCGCAGGAATGCACAAGCGACCCATCCATCCCCCTTGAGCCGGGGCGCCGCCGACCGATGCTGCATAGACCATGACTGCGCTGTCCGTTTCCTTGACACACACTCTGCTGGGGCCAGACGGACCGCAGCGGGTGCGGGCGTCCCAGGCGCTGCTGGTGATGGCGCTGTACCTGGCCTTCGCGCTGGTGCTGCAGGTCGAGGTGCGGCTGGGCCTGACCTCCGAGCAGCAGGGGCTGCCGCTGACCGTGTTCGGTCTGGTGGGCTGCCTCGGCTTCTACGGCGCGATCCGCAGCGGTCTCAATCTGCACCTGAGTGAGCCTTCGCTCACCCGTCCGCAGATGGTTTACAGCATGGTCGCGGTGGCCTGGGCCTTCGCCGTCAGCGGCCCGGCCCGCGGCGCCACCGTGGTGCTGATGCAGGTGATCCTGATGTTCGGTCTGTTCGGCCTGCCCCCGCGCGAAGGGCGGCGCATGGCCGGCATGGGCTTTCTGATGCTGGCCGGGGTCATCGCCTGGCGGGCCTGGGGCCAGGCCGACCCGGATGAGACCCGGCTGGATCTGATCTACCTGCTCTATGCCGGCATCGTGTTCACCGGCGTGGCGGTCATCTCGGTGCGCCTGGGCCACATCCGGGAGCGCCTGCGCCACCAGACGGCCGAACTCAAGCTGGCCCTGGCCCGCAACCAGGAACTGGCCACGCGTGACGTGCTGACCGGCCTGACCAACCGCCGCGCCATGCTGGAGCAGATGACGATCGCCGCCCGCGAGATCGAACGCCACGGCCAGCCGCTGGCCCTGGTGCTCTTCGATCTGGACCACTTCAAGCAGATCAACGACACCCGCGGCCACGCCGCCGGCGACCGGGTACTGCAGCGCTTTGGCGAGGTTGCCCAGGGCGAGATCCGCGCCGGCGACGTGCTGGCCCGCTGGGGCGGCGAGGAGTTCCTGCTGATGCTGCCGCGCACCGGGCTGGAGGAAGCCTGGCGCTGTGCCGAGCGCATCCGCACCCGTCTGGTGGCCTTGAAACTCGAGGGTGGGGTGCCCGGGCAGCCGCTGACCTTCTCGGCCGGCGTGTCCTCCTGCCGGCGCATGGACCAGCTGGACGCCGCCATCGAGGCGGCCGACCGGGCCATGTACCTGGCCAAGGCCACCGGCCGCAACCGCACCGAGCTGATGGCGGGCCCCGGCCTGTCCGATGCACCGCTGGGGGCCGCGGCATGAGGGGCCAGGCACTGGCCCGGCGGTGGGCCTGCTCCCGCATGGCCTGGGGGCTGGCCGCGGCGCTGAGCCTGGCGGCGACGGCGCAGGCTGCGCCTGCGGCGGTCAATCTGCGCATCGAACTGCGCTGGCGCCAGGAGCCGGTGGCCGAGGCGGCGCCCGGCGCGGTGATCGTCCGCAGCGATGGCAGCCGGGTGGACCCGAAGGGGCCGGGCCCGCTGTGGCGGACTGCGCCGGCCGAGGCCGACGACCTGTCCCCCGGCGGCCGCCTGCCCGTGCTGACCGTGCGCAATGGTGCGACTGTGCGGGTGGCGCTGACCCATTGGCACCCCCAGTCCGACACCGAGTGGCGTTGGCGCACTGACAGCACGACGCCCACGGCAGCCGCCGCGTCCGGCGCGCAGGGCCTCGGGCAGGCGGAGCTGCGTGGCCACGACAGCTGGCAGGCGGACACGGCCCGCCTGTCCCTGCAGCCCAGCTGGCCCGGCGGGCATCAGCCGGTCAGCCTGCGCTACAGCCTGAGCCTGCCGCAGCCGGTGGGCGGCGCCGCGGCCCAGGGGCCTGCCACGGTGCTGGAGGGCGAGGGCGAGTTGCTCTTGCCGCTGGGCCGCTGGACCCCCTTGGGCCAGTGGGCGCCCACCGCCCCGGCCCAGGCCCGGGGGGGCGTGAGCTACAGCACCCGGGATGCCGCACCGGCCCCCGAGGCGGGCCTGCGCTGGCTGGAGCTGCGGGTCACCCGCCCCTGAGTCGGTCCCTCAGGAACGCGGCCACAGCACCCACAGGCGCAGCGCCTGCTTCATGCGCCCGGCCTGGGCCTCGGCGTCGTCGCCCCAGCCCCAGAAGTAGTCCACCCGCACCGCGCCGACGATGGCGCTGCCCGTGTCCTGGGCCATCACCAGGCGCTGCAGCGGCCGGTCCGACAGCGGCTCGGTGGTGTCCAGCCAGAGCGGGGTGCCATAGGGCACGGCGGCCGGGTCCACCGCCACCGAGCGTCCGGGGGTCAGGGGCACGGCCTGCGCGCCCTTGGGGCCCAGGCTGGGGTCTGGCAGGGGCTCCTCGCGGAAGAAGACGTAGCGCGGGTTCTGCCACAGCAGCTCCTGCAGGCGCTTGGGGTTGCGCCGCACCCAGTCCTTGATGCCGGGCCAGGAGGCCTCGCCGGGCTTGAGCTCGCCCTGGTCGATCAGCCAGCGGCCCACCGACTTGTAGGGCTGGTCGTTGTGGCCGGCAAAGGCCAGGCGCACCAGGCGCTGGCGGCCGTCGGGCTCGGTGATCTGCAGCCGGCCGGAACCCTGGATCTGCAGAATCAGGGCGTCCAGCGGGTCTTCCACCCAGGCGATCTCGCGGCCCTTGAGCGCGGCCTGGGCGGCGGGCAGGGTGTCGAGCTGCTGGCGCGTCCAGTAGGGCTTGCGCTGGCCCAGGTCGGGCGGGGCCGTGTACAGCGGCACCCGGCGGGTGGCGGTGGGCTTGCGGCTGGCGGCCACCAGGGGTTCGAAGTAGCCGGTCACCAGGCCGGCCGGGTCGCCCTCGGGCGACTCCACCCGGTAGACCTTGAGGTTCTGCTCCAGCCAGGCGCGGGCCTCGGCATCGCTGGCCGGCGTGACCTGGCGGGCCTGGGCGCACAGGCGGGCCCAGGCGGCCGGCGGCGTCTGGCAGCCCAGACGCAGGGCGGGCCACAGCTCCAGGGTGCGGTCCTGGCCCCAGCCGGGCAGGTCGGCAAAGCTGGCTGGCACCCAGCGGGCGTGGCTGCGCTCCAGCGTGCCTGGCGGCGCCGGGGTGGGCGCGGGGTGGGCCGGCAGGGGCGTGGCCGGCGGTGAGGATTCCAGCGAGACGCTGCTGCAACTGGCCAGCAGCACGGCCGCGGCCATCGCGGTCAGCCCCGATGCCAGGCGCGGCACCGAGGACCAGAATGGGGAAACGCCCGCACCGCGGCGGATGGGAAACGACATGGGATGGTTTGTGTTCGAGGCCCTGGTGGCTGCCGGGGTCCTGCTCTTCATGGTGTGGTGGACGATGTTCTCGGGGCGGCGGCGCGATGAGCACCGCAGCGACGATGAACCCCCGGGCCCGCCGGGGGCCGGGTGAACGTTTTCCGAATTGTCACCCCCGCGGCGGGAAGAAGAAGCTGCCGGGCGCCGTGCGCCAGCGCTGGCGCAGCGCCTGGTAGATGCGACCGCGGTCCTGCAGCTTCAGACCCTGCGAGACCATGGCCAGACGGAAGGCCAGCGCGAAGCTGACGCCCAGGTTCAACATGGCGGTGACGGGGATGGCCGCCACGCACCACCAGAAGGCCGGTTCGTGCAGCAGGGGCAGGCCCAGCGTGCCCAGGGCCGCGGCGATCTGGCCGGTGGACAGGGTGACGTGGCGCACCTCCAGCGGGAGGCCGAAGACCGAGGCCAGGGCCGGCACCAGGCCCAGCATCAGGCCCAGCGAGACATTGGCCGCCAGGCCCGAGATGTTGTCGCGCCACCAGCGTGCCCAGCGCTGGGCCCGGGCCTCACCCAGCCAGGCGATGGAGCGCGGGTTCCAGGCGATGGCGCTGTCCAGCCGGTGGAAGACGAACCAGTTCTCGACCCAGCCGGCGATCAGGCTGGAGGCGAACAGCAGCACCCCGGTGAAGGCCGCGAACAGCGCGGTGGGGCCCAGCAGGGTGGTGCTGTGCAGCACGTAGTCGGCCTGGGCCTGACCGATCAGCGGCCGGCCCGCCAGCCACCAGGACAGGCCCTGCAGCGCCAGCACCACCGGGGCCACTGCCACCAGGTTGCCGATGATGCCGGCCATCTGCGAGCGCAGCAGGTGGGCCACCTCGTCGACGAAGCGGCCCAGGGCCACATCGCTGGCGATGCCTTCGAGCTTGCGCGCCATGCTCGGCGCGGTCATGGCCGGCTGTTTGGTGGCCACCGTCCAGTGCAGCAGCTGCACGATGACGAAGCTCAGCGCGTAGTTCAGGCCGGCGCCCAGGCCGTTCCAGAACACCGGCAGGGCCAGCGCGGTGATGGCGAACTTGATCAGCGTGGTGAAGCCGATGATGCCGCCGCCGCCCAGCGCCATGCCCAGCATGTGGCGGTACTCGTCGCGGTCGCGGGTGATGTAGTGCTCGCCGGTCTCGGCGCTTCGCTCGGTCACCTTGCGGGCCAGCAGGGCGTAGTGCTGGATGAACAGGGCCCGCACGCTGCGCCGCTCGGCACTGGCGCGGGCCAGTTCCAGCAGCAGGTGGCGCAGGTCGGGCAGGGGTTCGGGGCTGATCAGGCAGGCCAGCAGATCCTCCACCCGCTCGGCCCGGGCGCGCAGCTGGTCCAGCTGGAACACCAGGTCCACCGAGATGCCGTATTCGTCCAGGTGGCCGCGCACGCTGGCGGCCGCTTTCAGGCAGGCGTCCAGCACGGCCCGCAGGTACTGGGCGCGCTGCTGCAGCTGCTGCGGGCCCACGCCCTCGGACAGGTCCAGCCGCAGCGCGGCCGCCGCCTCCACCACCTGGTGGAAGGGCCGGTCGCCCAGGCCCGCCGGGTCCATGCGCTGGCGCAGGGCCGAGGACAGGGCGCTGGCGCGGATCTGGCTGGCCAGCAGCTCGATGGAGTCGATCAGCGCCCGCTGCCAGGGCAGGCGGGGCCGGTTCTCGGCGCACAGGGCCAGCAGGCGCTGCAGCGTGCGGTCATCGATGGCGGCGATCCATTCCGGGTCGCGTTCGTCGTCA
>NZ_BADL01000150.1 GCF_000333615.1 Ideonella sp. B508-1 | reverse complement strand
CGGCATTGCGGATGTCCACCGAGGAGTAGAACGGCGGCGTGTGCTCCATCCACTCCAGCCGGAACCAGCGCTCGATGGCCGGCATGGACTCCAGGATCCGCTGTTCAAGCTCGTTGATGGGGCCGGTCAGGGCGGTGACGAGGTGGGGGACCATAGGATGGAGGGCGCCAGAGTGGAGACGGAATTCTGGCAGATGGGGCTGCCGTCCCGGAATGCAAGTGATCCGGCGGACGGGCAAAAAAAAAGGACTGCCCGCAGGCAGTCCCCAACTCGCTCCGAAACTGAATCTTGGTCTTGGATCGGGGGCCTGCGCCCCCGGGACATCACTTGTTGTAGGCGGTTTCGCCGTGAGAGGTGATGTCCAGACCTTCGCGCTCTTCCTCTTCCGGGACGCGCAGACCGATGACCAGGTCGACGATCTTGTAGGCGATCACCGAGACCACGCCCGACCAGACGATGGTGATGCCCACGGCCTTGGCCTGGATCAGCACCTGGCTGGCGATGCTGTAGGCATCCGGGGTGACAGTGGTGGCCGTGACCCAGTCGCCCACGGTGCTGGGGCCGCCCAGGGCCGGCGAGTTGAACACGCCGGTCAGCAGGGCACCCAGGATACCGCCCACGCCATGCACGCCGAAGACATCCAGGGTGTCGTCCGCGCCGATGATCTTCTTCAGACCGGTCACGCCCCACAGGCAGATGAAGCCAGCCAGCAGACCGATGATCAGCGCACCACCGATGCCGACGTTGCCGGCGGCCGGGGTGATGGCCACCAGGCCAGCAACGGCGCCGGAGGCGGCACCCAGCATTGAGGCCTTGCCCTTGTGCAGGGCTTCACCCAGCGACCAGGACAGCACGGCGGCGGCGGTGGCCACGAAGGTGTTCATGAAGGCCAGGGCGGCGAAGCCGTTGGCTTCCAGGGCGGAGCCGGCGTTGAAGCCGAACCAGCCCACCCACAGCAGGGCGGAACCGACCATGGTCAGCGTCAGGCTGTGCGGCGCCATCGATTCCTTGCCGTAGCCGATGCGCTTGCCGATCATGATGGCGCCCACCAGGCCCGCCACAGCGGCGTTGATGTGCACCACGGTACCGCCGGCGAAGTCCAGGGCGCCCATCTGCCAGATGTAGCCGGCCTTGGCGTTCATCGCGTCGACCACTTCCTTGCCGGAGTAGGCGTCCGGGCCCATCCAGAACCAGACCATGTGGGCGATCGGCGCGTAGCTGAAGGTGAACCACAGGGCCATGAACAGCAGCACGGCGGAGAACTTGATGCGTTCGGCAAAGGAGCCGACGATCAGCGCGCAGGTGATGCCGGCGAAGGTCGCCTGGAAGGCCGCGAACACGATCTCGGGGATGTAGACACCCTTGCTGAAGGTGGCGCCGTTGGCGAAGGTGCCGGCGACGTTGTCCCAGATGCCCTTCATGAACAGACGGTCGAAGCCGCCGATGAAGGCATTGCCCTCGGTGAAGGCCAGGCTGTAGCCGTAGATGGCCCACAGCACGACGATCAGCGAGAAGGTGACCATCACCTGCATCAGCACCGACAGCATGTTCTTGCTGCGCACCAGGCCGCCGTAGAACAGCGCCAGGCCCGGCACGGTCATCATGATGACCAGCAGGGTGGAAACCATCATCCAGGCGGTGTCGCCCTTGTTGGGCACGGGGGCCGGGGCAGCGGCCTCGGAGGCGGCCGATGCGGCCGGAGCCGCCTCAGAGGCGGCCGGGGCGGCGGCGGGTGCCGAGGCGTCGGCCGAGGCCGCAGCCACCGGTGCCGAGGCAGCGTCCTGCGCGATCGCGGTTCCCGCGAAGCCCAGGACCGCGAGGCCCAGGGCGAGGGAAGCAACAAGCTTTCTCATCATGATGTGCGAGTCTCTTTGTCAGGGTGGGGCAGCGTCAGAGGGCATCCTTGCCGGTCTCACCGGTGCGGATGCGGACGACTTGCTCGAGAGGGGACACGAAGATCTTGCCGTCACCGATCTTGCCGGTGCGGGCGGAGGATTCGATGGCCTCGATCACGCGGTCGACCAGCGCGTCGTCGACGGCGGCCTCGATCTTGACCTTGGGCAGGAAGTCGACGACGTACTCTGCGCCGCGGTAGAGCTCGGTGTGGCCCTTCTGGCGGCCAAAGCCCTTGACTTCGGTCACGGTGATGCCTTGCACGCCGATGGTGCTCAAGGCTTCCCGCACTTCATCAAGCTTGAAGGGCTTGACGATGGCTGTCACCATTTTCATTCTGTGCTCCTGGAGGGTTGAGGCCAACGGGCGTGCTGGCCGTGATGCGGGGTGTCAGAACGTCTTGTGGACGTGGCCGGGAAGAAGGTCTGCCACAGCGGACGTGGCGAGTGCGATGCAACAGGACTTCATGCAGTGCTCCGGTTGGACCGTTCCCGGCTGAACAGTGGGTCGGAACGGAATCGACAGGCATCTTGCAGCTTTCATGCCACCTCCGGGGCGCTCCTCAGGGGCATGCACCTGCCCGAGGTTCGCTCTTGGTGCGTGTCGTGGTGCGCAGGGCGGAGGGCGCGAAAGAGTGCACCAAAATGGTGTATTGACGTCGTCAAGCCAAGGATGGCCTTGCGCCGGACCCTGGGCTACACCTGTGGTCGGTGATCGGGCAGGCCAGGGGGCCTGTGTCCGGTGCAGCGGAGGAATCGGATGTCGTATGCGGTGGTGGCCAGTCGGGCCCTGGACGGGGTGCAGGCGCCCGCGGTGATGGTGGAGGTGCATCTGGCCAACGGCCTGCCCAGCTTCACCCTGGTGGGTCTGGCGGACACCGAGGTCAAGGAGGCCCGGGAGCGTGTGCGTGCCGCACTGGCCCAGAGCGGTTTCGAGTTTCCCCACAACCGGCGCATCACGGTGAATCTGGCGCCGGCCGATCTGCCCAAGGAGTCGGCGCGCTTCGATCTGCCGATGGCCCTGGGCATTCTGGCGGCGCAGGGCGTCATCGATCCCCAGCGGCTGGCGGGCTGGGAGTTCGCGGGCGAACTCTCCCTGGCGGGGGCGCTGCGTCCGGTCACCGGCGCGGTGGCCCTGGCCCTGGGCGCCCGCCAGGATGGGGCGGGCCGCCGGCTCGTGTTGCCGGCCGACAGTGCGGCCCTGGCGGCCAGGGTGCCCGGATTGGAGGTGCATTCGGCCCGGCACCTGGGGGAGGTGGTGCAGTCCCTGCTGCCGCAAGGGGAGGCACTGCCGCTGGCGCGCCCCCCGGCCGCAGTGGGCCGCCCCGCGGGACCGGATCTGCTGGATGTCCGGGGCCAGCGGGCCGCCCGACGGGCGCTGGAAATCGCCGCCGCTGGCGGGCACAGCCTGCTGCTGATCGGGCCGCCTGGCTCCGGCAAGTCGATGCTGGCGCAGCGCCTGCCCGGCCTGCTGCCGCCCATGTCCGAAGAGGAGGCCCTGGAGAGTGCCGCCTTGCAGGGGCTGGGGGCCAGTGAGCTGGCCCCGGCGGATGTGTGCACTCGACAGGTGCGTTCGCCCCATCATAGTGCGAGTTCGGTGGCCCTGGTGGGGGGCGGCAGCCCGCCCCGGCCTGGCGAGATCTCCCTGGCCCACGGGGGCGTGTTGTTTCTGGACGAATTGCCCGAATTCGCCCGTTCCGCCCTGGAGGCCCTGCGCGAACCCCTGGAAAGCGGACACATCACCATTTCGCGGGCGGCCCGCCAGGCCCGCTTCCCGGCGCGCTTCCAACTGGTGGCCGCCATGAACCCCTGTCCCTGTGGCTGGCTGGGGGCCCAGGCGGTGACGGGGCGGACCTGCCGCTGCGCGCCGGACACCGTGGCCCGCTACCAGGCACGTATCTCGGGGCCGCTGCTGGACCGCATCGACATGCAGGTGGAAGTGCCCGCCGTTCGCCCGGACGAGCTGCTCAACGGGCCGGCGGGAGAATCCACCGCGGCTGTGGTGGCCCGGGTCCGGCCCGTCCAGGCGCTGCAGCAGGCCCGGCAGGGCGGGCCCAATGCCGGGTTGGCCGGCGAGGCCCTGGAGACGCATGCGCCGCTGGCGCCCGCCGCGCGCCAGTTCCTGCAGAACGCGGCGCAGCAGCTGGGCTGGTCGGGGCGCAGCATCCACCGGGTGCTCAAGGTGGCGCGCACCATTGCCGACCTGGCGGCGCAGGAGGTGATCGAGGTGCCCCATGTCGCGGAGGCGATGCAGTACCGCCGGGTGATCCAGGGCGGCTGAGTCGGACAGTCGCTGCACTGAAATCAGCGTCGTGTCTCAAGCCCTTCCCGGAGTCTGCCGTGTCCCGTCTGCGGGCCCAGATGGCGCCACCAGCGCATGCGGCGACCTTGTCTCATCTGAGTGCCCGGCGCCTGCCGGTGGCGGAGTTGCTGTGTCCAGGCCGAGGCCACCCGGGTGACCCTGGAAGCCCCGGGTGACGCCGGCGAGAGCGCCTTTCGCGCTGCTTGTCGCAGTGGCTGCCGACCGGAGCGGCGCTCGCGTCGTCCGTCGTGAGGATGTTTGGGCGGTGATGGAGCCTCGTCCGGGCAGGAGGGTGTGCTTCTTGCGTCATCTCTCCGAATCAGGATGGCCCCACCGAGGGCCTTTGGGAGCGGGTGGGTTGACGCTGATGGCCATGGGGCTCCCGTACACTGGACCCGATTCAAGGATCACGCCATGCCGACCACACCCATCTCCGTGCAACCCGTCATCATGGCCGGTGGCAGCGGCACCCGCCTGTGGCCGCTCTCGCGGGCCGGCTTTCCCAAGCAGTTCCTGGCGCTCTCGGGCGACGACAGCCTGTTCCAGCAGGCCGCGCGCCGGCTGGCCGGCCTGTCCAGCGACGGCATCGCCGCCCAGCCGGTGCTGGTGGTGGGCAATGGCGAACACCGCTTTCTGGCGCTGGAACAGCTGCGCGAGCTCAAACTGGCTCCTTCGGCCGTGCTGCTGGAGCCGGTGGGCCGCAACACCGCGCCGGCCCTCACCTTGGCCGCCCTGGCGGCGCTGGAAGGGGGCGAGGACCCGGTGCTGGTGGTCACCCCGGCCGACCAGACCGTGGCCGACGAGGTCGGCTTCACCGCCACGCTGCGCGAGGCCGTGCGGGTGGCGGCAAGCGGTGCCATCGTCATTCTGGGCATCACCCCGGATCGGCCCGAAACCGGCTACGGCTACATCCGCGCGGCAGCGGCCGAATCCGGCGAGGTGGCCAAGGTGCGCCAGTTCGTCGAAAAGCCCGACCGGGCCACCGCCGAGCGCTACCTGGCCGAAGGCGGCTACACCTGGAACAGCGGCATCTTCGTGCTCAAGGCCTCGGTCTGGCTGGCCGCGCTGGAGGCCTTCCGGCCGGACATCGCCAGCGCCGTGCGCACGGCCTGGGCCGGTCGGGAGCAGGACGGTGTCTTCGTGCGGCCGGGCAAGGAGGCCTTTGCCGCCGTGCCGTCCGAATCGGTGGACTATGCGGTGCTGGAGAAGTGCCCCGGCAGCGCCTTCGACATCCGCGTGTTGCCGCTGGCCGCCGGCTGGAACGACCTGGGCGCCTGGGACGCCGTCTGGCAGGTCGGTGCCAAGGACGAGGCCGGCAATGTCACCCAGGGCGACGTGCTGCTGCAGGATGCCCGCGACACGCTGGTGCATGCCACCAGCCGTCTGGTCAGCGTGGTGGGGCTGAGCGATGTGGTCGTGGTCGAGACGCCCGACGCGGTGCTGGTGACCGACCGCGCCCGCAGCCAGGACGTCAAGCACATCGTCACCCAGCTCAGCGCTTGCGGCCGTGGCGAGCACACCCTGCACCGCAAGGTGCACCGGCCCTGGGGCTGGTACGACAGCATCGACCATGGCGGACGCTTCCAGGTCAAGCGCATCATGGTCCGCCCGGGGGCCTCGCTGAGCCTGCAGATGCACCACCACCGGGCCGAGCACTGGATCGTGGTCAGCGGCACGGCCGAAGTCACCTGCGGCGACAAGACCGTGCTGCTGACCGAGAACCAGAGCACCTACATTCCGCTGGGCGAGGTGCACCGCCTGACCAACCCGGGCAAGCTCGACCTCGAGCTGATCGAGGTTCAGTCCGGCAGCTACCTGGGCGAGGACGACATCGTCCGCTTCCAGGACACCTACGGCCGCACCAGCTGACCCGAGGCTGCGGTGCCGACCATGAGGGAGGGGAGCGGCCCATGCTGATCGGCGACAACGGCGTCTTTGTCGAACGCCTGAAGACCGGTTCCACCCACATCAGGCGGCAGCTCAAGGCTTGCTGGGCAGGCACAGCGAGGGCAAGCACAACGAGCCCAGCGACGAGCGGCGCGGCTATCGACCGGGTCATCATCGGTTCGGCGCGCGACCGGTCTTGGTACCTGTCATGGTGGTCCTGCGGCTTCCAGCGTCGCGGCAGCCCCCGCACCCGCCTGCTGGATGCCCAGAATTGGCCGCGCGGCCTGCCGCTGCAGCTGGCCCGGGTTGATCGCGGCATCAAGCCTTCGAGGTCCACTGCGGCAACCTCCAGTTCAGGCCCTGGGCACGTCCCGGCACGGCGCTGGGCTGAGCTTCCGCGCTGGCCGACAATAGCCCCATGAGCCTGTTCCTTTCCTCAGGCCGCCTCTTGCTCGGGGGGCGGCCATGAAAGTCCTGATCACCGGCGCGGCCGGCTTCATCGGCATGCACGTGGCCGAGCGCCTGCTGGCGCGCGGCGACGAGGTGGTCGGCATCGACAACCTCAACGACTACTACGACCCGGCGCTCAAGCAGGCCCGGCTGGCCCGACTGAGCCCGCTGCCGGGCTTTCGCTTCCAGCGCCTGGACGTGGCCGACCGCGCCGGGGTGGAGGCGCTGTTCGCGGCCGAGCGTTTCGACCGGGTGGTGCATCTGGCGGCCCAGGCGGGGGTGCGCTACTCCATCACCCATCCGCACGCCTACGGCGAGTCCAACCTGACGGGCTTCCTGAACATCCTGGAAGCCTGCCGTCAGCACCCGGTGGCCCACCTGGTCTACGCCAGCAGCTCCAGCGTCTACGGTGGCAACACCCAGATGCCGTTTTCTGAGGCGGATGCGGTGGACCATCCGGTGAGCCTGTACGCGGCCACCAAGAAGGCCAACGAGCTGATGGCCCACACCTACAGCCACCTCTACCGCCTGCCCACCACCGGCCTGCGCTTCTTCACGGTCTACGGGCCCTGGGGCCGGCCGGACATGGCCTACTTCAGCTTCACCCGCAAGATCCTGGCGGGCGAGCCCATCCCGGTCTTCAACGAAGGCCGCATGCAGCGCGACTTCACCTACATCGACGACATCGTCGACGGCGTGGTGGCGGTGCTGGACAAGCCGGCGACCCCGGCCGAGGCCTACGACCCGGGCGCCCCGCACCCGGGCCTGTCCAACGCGCCCTACCGCATCTTCAACATCGGCAACCAGGACCCGCTGCCGCTGGGCGAGTTCATCGCGGCCATCGAGGCCGCGCTGGGCCGCGAGGCCGTCAAGCAGTACCTGCCCATGCAGCCCGGCGACGTGGTGGCCACCTCGGCCGACGTCAGCGCCCTGGCGGCCTGGACGGGCCTGAACCCCGGCACCCCGCTGCGCGAAGGTATCCAGCGCTTTGTCGACTGGTACCGCGATTACCACCGCATCTGACCCATGACATCCACACGCAAAGGCATCATCCTGGCCGGGGGCTCCGGCACCCGGCTGCACCCGGCCACGCTGGCCATCAGCAAGCAGCTGATCCCGGTGTACGACAAGCCCATGGTCTATTACCCGCTCTCAGCCCTGCTGCTGGCGGGCATCCGCGAGATCCTGCTGATCAGCACGCCGCAGGACACGCCGCGCTTCCAGCAACTGCTGGGCGACGGCTCGGCCTGGGGCATCTCGCTGCAGTACGCGGTGCAGCCCAGCCCGGACGGCCTGGCCCAGGCCTTCCTGATCGGTGAGGACTTCCTGGCCGGTGCGCCCAGCGCCTTGGTGCTGGGCGACAACATCTTCTACGGCCACGACCTGGGCCGGCGCCTGCAGACGGCCACCGCCCAGACCCGCGGTGCCACCGTCTTCGCCTACCCGGTGACCGACCCCGAACGCTACGGCGTGGTCGAGTTCGACGCCCAGGGCCGCGCCATCAGCCTGGAAGAAAAGCCCGCCCAGCCCAAGAGCCGCTACGCCGTCACCGGCCTGTACTTCTACGACGAACAGGTCGTGGACCATGCCAAGGCCATCCGACCCAGCGCGCGTGGCGAGCTCGAGATCACCGACCTGAACCGCCGCTACCTGGAGGCCGGGCAACTGGATGTGCAGAAGTTCGGCCGCGGCGACGCTTGGCTGGACACCGGCACCCACGACAGCCTGCTCGAAGCCAGCGCCTTCGTGCAGACCCTGGAGCGGCGCCAGGGCCTGAAGGCCTGCTGCCCCGAGGAGATCTGCTGGCGCAACGGCTGGATCAGCGACGAACAGCTGGCCACCCTGGCCGCGCCGCTGGCCAAGAGCGGTTACGGCAAGTACCTGCAACAGATTTTGAAGGACAAGGTGTTCTGAGATGAAGGCGATCCAGACGGACATCGAGGGCGTGCTGATCCTCGAACCCAAGGTCTTCGGCGACGCGCGTGGCTTCTTCATGGAAAGCTTCAACGCCAAGACCTTCAACGAGCTCGTGGGCCACGAGGTGAACTTCGTGCAGGACAACCACTCGCGCTCGGCCAAGGGCGTGCTGCGCGGCTTGCACTTCCAGAAGGCCCCGCATGCCCAGGGCAAGCTGGTACGGGTGACGGCCGGCGCGGTGTTCGACGTGGCGGTGGACATCCGAAAGGACAGCCCCAGCTTCGGCCGCTGGGTGGGCGTGGAGCTGAGCGCGGACAACCACCGCCAGTTCTGGATCCCACCGGGTCTGGCGCACGGCTTTCTGGTGCTCAGCGAGAGCGCGGACTTCCTCTACAAGACCACCGACTACTACGCGCCGCAGGCCGAGGGCGCGCTGCGCTGGGACGACCCGGACCTGGCCATCACCTGGCCCGACATCGGCATGGCCCCACAGCTCTCGGCCAAGGACGCCGTCGCCGGCTTCCTGCGTGACCTCTGAACCCGACCCGGACTGAACCCATGACGATTCTCGTGACCGGCGGCGCCGGCTTCATCGGCAGCAACTTCGTGCTGGACTGGCTGGCGGACCCCGCGGCCGAGCCGGTGGTGAACCTGGACGCGCTGACCTACGCCGGCAACCGCGCCAACCTGGCTTCGCTGGACGGCGACGCCCGCCACCACTTCGTGCACGGCGACATCGGCGACCGCGCTCGGGTGGACCAGCTGCTGGCCACCCACCGCCCGCGCGCCATCGTCCACTTCGCCGCGGAAAGCCATGTGGACCGCTCCATCCACGGCCCCGGCGCCTTCATGAAGACCAATGTCGAAGGCACCTTCACGCTGCTGGAAGCGGCGCGGGCCTTCTGGGCCTCGCTCGAAGGCGAGGAGAAGGCCGCCTTCCGCTTCCACCACGTCAGCACCGACGAGGTCTACGGCAGCTTGAAGCCCAGCGACCCGCCCTTTGCCGAGACCAACCCCTACGAGCCCAACAGCCCGTACTCGGCCAGCAAGGCCGCCAGCGACCACCTGGTGCGCGCCTGGCACCACACCTACGGCCTGCCGGTGCTCACCACCAACTGCAGCAACAACTACGGGCCCTACCACTTCCCCGAGAAGCTCATCCCGCTGATGATCGTCAACGCCCTGGCCGGCAAGCCCCTGCCGGTCTATGGCGACGGCCAGCAGATCCGCGACTGGCTGTACGTGAAGGACCACTGCAGCGGCATCCGCGCCGTGCTGGCCGGTGGCCGCCTGGGCGAGACCTACAACATCGGCGGCTGGAACGAGAAGGCCAACCTGGACATCGTCAACACGGTCTGCGCGCTGCTCGACGAGCTGCGCCCGGACCCGGCGGGCCCCTACAGTCGCCTGATCACCTACGTCACCGACCGCCCGGGCCACGACCGGCGCTACGCCATCGACGCGCGCAAGATCGAGCGCGAGCTGGGCTGGCGCCCGGCCGAAACCTTCGAGACTGGCATCCGCAAGACGGTGCAGTGGTACCTGGACCACCCGGACTGGGTGGCTGATGTGCAGAGCGGGGCCTACAAGGACTGGGTCGGCCAACATTACGGAGCCCGTTGAGATGGCGCCGCCGAAGATCCTTCTGCTCGGCCCCAACGGCCAGGTCGGCTGGGAGCTGCGCCGCGCCCTGGCCCCGCTGGGCCGCGTCATCGCCCTGGGGCGTGAGCACGACGGCCTGTGCGGTGACCTGACCCACCCCGGCGAGCTGGCTGGCAGCGTGCGCATGCTGCGGCCGGACATCATCGTCAATGCCGCGGCCCACACCGCGGTGGACAAGGCCGAGAGCGAGCCGGCCCTGGCCGAGCTGCTCAACGCCCGCGCCCCGGCCACGCTGGCCCAGCTGGCGGCCGAGTTGGGCGCCATCCTGGTCCACTACAGCACCGACTACGTCTTCGACGGCAGCGGGGAACAGCCGCGCGACGAGGACGCCGCCACCGGCCCGCTGTCGGTCTACGGCCGCAGCAAGCTGGCGGGTGAACAGGCCATCCAGGCCAGCGGCTGCCGCCACCTGATCTTCCGCACCAGCTGGGTCTACGCCGCGCGCGGTGGCAACTTCGCCAAGACCATGCTGCGCCTGGCCGGCGAGCGCGAGCAGCTGCGCGTCATCGCCGACCAGATCGGCGCGCCCACCGGGGCCGAGCTGATCGCCGACGTCACCGCCCATGCGCTGCGCGCCCTGGCCCAGCGGCCCGAGCTGGGCGGCCTGTACCACCTGGCGGCCGAGGGCCAGACCAGCTGGCACGGCTATGCCGAGCATGTGATCGCCTGGGCCCGGCGCCACGGCCAGGACCTGAAGGTGCAGACGGTCGAGGCCATTCCCACCAGCGCCTACCCGACGCCGGCCCAGCGCCCGCTCAATTCGCGGCTGGACACCACCCGCCTGCGCGAGGCCTTCGGCCTGCAGCTGCCGCCCTGGCAGAGCGGGGTTGAGCGCATGCTGACCGAGTTCCTCGGCGTCTGAGCCTGGTGGACGTCTACTCGCAGCCCCTGGCCGAAGACGACGTGGTGAATCCACTGGACGGCAGGCCCCTGTGGGGAGACCGCCTGGCCAGCCACTTCGGCCGCTTCCTGTCTATGTTGGTCCACCTTCGGCCGCCGGCAAGGAGGTGCGGTACCTTCTGGATCAGCTGGACGACATCGATCGGGTGCCGGCCCATGACGGCTCCGACTGGCGGCGCTCGCCCCCATCGCTGCCCCGATCGGCCTCCGTACGACGCCTTGGCGGGCCGGCACCGCAGCCATCGCCCAGTGGTTCACGATGGTCTGGATCGGCGTGGCCACGCGGGACGTGCTGCGGTCAGTCGCCGAGCGGCCTGTGCGTCGCCGCTCAGCAGCGGACTGAGGCCCGAGTAGCTGATTTGGCGCATGCCGGATGCGCCGGCATCAATCGCCGCAGGGCCAGCGCTGCTGCCGGTGGTGGTGGCCCGGCCCCGGCGACCTTGTGCAGCGGGCGTGCACGAAGACGGCGCAGTCGCGCCACCTTCTGCAGGCACCTGCAACCGGGCCTGCGCAGCGCTCACCCCCACCCGCGCCGCCAGGACCTGCTTGAAGCCGATGGCGACGGTGAGGGGCCGTACAGCGGGATCTCCCGCAGCAGCGCTGGTCGATCAGTCGATCAGACCCAATTGGCGGATGCGGGCGATCACCTTGTCCGCAGCCTCTTCCGGCGAGCAGTTCGTGGTGTTCACGCGGATCTCGGGCAACTCCGGCGCCTCGTAGGGCGAGCTGATGCCGGTGAAGTTGGCGATCTCGCCGCGGCGGGCCTTCTTGTACAAGCCCTTGACGTCGCGGTCCTCGGCCACGTTCAGCGGGGTGTCCACATAGACCTCGATGAACTCGCCTTCGCTCATCAGGCTGCGGGCCATCGCGCGTTCCGAGCGGAAGGGCGAGATGAAGGCGGTCATCACGATCAGGCCGGCGTCCACCATCAGCTTGGACACCTCGGCCACGCGGCGGATGTTCTCCACCCGGTCGGCCTCGGTGAAGCCCAGATCCTTGTTCAGGCCGTGGCGGATGTTGTCGCCGTCCAGCAGGTAGGTGTGGCGGCCCATCGCGAAGAGCTTCTTCTCGACGATGTTGGCGATGGTCGACTTGCCGGCACCGGACAGGCCGGTGAACCACAGCACTGCGGGCTTCTGGCCCTTGGCGCTGGCGCGTGCGGCCTTGTCCACGTCCACCGGCTGCATATGGATGTTGTGCGAGCGGCGCAGCGCGAAGTGCATCATCCCGGCGCCGACCGTGTTGTTGGTCATGCGGTTGATCAGGATGAAGCCACCGGTGTCGCGGTTCTCGCTGTATGCGTCGAAGGCGATCGGGCGGTCCAGCGCCAGATTGACCACGCCGATCTCGTTCATCTCGAGCTGCTTGGCGGCCAGGTGCTCCATCGTGTTGACGTTCACCTTGTACTTGGGCTCGGTGATGGTGGCACTCACCAGCTGGGTGCCGATCTTCAGCAGGTAGGGGCGGCCAGGCAGCAGGGGCTCCTCGGTCATCCAGACCACGGTGGCCTCGAACTGGTCGGCCACCTCGGCGGGCGACTCGGCGATGGAGATCACGTCGCCGCGCGAAATGTCGATCTCGTCTTCCAGCGTCAGCGTGATGCTCTGACCGGCCACGGCCTGGGGCAGGTCACCGTCCAGCGAGACGATGCGGGAGACCTTGCTCTCGCGTCCCGAGGGCTGGGCGCGCACCCGGTCGCCGGGCTTGACCACACCGCTGGCGACGAAGCCGCAGAAGCCGCGAAAGTCCAGGTTGGGGCGGTTGACCCACTGCACCGGCATGCGGAAGGCCTGCTTCTGCAGGCGGGTCTCGTCGATCTCGCAGGTCTCGAGGAAGCCCATCAGCGTCGGCCCGTGGTACCAGGTCGTGTGCAGGCTGCGCTCGGTCATGTTGTCGCCCTTCAGACCGGACAGCGGGATGCTGGTGATGTCGGTGAGGCCGATCTGCTTGGCGAACTCGCGGTACTCCTCGTCGATCTTGCGGAAGACGTCTTCCGAGAAGTCCACCAGGTCCATCTTGTTGATGGCCAGCACCACCTTGCGGATGCCGATCAGGCTCACCAAGTAGCTGTGGCGGCGGGTCTGGGTCAGCACGCCTTTGCGTGCGTCGATCAGGATCACCGCGACATCGGCGGTCGAGGCGCCGGTGATCATGTTGCGGGTGTACTGCTCGTGGCCCGGGGTGTCGGCGACGATGAACTTGCGGCGGTCGGTCGAGAAGAAGCGGTAGGCCACGTCGATCGTGATGCCCTGCTCGCGCTCGGCGGCCAGGCCGTCGACCAGCAGCGCGAAGTCGAGGTCACCGCCCTGGGTGCCCCACTTCTTGGAGTCGTTCTCCATGGCCGCCAGCTGGTCCTCGAAGAGCATCTTCGATTCGTAGAGCAGGCGCCCGATGACAGTCGACTTGCCGTCGTCCACGGAGCCGCAGGTGATGAAGCGCAGCAGGCTCTTGTTCTCATGCTGCTTGAGGTACTTCTCGATGTCGGTGGAGATCAGGTCCGAAACGTGGGCCATGGTCAATTCCTTCGAAACGGGTGTGTGGGGTGTTCAACCCAGTGGCGTGCGCGGATCCGGCTTTGCCGGTCCGCCGCGCGAGCCCCCTCGGGGGGCAGCGACCGGCAGGGAGCGTGGGGGCTTAGAAGTAGCCCTCTTGCTTCTTCTTCTCCATCGAGGCCGCGGTGTCGTGGTCGATCATGCGGCCCTGGCGCTCGGAAGTGCGGGTCAGCAGCATCTCCTGGATGATGTCGGTCAGCGTGGCCGCGGTGGACTCGACCGCGCCGGTCAGCGGGTAGCAGCCCAGGGTGCGGAAGCGCACGCTCTTCATCATCGGCACTTCGCCCGGGCGCAGCGGAAAGCGCTCGTCGTCCACCATGATCAGGGTGCTGTCGCGCTCGACCACCGGCCGTTCGGCCGCGTAGTACAGCGGCACGATGGGGATGTTCTCCAGGTAGATGTACTGCCAGATGTCCAGCTCGGTCCAGTTGGAGATCGGGAAGCAGCGGATCGATTCGCCCTTCTGCTTGCGGCCGTTGTACAGATGCCAGAGCTCCGGGCGCTGGCTCTTCGGGTCCCAGCGGTGCTGCGCGCTGCGGAACGAGAAGATGCGCTCCTTGGCGCGGCTCTTCTCCTCGTCGCGGCGGGCGCCGCCGAAGGCGACGTCGAAGCCGTACTTGTCCAGCGCCTGCTTCAGGCCCTGGGTCTTCCACATGTCGGTGTGGATCTGCGAGCCGTGCTCGAAGGGGTTGATGCCCAGCGACACCGCTTCGGGGTTCTGGTAGACCAGCAGGGTCATGCCCAGTTCCTTGGCCATGCGGTCGCGCATCTCGTACATGGCCCGGAATTTCCAGGTCGTGTCCACGTGCAGCAGCGGGAAGGGGGGCGGCGCCGGGTAGAACGCCTTCTTGGCCAGGTGCAGCATCACCGCCGAATCCTTGCCGATCGAGTAGAGCATCACGGGGTTGTCGGCTTCGGCGACAACCTCGCGCATGATGTGGATGCTTTCAGCTTCCAGTCGCTGCAGGTGGGTCAGGCTCATGGTGGGTTCCGTGGTGGGCTGTGCAGTGAAGGTGGGTGCGGGAGGGCGGGGACGGATCGGCGCAGGGGGCGCCAATGCAGTGGCGGCAGAGGGCGAGGTCCGGGCTGCCGCCGCGCCCGCGGTGGGGGCCGGGGCGGGTCCCGGCAGGGATTCGGGCTGGGTGCGCGGCAGCGGGGCCACCGGGCAAACCTGCAGCATCAGCCGGGGCTGGGTGTCCAGCCAGGCGCGCACGGCCGGGGCCCGGTCCAGGGCCGGACCGTGCAGCCAGACCCGCCAGACGCCGCTGCGGCAGCGCAGCAGCCGTGCCAGGAAATCGACATAGGTGTCGGCGCTGGCCAGGCGCTCGACCGGCAGCCAGCGCAGGCTACCTCGGGGCGACACCGTCAGCACCAGCCCGCCCGGGGCCGGGCGGTCCGGGTGGGCCAACGTGCCGGCCCAGACCTGCTGGCCGCTGCTCAGGCGCACGCCCGGGTCCCATTGGCTGTCCAGCCACGAGGCCCCTTCGGGATGCTCGGCCGCCAGCTCGCGCAAGGGGCGCAGCGCCAGGCCCCAGCGCTCGAGCAGGCGCGACAGACCGCGCGGCTGCAGCGCCAGGCCGAAACGGGCCTGGGCCAGCTTCTGCAGGGCCTGGACATCCCACAGCGGCACGCTCAGACCGGCCTGCTCGGGCGCCAGGGTCAGTGCCGCGTGGCGTAGTTCGGTTTCCTGGGCCAGGCTCAGCACCCGGCCCGTGCCGCGCGGCCGGCCCCGCTCCCCGACATCGATGGCGGTCCAGCCCCCCCGTTCGAAGGCCTGGCAGGCCTTGATGATGGTGGGCACACTCAGGCCGGTCTCGTCCCGGATGCGGGCCAGGCTCAGGCCGTCCACCCGCAACTGGACCGCGCGCCGGCGGCGCGTGTTCAGCTCATCGAGTTCGGGGGCGGTCTTGGGCACGAAGTGCGGTCATTAAATGTTTTAGGGAGTTTCATTCTGCCACCCGGTCTGCACAATGCCATATCCCTCATATGAAAGTGACAACCATGCATGAGACCTCTGCCGCTGTCGCCCTGCTGGAGCGCCTGGTGCCCCTGATCCGGGACGCCGGCCGCGTCATCATGGACATTTATGCGACCGACTTCGATGTGACCCAGAAGGGCGACGCATCCCCGGTCACTGTGGCCGACCAGAAGGCCGAGGAGGTCATCCTGGCCGGGCTGGCCGAGATCGCGCCCGACATCCCGGTGGTGGCCGAGGAGTCGGTGGCCGCCGGCCGCATCCCGGACGTGAAGGACCGCTTCTTCCTGGTCGATCCGCTGGACGGCACCAAGGAATTCATCAGCCGCAACGGCGAATTCACCGTCAACATCGCCCTGATCGAGAACGGCAGCCCGGTGCTGGGTCTGGTCTACGCGCCGGCCATCGGCCGCCTGTTCGGTGGTGCCCAGGGCGCCGGCGCCTGGCTGGAGGATGCGCATGGCCGCCGCAGCATCGCCTGCCGCCCGGTGCCGGCCGAGGGTCTGACTGTGGTGGCCAGCCGCTCGCACGGCGACGAAACCGCGCTGGATGCCTTCCTGGCCGGCCGCAAGGTGGCCTCGCGCACCAATGCCGGCTCCTCGCTCAAGCTCTGCCTGGTGGCCGCCGGTGAGGCCGACCTCTACCCGCGCCTGGGCCGCACCATGGAGTGGGACATTGCCGCGGGTGACGCCGTGCTGCGCGCCGCTGGCGGCAAGGTCACGGTCGTGGCCGACGGCCAGCCGCTGCGCTACGGCAAGCCTGGCTTCGACAACCCCCATTTCGCCGCCGCGGGGCTCTGATCTGGTTCAAGGGCCACCTGGACGTGGTGGTCGCCGGCAGTTGAGGTCAGGTGACGGGGTGATCGGCGAAACCCCGCTCAACGCCAGCGGCTATGCCGAAGCGCCCGGCTTGCCGGTGACCGTGGCGCTGAGCACCGGCGACAGGCGCCGCCGCGCGCTGGCTTCGTCCACACCCAATGCGGTGGACCAGGCTCCCAACTGGTCCTCGCCCACCGCGCCCACATTGAAGTAGCTCGCCTGCGGGTGGGCCAGGTAGAAGCCGCTGACGCTGGCGGCGGGGGTCATGGCCATGCTCTCGGTCAGGCCCATGCCGATGGCCTCGGCCTGCAGCACCCGGAACATGTCGGCCTTCACGCCGTGGTCGGGGCAGGCCGGGTAGCCCGGCGCCGGGCGGATGCCCTGGTACTTCTCGGCGATCAGTTCGGGGTTGCTCAGCGCCTCCTGCGGCGCGTAGCCCCACAGCTCGGTGCGCACGCGCTGGTGCAGGCGCTCGGCAAAGGCCTCGGCCAGGCGGTCGGCCAGGGCCTTGAGCAGGATGGCGTTGTAGTCGTCGTGTGCGGCCTCGAACTCGGCGGCCTTCTTGTCGGCGCCCAGGCCGGCCGTCACCGCGAACAGGCCGATGTGGTCGGCGCCCTGGCCCTTGGGGGCGATGAAATCGGCCAGGGAGCGGTTGGGTCGCGGCACACCGTCGATCACCGGCCGCTCCTGCTGCTGGCGCAGTGGTGCCCAGCGCATCAGCACCTCCTGGCGGGTCTCGTCGCGGTAGACCTCGATCACGTCGTCATTCACCGTGTTGGCCGGGTAGAAGGCCAGCACGCCGTTGGCTTGCAGCCAGCGGCCGTCGATCAGGCGCTTGAGCATGGCCTGCCCATCGGCGAAGACCTTGCGGGCGGTGTCGCCCACCACCGCGTCGTCCAGGATGGCGGGGTAGGGCCCGGCCAGATCCCAGGTCTGGAAGAAGGGGCCCCAGTCGATGCAGGCGGCCAGCTCGGCCAGGTCGTAGTGGCGAAATTCGCGCCGGCCCAGGAACTTGGGTGCCGGCGGCAGCAGGGCCCAGTCCACCGGCGTCTTGTTGGCACGGGCCTGGGCCAGCGTCACCAGCGGGGTCTGCTTCTTGTTGGCGTGCTGCAGCCGCACCCGCTCGTAGTCGGCTTCCAGTTCGGCGATGTAGGCCGCGGCGCGCTCGTCGCTCAGCAGGTCCGAGCAGACGCCCACCGCGCGCGAGGCGTCGGGCACGTAGACCACCGGGCCGTCGTAGTTCGGCGCGATCTTCACCGCGGTGTGCACCCGGCTGGTGGTGGCGCCGCCGATCAGCAGCGGCATCTTGCGGCCGGCGAACCAGGGGTCGCGCGCCATCTCGGCGGCCACATGCTGCATCTCCTCCAGGCTGGGGGTGATCAGGCCGGACAGGCCGATGATGTCGGCGCCTTCGGCCTTGGCCTTGGCCAGGATGTCCTGGCAGGGGACCATCACCCCCATGTTCACGACCTCGAAGTTGTTGCACTGCAGAACCACCGTGACGATGTTCTTGCCGATGTCGTGCACGTCGCCCTTGACGGTGGCGATGACGATCTTGCCCTTGGGCTTCACGTCGCCACCGGCGTCGGCCAGGGCCTGCTTCTCGGCTTCGATGTAGGGCAGCAGATGGGCCACGGCCTGCTTCATCACGCGGGCGCTCTTGACCACCTGGGGCAGGAACATCTTGCCGGCGCCGAACAGGTCGCCCACCACGTTCATGCCGGCCATCAGCGGGCCCTCGATGACGTGCAGCGGGCGGCCACCGGAGGCCCGGATGGCCTGCCAGGCCTCCTCGGTGTCGACCTCGATGAAGTCGGTGATGCCGTGCACCAGGGCGTGCGAGAGGCGCTCGTTCACCGGCGCGGCGCGCCAGGCCAGCTTGGCGCTGTCGTCCTTGGCAGCGCCCTTGACCTGCTCGGCGATCTCCAGCAGGCGCTCGGTGGCGTCGGGGCGGCGGTTGAGCACCACGTCCTCGACGCGTTCGCGCAGCACCGGGTCCAGCTCGTCGTAGACGCCGATCATGCCGGCGTTGACGATGCCCATGTCCATGCCCGCCTGGATGGCGTGGTAGAGGAACACGGTGTGGATGGCCTCGCGCACCGGCTCGTTGCCGCGGAAGCTGAAGCTCACATTGGACACGCCGCCGGAGACCTTGGCGCCGGGCAGGTGGGCCTTGATCCAGCGGGTGGCCTCGATGAAGTCCACCGCGTAGTTGTCATGCTCCTCGATGCCGGTGGCGATCGCGAAGATGTTGGGGTCGAAGATGATGTCCTCGGGCGGGAAGCCCACCTGCTCGACCAGGATGCGGTAGGCCCGCTCGCAGATCGAGGTCTTGCGCTGGTAGGTGTCGGCCTGGCCCTGCTCGTCGAAGGCCATCACCACGGTGGCGGCGCCGTAGCGGCGGATCAGCCGGGCCTGGCGGATGAACTCGGCCTCGCCTTCCTTCAGGCTGATCGAATTGACGATGCCCTTGCCCTGGATGCACTTGAGGCCGGCCTCGATCACGCTCCACTTGGAGCTGTCGATCATGATGGGCACGCGGGCGATCTCGGGCTCGCTGGCGATCAGGTTCAGGAAGCGCACCATCGCCGCCTGGCTGTCCAGCATCGCCTCGTCCATGTTGACGTCGATGATCTGGGCGCCGTTCTCCACCTGCTGGCGGGCCACGGCCAGGGCCTTTTCGTATTCGCCGGCCAGGATCATGCGGGCGAAGACCTTGGAGCCGGTGACGTTGGTGCGTTCGCCGATGTTGACGAACAGGCTCTGCGCGTCGATGGAGACCGGCTCGAGACCGGACAGGCGCATGGGCGGGGGAGCGAGGAGGTCGACAGGCATGGTGGCGGCGGCAGAAGAAAGGCGCGGACAACACCCTGGCGGGGGCAGCGGCAGACGCAACTCACCCACGGCACAGGGGTGAGCGTCGTTGAATCGGCCGCTGCTGCCGGCCGGCAAGATCGACTTTCTGATGACCGGCAACCTGCTGCACAGCTTCGACAACGTGAAGAACGGCGTGCCGGTCATCACGGTGGCCAGCCTGTTCCAGAAGGACCCGCAGGCCCTGATGGCCCATCCCGGCCAGGGCTACAAGACCTTCGCCGATCTCAAGCGTGCCCCGGTGGCCTACATCGCCAAGGACGCGCAGTTTTCCTGGTGGGCCTGGCTCAAGGCCGAGCAGGGCTTCAAGGACGAGCAGCTGCGGCCCTACAACTACAACCTGGGCCCCTTCCTGGCGAATGCCAAGAGCATCCAGCAGGGCTATGCGGTGGAGGAACCGATCAGCATCCAGAAGCAGGGCGGCTTCACGCCGCTGACCTTCCTGCTGGCCGACCACGGCTACAGCACCTACAGCACCACGATCGAGACGCGGGTCGAGACGGTGCAGAAGAAGCCCGATCTGGTCAAGCGCTTCGTCGAGGCCTCCATCCTGGGCTGGGTGCACTACCTGTACGGCGACCGCCGGGCCGCCGATGCGCTGATCCTCAAGGACAACCCCGAGATGGACCAGGGCACCATCGACCAGTCGGTGGCGCTGATGAAGTCGCTGGGCATCGTGGACAGCGGAGACAGTCTCACCCAGGGCATCGGTGCGATGAAGCCCGAGCGCATCCGCGATTTCTACGACAAGATGGTCCGCGCCGGCCTCTACAAGCCCGGTGAGGTCGATCTGTCCAAGGTGGCCACCTTCCAGTTCGTCAACCACGGCCTAGGTCTGGACGAGAAGAAGCGCCTGCTGCAGAAGCAGGCAGGGGGGCCGAAGGCCCCCTGAGATCGCGGTGTGTCGTGATCGGTCGACTCAGCCACTGGCTCAGTGGCTGAGCGAGCTGCTGATGACCGGCGGCCCCAGCTGGGTGTCCACACGCCACACCCCGTCGGGCACGGGGCCGGTGTCGGTGGTCGCCAGCTGGTAGCGGTTGTAGTAGATGAACGGCCCCTGGGCGGTGATGTAGTACTCGGGGTCCATCCGCACGCGCGAGGTCGCGGTGTCAGGTGTCAGGTTCACCAGGGTGTTGTTGTCCGGCAGGATGCCCACCATCCCGATCTGGGAAGGCTTGCTCATGTTGGCGGCGACGCTGGTCTTGTTCATCTGGAAGAAGATGTACGAGCGCCCGTTGTGCACGAAGTATTCGGGCGACCAGACGTAGGGGAAGTCGGCCGGCAGGCTGTTGCGTTGGATCACCTGCCAGCTCAGCTGGCCATTGGCGTCCGGCAGCTGGCGGTAGACGACCAGCATCTTGCCGTTGAGCACGCCGAAGAAGACGTACTCGTTGCTGTACTCCGGGGCCTGCCACATCATGGCGCCGCTGACGTTGCCGTTCTCGTCGGTGAGCTGCTGTGTGTCGCCCGTGGTGGTGTCGAACAGGAAGATCTGGTTGTAGCCCGAGGGCGCCTTGCCGGTCAGGATGGCCTTGCCGGTGCCGGGCACCCAGCGGCGCGCGCCGGCCGAGTAACCCTGGACGGCGATCGGGTGTTCTTCCGCGCCGTCGCTCATCAGGCGCCAGAAGGTCGCGCTCTTCGCGGGGTCCTGGTACTGGATCTTGGCGGCAGCATCGGTCAGGTCCAGCGTGGCGATCGGCGAGATGCGCTGCAGGCTGTCGTCCAGCATTTCATGGGTCCACTGCCCGTTCACCATGGTGGCCACACCGATGCCGGCGGTGGCATCGCTGGGGGGCTGGTCGGGCAGGTACTTGGTGTAGACCAACTGCGAGCCCAGGGCCGAGAAGGCCCATTCCGGCCCATTGCCATAGGTGGTGACCAGGGCGGTGTTGGTGTCCACCTTCACGCCGCGCCCATTGGCGGGGACGAAGGCGCCGGTGGCGTCGTCCACATTGGCCACCCAGAGGTTGAGCTTGCCGTCCGTCCAGGCCAGGCGGGCATTGCCGGCCCCCTGGTTGCAGGTGGGGCAATAGAGGCCGTCGCGGCCCCAGTCGAATTCGAAGTCGACGATGGCGGCATGGGTCACCAGGGTCTCGACGCCGGCTGCCTGGGCCGACAGGCCCAGGGGCACCAGCATGAAGAAGGCAAGCTGTCGAAGCCGTTGCCGGAGAAGATGGGTCCGCGGGGATCCGGCCGTGCGGAGGGTCATGGGAGGCTCCAAATCAACAGGGGTCGCCCGAACGGTTCGGGCGATACGGTGCTGGTCCGGCGGCCGCCGTGTTCCGCGTTCACGCGGTCTCAGGCACAGCCGGACGACTCGCCTGCAAATGCTCCAGACGCACCGTGATCCTGCGAGCCGAACTTGCTGACATCCAATACACAAGCTGACGTATCCGTCCGGCCAGCTGTGGATATGGCGGAAGATTCGGTGTCCCCGTCTCAGGGGACTCCGCGCCGGACCCGGCCCATGGCCGCGCGTGCCAAGGCGGACAGCTGTGACAACCTCGATCCCCGGAGGTCCTGCACACAAACAAAACGGCCCCGCAGGGCGTGCGGGGCCGTGATGAGCGATTGGGGCGCGCAGGCCCCTGTCATGGGCTACTTGAACTTGTACTGCAGGCCCGCGTAGAAGAATCGACCCCGGGGGTCGGTGTAGGTGGGGTCATAGCCAGAAATGAAGTAATAGGCCTGGTTCGAGAAGGGCGGCGCGGTGTTGAAGAGGTTCTGGATGCCGCCACGCAGTTTCAGTGCGTCGTTCACCTGCCAAGCGCCGGAAAGATCCCAGAGCGAATAGGCCTTCACACGATTGGCCTGGGTGACGGTGCCGGTGTCGGTGTCGATCGCAGAGTTCTGATCCTCGTAGCCCGAGAGGAAGGTGTTGCCCAGCATCGCGCTGTAGGGGCCGTAGGCCCAATCCACGGTCAGGCGATGTCGCCACCGTTGCACCACACCATCCGTGACGAAGCGCCCGAGGTTGCTGACATAGGGGTCTCCGTTGCCGGTCTGCTTCTTCGATTGCAGCACATAGGTGCCCGCCAGCCGCACGCCAAAGGTACCGACACCGGTCTGGAGATCATGCGCATCAACCACGAGGTCCAGCCCGGATGTGAGCATGCCACCGCGGTTTTCCTTGTTCAGGTCGATGTAGCAGATGCTGTTGTCCTCGGGGTCGGGATCTGCACCGCAGGTCGCAATGAACTCGGCGTTGCCGTTGCGCGGGTCGCTGTAGCGGTGAACCAGATTGCCGTACTTGCTCAGGTTGCTCAAGATGATGTCGTCACCAAGCTCACTGATCAGGTTGGACTTGCGGATGTTCCAGTAATCGAGGCTGAGATTGAGCTGGCGGGTGGGCTCGATCACGGTGCCCAGGGAGAACTGACGCGATTTCTCCGGCTTCAACTGGGCATTGCTGTGCCGGTGCGTTTCCCAGTTGTCGGCGCAGACCGACAAATCACCGTCGTTTTCTGCGCAGTAGATGGGGTCGGGCAAGGTCGCCGTGGAGCTCACCACCAGGGGGCGATAGAGGTCACTGAGTGACGGAGCGCGGAAACCGGTGCCTGCGGATGCGCGCAGCAGCCAGCTTTTCTCGGGCTGGAAGCGCAGCCCAATCTTGGGGTTCACGCTGTTGCCAACGCCCTGGTAGTGATCCGCACGCGCCCCGAGCTGCAAGTCCCAAGCCTTCGTGAACGGAACATCGAGTTCCGTGAAGATGGCGGAGACGTTGCGACTGTTGCTGGTCGCGCCCGTATCGCCATCGGACTGGTCTCCCAGGACGTTGTCGCTGAGGTAGAGCGCCGTGGGGTCGTAGCGCTGGGTTTCCCTGCGGAACTCTCCGCCGACAGCCCAGGCCAGATCCCCCCCGTCCAGAGTGGTCAATGCAGTCGAGGCTTTGAAATCCACGCTGTCCATCGTGCCGCGCGCACGGCGCATCACACCGTTGACCTGCATCCCGTCAATCACGGCTTGCTGCGCGGCGCTGATATCGGTCACGAGGGGGTTGTAGCTGCCATCGTTGAGGGCCGCTTGCAGTTTGTCGATGAGAAGGTAGCCGTGGGTGTCGGCGTCGGTGACGCTGTTGACACTGTGGTTCAGGCCGACGTCATAGTCCCAGCCCGAGGCGGTGCCGGTGAGTCCCAGTACATAGCGTTGCCCTGTGCTGGTGAGCTCACTGGTGCGATTTCCTGCTGCAGTCAGCCGCGCACGCAGCGTGACGGTGTCAGACGGATCCAGCCCACCGGCCACCAGTTCGGGGATCAGGCTGACCGGCATTTCCATCCCGTCTGACCGCGCAGACGAGCCGACGTACCAAGTGCGCGACCGTGTCAGCGCGACTTCCCCATAGAGTTGGTGATCCGGCAGCAGTTGCAGGACACCCCGGCCCAGAAAGTCGAGCTTCTCCGATTTGGGGTACAGCTCTGTGTCGCGCATGAAGTCGTAGGTACAGGCATCCTCACCGCCTGTGCCATCCGGAAGATAGAGGTTGGCGGGTGGGTTGCAGGTGGGTTGGCTGAGGTTGATGGTGCGGTTCACGATGGGCTTGCCATTGATCGTGAAACCATTCGCCTGCAGCGTGTCGCGCTGGTCGGCCGTCAGGCGGATGTTGCCGGGATTGGTGTAGCCCGACAGCATCCAGGGAAGGCGGGACGGGATTTGCAGATCAGAAATGAACTTCCTCTGCGAACTCCTCAGTGGATCGGTTTGATCGGCACTGAAGACGCCGAACACATTGAAGCCGTCCTTGTCCAAGCTGCCATAACCCCCGGCCAGGCTGGCACTGCGTTTGCCGGCACCGCCCTCCTGAGTCATCCCACCCGAGACGTCGATCTCGAGCCCCTGGAAGTCCTTTCGGGTGATGAAATTGATCACACCGCCGATGGCGTCCGTGCCGTAGAGGGAGGATGCCCCGTCCAGCAGCACTTCCACCCTCTGGATTGCCGCCGCAGGAATGTTGTTCAGGTCGACACCGATGTTGTCACCGGGAGAAGCGAAGTTCGCCATCCGGCGTCCATTGAGCAGGACCAGGGTCGACGATGTGCCGATACCGCGGAGATTGGCCGAATTCATGCCCTTCTGGTCATAGCCGCCTACGTTGATGCTGGCGCCATCTGTCATGCCATTCGAGTTGGCAGACAGCTTTGCCACGATCTCGGCGGCGGTCGTCAGACCAGCCTTGTCGATCTCCTCCCGCGTGATCACCTGCACCGGCAGCGCCGTCTCGCCGTCGATGCGCTTGATCGCCGAGCCGGTGATCTCGATGCGCTGCGGGGCGTCCGGGGTGGTCTGGGCCTGGCTGGCCAGCGGCAGGGCGGCCAGCGACAGCAGGGCAGCCTGGACGGCGAGAGCGCCAGCGGTCGGGCGCGGGGCAGGGGGGCGTTGGCGGCGGTGTGCCGACACGTTGCGGGCCATGGAATCCCTCCGAAGGCGATGTGAAGCCTGTGTTGCTGTGGGGTGGCTGTGGGGTGCTGCGAGTCTAGAAAGCATGGCCGGTGATGCCACGGGACATTCATCAAGCCGTCGCGAAAGCGCAACTTGGCGTCGCGCTGTGACAACTGTCTGTGGCAGGCAGCCCCCGGTTCCGTTCGCCGCGGGCCCGGCGCTGGATCGGCCGCCCCGGGGTTTGCGATCAAGCGACATTCTTTTTTGCAATCTCGCCGCTTTGCGGGATTCGGGGTGGTCGACCCCGACGGGCGGTGCCAAGATGCGCCCAGGCTCCTTCTTGGTGACCGCACATCCACCCATGCGCCCTCTTTCCCTGATCGAACGCCTTTCCCGTCGGCAACTCATCGCTGGGCTGGCCTTGGCCTGCACCGGCTGGCTGGCCCAGGCGGCCCCCTCCTCCAAACCTGTCACGCCTGCCCAGGGCTTTGCGGTCGTCATTGGCGGGGCGCTCAAGGCCGACAACGACGAGATCTGGAGCCGCATGGTGGCCCTGTCCGGCGGCAAGGGCTCCCACTGGATCGTCTTCGCCACCGCCTCCGAATCCCCCGACAAGACCGGCCGTCGCCTGTCCGAGCTGCTGGAGCGCCACGGTGCCAATGCCGACGTGCTGCCGGTGGCCCCGGCGCTGAAATGGGTGGACCTGGACCGGGCCGTGCGCGACAAGTCCCTGCTGGACATGGTCAACAGCGCCGACGGCATCTTTTTCTCCGGCGGGGCGCAGGAACGCATCGTCGACACCTTCGCGCCGGGCGGCCAGTCCACCCCCATGCTGGAAGCCATCTGGGACGTCTACCGCCGCGGCGGCGTGGTGGCCGGCACCTCGGCGGGCGCGGCCATCATGAGTTCGGTGATGTTCCGCGACGCGCCCAGCGTGATCGGCGTGATGAAGGGGCAGCTGCGCGATGGCAAGGAGGTCGACCGCGGCCTGGGCTTCGTCGGCTCCAACCTCTTCGTCGACCAGCACTTCCTCAAGCGTGGCCGCTTCGGCCGCATGATCCCGCTGATGCTGGCCAAGGGCTACAAGCTCGGCCTGGGCGTGGACGAGAACAGCGCCGCCATCGTGCACGGCGACGACATCGAGGTCATCGGCGCCAAGGGGGCGCTGCTGGTGGACCTCAACGACGTGCAGACCAACGAGAAGGTCGATGCGCTGAACGTGACCGGCGCGCGCCTGACCTACCTGGACCGGGGCGACAGCTACAACGTCGGCAGCCGGCGCATCACCCCCTCCGACTGGAAGCTGCGCGGGACTCTGCTGGACCCGCATGCCAAGGGCTACAAGCCCGAGTACGCCACGCCGCTCTACAACACCGACATGCTGGGTGACACCGCCCTGGTCAATGCCATGGGCTACTTGATCGACAGCAGCCTGCAGGAGGTGCGTGGCCTGACCTTCGACCCGCTGGCGCCGGCCTCCGACAAGCGGGCCGACCTGGCCTTCCAGTTCCGCCTCTACAAGGGGCCGGACACGGTGGGCTGGTACTCTGACGAACTCGGTGGCGATGACTACAGTGTGTCCAACCTGTACCTGGACATCATCCCGGTGCGCATGGCGCGTCCCTTCACGACGCCCTGGTCGCCGCACTGACCCTCGTCTGCGCCCGTTCCCGCCTCCCTGGAGAAGTCTCTCACCATGCAACGCCGTCACCTCCTCACCGCACTGATGCTGGCCGCTGCCAGCCTGGCTGCCTCGGCCCAGGCCCCGGACTGGAAGAAGATCCGCATCGGGGTGGAGGGCGCCTACCCGCCGTTCTCCGAGGTGGGCACCGACGGCAAGCTCAAGGGCTTCGACATCGACATCGCGCTGGCGCTGTGCGCCGAGATGAAAGCCGAATGCACCCTGGTGCAGCAGGAGTGGGACGGCATGATCCCGGCCCTGCAGGCGCGCAAGTTCGACGCCATCATTGCCTCCATGGCCATCACCGAGGAGCGCAAGAAGTCGGTGCTCTTCACCGAGAAGTACCAGAACACCCCGCCCTGGATGGTCGGCAAGGGCAGCCTGCCGCACGACATCTCGCCGGCCGCGATGAAGGGCAAGAAGATCGGCGTGCAGCGCACCTCCATCCACGACCGCTGGGCGACCGCTACCTACAAGGACAGCGAGATCGTCCGCTACAGCAAGCAGGACGAGGTCTTCCTGGACCTGGCCGCCGGCCGCATCGACGCCACCGTCTGCGACTCCGTGGCCGCCAACCTGGGCTTCCTGAAGACCCCGGCCGGCAAGGGTTTCGCGGTGCTGGGCACGCCGCCCGACGACCCCGCCTTCTTCGGTGCGGGCGCCGGCATCGCGGTGCGCAAGAGCGACCCCGTGCTGCAGCAGAAATTCAACGCCGCCATCCAGGCCATCCGCGCCAACGGCAGCTACAAGAAGATCGAATCCAAGTACTTCGACTTCGACATCTACGGCAAGTAAGCGCCGCGGCCAGGGAGGGGACGGACGATGCTGCACGGCTACGGTGCCAGCCTGCTGCAGGGCGCGCTGCTGACGCTGGGCGTGGCCCTGGCCTCGCTGGCCATCGCCGGGGTGCTGGGCCTGGCCGGGGCTCTGGCCAAGCTCTCGCGCTGGCGCCTGCTGCAGTGGCCGGCCACGGCCTACACCACGCTGATCCGCGCGGTGCCCGACCTGGTCGTCATGCTGCTGGTCTTCTACGGCGGGCAGATGCTGGTCAACAAGATCGGCGAGTCCCAGGGCTGGGACTACATCGACATCGATCCCTTCATCGCCGGGGTGCTGACCATCGGCTTCATCTTCGGCGCCTACCTCACCGAGGTGCTGCGCGGCGCTTTTCTGGCCGTGCCGCCCGGCCAGCGCGAGGCCGCCCTGGCCTACGGCATGAACCGCCGCCAGGTGCTCACCCGCGTGGTCGGCCCGCAGATGCTGCGCCACGCCCTGCCGGCCCTGTCCAACAACTGGCTGGTGATGATCAAGAGCACCTCCATCGTCTCGGTCATCGGTCTGTCGGACATGATGAGTCGGGCCGGACAGGCTGCGGGCGCCACCCGCGAGCCCTTCCTGTTCTATGCGGCGGCCGCCCTCATGTACCTGGCCTTCACCACCCTGTCCGAACTGGGCTTTGCCTGGCTGGCGCGCCGCCTGTCCACGGGTGTGCGCCAGGTGGCGCTCTGACGAGGCGGCGGCCATGGATTTCCAAGCCATCCACGACAGCCTGCCTCTGTACGTCCACGGTCTGGGGGTGACCCTGGAGCTGCTGCTGGCCGCCCTGCTGGCCGGCGGGCTGTGCGCGCTGCCGCTGGCCATGCTGCGCAGCCTGCCCATCGCCTGGCTGTCCCGGCCAGTGTGGGCGTTCACCTATGTCATCCGCGGCACGCCGCTGCTGGTGCAGCTCTTTCTGCTGTACTACGGCCTGGCCCAGTTCGAGGCCGTGCGCAACAGCCCGGCCTGGCCCTGGCTCAGTTCGGCCTGGTTCTGCGCCATCGCGGCCTTCGCCATCAACACCTGCGCCTACACCACCGAAATCCTGCACGGCGCCATCAAGGCCCTGCCAGCCGGCGAGATCGAGGCGGCCAAGGCCATGGGCATGTCGCGCTGGGTCACCTTCGGGCGCATCGTCATCCCCTCCGCCCTGCGCGGGCGCTGCCGGCCTACGGCAACGAGGTGGTGCTGATGCTGCATGGCACTTCGCTGGGCAGCGTCGTCACGCTGGCGGAACTGACCGGGGCCCGCC
>NZ_BADL01000151.1 GCF_000333615.1 Ideonella sp. B508-1 | reverse complement strand
CCTGATGCCGGCCGGTCTTGGCGACCATCTCGCAACGGCGTTGACGGCAGCGCGCCGTGCCGCGCCGCGCGAGGATGTGACGCTCTGGTTGCTGGGGCTGGACGATCCAGTCTGCCAGGCCTGCGCCACGATGCTGTCAGACGCCGAGCGTGAGCGGATCGGGCGCATGGCGTTCGACCGGGACCGTCGGCGCATGGCTGCGGCACGCGGCACCCTGAAGGTGCTCCTGGGTGCTTGGGTTGGCCAGTCGCCTGAGCAACTGCGTCTGTCCGCGCGGGACAGCGGCAAGCCCTGGATGCCGGATCATCCCGGCGTGTTCTTCAACCTCAGTCACAGCCAGAGCAGTGCCTTGATCGCGATAACCGCCACGGGCGAAGTGGGGGTGGACTTGGAGGTCTTGAGGCAGGAGTCAGATCTGTTGGAGCTGGCGCGGCGGGTTCTGACCCCGCGTGAGCAGGCGGAACTCCTGTCCGACAAGGGTGCCATGGATCGCGATCGTCGCTTCTTTCAGGGTTGGACGCGCAAGGAAGCCTGCCTGAAGGCCGCGGGCTGGGGGCTGGCCCTGGATCCTCAGGAATTCGAGGTGGGCACGGGAGCGGACTCCCGTCGTATCCGGTTGGCCCATGCGGGCCAGTGCTCTGACATGGACCTGATGTCCCTCTCGCTGGCGCCCCAGGTGGTGGCGGCCTTGGCCATCCAGCGATGATGCGTCGGGAGCTGTGCGGATTACTTGTACTCGATCAGCCGGCCGTGCTGGCGGCGCAGGCGCAGGATCCAGTAGCGCAGGGCACCCTGCGCCTCCGCGAACTTTCCCAAGGTGTTGAAGAGTGACCACAGCCAACGCCGCGGAGAGTTTCTGGCGAGGGCCAGTCGCGCCCATTGCAGGGGGTACAGCAGCAGCAGGGCTGCGGCCCAGGTTCCGCCGCTGACGACGCTCACCAGGACCACTGCGGGCAGGAGAAGTCCCCAGCCCACGGCACGTCGCAGTTCACGCACCCCGTGCCGCTCCGGTGGCGCGCCGTGCATAGCGACGCCCTCGGCATAGGCATAGCCAGCACGCTTGCTGCGCTGCCACCACTGCCAGAAGCGATGCATGTCGGCGTCGTGCCAGGTCATCTCTGCCGACAGGATCTGGATCTTCCACCCGCTTTGCCGGAGCCGGACAGACCACTCGGGCTCCTCGCCCGCGATCAGGGCAGGGTTGTAGCCCCCGGTTTCGCGCAGCGCCTGAGCACGCACCATGGCGTCTCCGCCAAAGGCCCGGGCCTCTCCCGGCGGAACACCCCATTCCAGATCGCACAACTGGTTGTACTTGCTGCTCTCGGGGTGTCGCTCCCGGCGTCGTCCGCATACCACAGCCACATCGGGGTGTGCCAGGAGATGCGCGTGCGCGGTGGCAATCCAGTTCTCACGCACCTCGCAGTCGCCGTCCACGAATTGGACAAAGGCTGCTGCCGGCCACTGCTGCAGTGCCAGCTGCCAGCCTTCGTTGCGGGCGCGTGCGGCTGTGAAGGCCTGGGCGGGGTCGAGTTCCACCACCTGGGCTCCCAGC
Organism: Ideonella sp. B508-1; assembly: GCF_000333615.1. GTDB lineage: Bacteria > Pseudomonadota > Gammaproteobacteria > Burkholderiales > Burkholderiaceae_C > Ideonella. Next base: position 48,901 of record NZ_BADL01000151.1, on the reverse strand, counting down.
GTACGGGCCAACTCGGCCGAACCGTCAACGGAACCGGAATCGACATACACCATGGGGCAGCCCTGACGGACGACGGACTGCAGGCATCTGCGCAGGCGCTCGCCCTCGTTGCGGCCGATGACCACCGCCACGGTGTCTGGTGTCGCAGTCATAAGGCATCCTTGCGCGGTTTGATCACGGCAGGAACCCCGACGGCATAGCAGTTGTCCGGTACGTCGCACAACACCACGGCGTTGGCACCGATCAGGACGTTGTCTCCGATGCGGATGCGGCCCAGCAACTTGGCGCCGACGCCAATGTCGACGTTGTTGCCAATGGTGGGTGCACAGGGATCGTCGACACGGCTCAATCCGATGACCACGCCGGTCCGGATTCGGCAGTTGTCGCCGAACTTGGCATACCCGCTCACCACGATGCCATCAAAGTGATCGATGACGAAGTTGCGGCCAATTTCGACCTCGCAGGGCAGCTCGATACCGGTGAGGATCTGCACCAGCTTGAACAGGACCTTGTAAAGCAGGGAAAAGGGCTTGCGGATCCAGGGCTGGCCGATGTCATAACGCCAGCGTCCGAATCGGTAAACCACCAGCACCCAAAAGCCCTGGGCACTCCAGCGCCCCCCATGAGCCCGCAGGTCGGACCTTATGTTGTCAAACATCGACGTTGTGTTTTCATCGGGTCGGGCGGCTGCCAGCGCGTGTTTGCCACATCAGCCGGCAGATCATTCGGGCCTGTTGGGTGAAGGCGGACAAGCCCGAGATGCGGCGGCTCTTCAAGACGAACTTGAGTCCCAGGACGACTTCGGTCAGAAAACAAAGGGCTGCGTGTCGCCAGACGCCAAGCAAGCCCCCATGTTTGCGAAAGTAGAGCAAACCGCTCTCCTGCTGGAACAAGGAGATTTGCCGCCCGACCGAGAGCGCTCCTTCGGTGGCAGCGCTACCGCCACCCACGTGGGTCACGCATGCGGTGTTCAGGCATTGAACGCGCCAGCCAGCGGCGTGAACAGCCAGGCAATGGTCGACTTCTTCGTAGTAGAGAAAGTAGCGGGGATCGAACAGGCCCACCTGGTCAATCAAGGAACGGCGCACCAAGTAGTAGCACCCCACGACCCAATCACAGTCCTGCACCGGAGACTGCGTAGGAGCTTCTGCCGGCTCCGGGGGGCGTCGTCCCAGGCGGGGCAGCAGCCCCGTGCGGAGCAAGAATGTTTCCCAGGAAGAGGGAAACCTGCGACCCGAGAAGATGCCATGCCCTGTCTCATCGACCAGGTGTGCACCCAGCACCCCGCAATGTGGTTCGTTGGCCATGTGCTTCAGGCTTTGCCGGATCGCGTCGGGATACACATAGGCGTCGGCGTTGAGCAGCAGAATGTAGGGGGCTGTGCAGATTTGCACGGCTTGATTGTTGGCGCGTCCGAACCCGACGTTGATGGGGTTGGCAATCAGTTTTGCCCAGGGAAAATGCTCCCTGATATAGCTTGCGGACTCATCACGTGATGCGTTGTCCACGATCACCAATTCAAAGGACAAGCCTTCACATGCCTTGCGCAAAGCTTGCACACACCGTTCCAGTAGGTGGGCGGTGTTGTAGTTGACCACAATGACCGACAGGTCTGGGCTGCACAAGGGGTTTGCACAAGGGACCGGAGTCAGCGCGCGGTCCTGGACGGGATGTCCTGATGTCACAGCATTCCTCGGGGGGTGTCGCGGAATCTCCGGATGGCTTGGCTCCGCAACTGGGATGAAGTGGATGGCGGGGCCATCTTCAGCAGCCTGCCTTCAGGCGCTTCAAGCCCACGTACCTTCCCCCTGGGGGATGTTGCCTCCAGGGCTGCAGCGCCTGCATCACAGCAGGGTCTCGAAAGGCCAAACAAGTCGCCCCTCGACACACTCATTCAACAATCTGCATCCTGATCTGGCATTCACGGGACGGAGTGGATAACAACGCACAGCACCACCTCGCATCGGGCTGACACCGCATGGTCCGAATGCCTGAGAGTCTTGTCGCCACAAGATGACTCGTCAAGCCCCCCGATGAAGTACGTCAAATAGTAGACAGGAGGGGGGATACCCAAACGCAACAAGATGCGTCAGACTGAGATGCAGCGCACAAAACCGGCGCGCTGAGCCCGGTGCTCCCTGAGCGGCGGCGTGCATTCAACCGGCGTGGAAGATGTTCCAACGGCCTCAGCAGGGTGTTGTGGTGATCTCGGAGATCCGTTCCAGTTCCATTGGCAGTCTTTGGGCGGAGGGTGACCTTCTCGGTCGACATGAGGGAAGAAGCCCGTCGTCTGCTTGGTGCTCGGCGCCTGATCTTTGGGGATGGTGGGTGTGAACATGCTGCGCCCATCCTCTGTTCCAGACTTCACGCGCGACGTTGTCTGTGTGCTCGGCCTTCCGTTCGATGTGATCAGCCTTGAACAGGTGGCAGCGCGGGTGCGTTCCGCCCGACTTTCCCGGGCGCCTCTGCTGCTGGCCACGGCCAATCTCAACTTCATCGTGGCGGCGCGAAATAACGCCCCATTCCGGCAGGCCATCATTCACAGTCAGCTCAATCTTGCCGATGGCATGCCCATCGTGTGGGTGGCCAAGCTGCTGCGGGTTCCCTTGCCTGCGCGAGTGGCGGGCTCCTCCTTGTTTGAGCGGCTGCAGGAGGCCTCTTCCGAGGCTCCGGTGAAGGTGTTCTTTTTCGGTGCGCCGGATGGTGTGGCCGAGCAGGCCTGCCACCGTGTCAATGCGCTGCAGGGGGGGGTGTGCTGTGTCGGTTACGAGTCCCCTGGATTCGGCACTGTCGAGTCCATGAGTTCCGATGACCAGATTCGGCGCATCAATGAGGCGCAGCCCGACTTTCTCGTGGTCGCCCTGGGCGCTGAGAAGGGCCTGGCTTGGATCGAGCGCAACTTTGCCAGGCTAGAGGCTCCGGTGGTCAGTCATCTAGGGGCCGTGGTGGGCATGGCCGCCGGTCACATTCACCGAGCGCCCCCGCGCTGGCAACGGTGGGGATTGGAATGGCTTTGGCGAATCAAGGAAGAGCCTTTCTTGTGGCGTCGCTACTGGAACGATGCTAGGGTGTTTCTTCGGCTGCTGGCGGGCAGCGTTCTGCCACTCTGGTGGCATCAAATGGTCGAAGGGGCTGCGGCCAGGGCCTCAGGCGTGCGCGCAACAGGGATGACACGGGGGGGGGCTTTCCATCTCCGGCTGATTCGGGGCGAGGATGAAGAGGATGGTGAGGCGAAGAGCCTGTCGTCTTTGAGAGGGCAACTGGCGAGCGCCGCGGCATCTGGGCTGCCTGTGGTTGTGGAGGTTCAGGATTTGGTTCACATTGATGGCAGAGTGTTGGGGTTGTTGATGTTGTTGTATGGCCATCTGAGGGACCGAAGCATGTCGTTCACGATCCAGGGTGTCAGTGCGTGTCTTCGCCGACAGTTTCGCTGGCATGAAGCGCTGTTCCTCTTGGATGCCGATTCGGCGGTGGCCCCCACCAGTTGGGGTCAGCCGCGGGAGGTGGCGTGATGGCGGTGTCTTTTCGCCACCATCTGGTGGTGATCTGGCAACGGCGCTGGTGGGTGTTGATGTCGTGCCTACTGATGGGTGTCATCGGTACGGGCATGGCGCTGTGGCAGGCCCGTGCCTACACCGCAGAAGCCCAGTTGGTGCTGGACACGCGTCAGGACCCGATGACTGGTGGCTTCATGTCCGCCCTCAACATGTCCACGCAGTTGGAGGTCATCAAATCCGACAAGGTGACAGGTCGAGCGGCTACGCTGCTGCTGGATTCAAGTGATCTGCAGGTTCGTGCTGCCCTGCTGGGCCTCATGAAGGGCAAAGTGCCTTCGGTCAAGAGCTTGTCCGCCTTTTTGCAGACCGGGCTGACCGCAGAGCCGGTGCGGGGAAGCAATGTGATCGCACTGTCTTGCATAGCGCCGTCGCCCGAGTTGGCCATCGCCGCAGTGAATGCGGTGGCCCGTGCTGCCATGGACGTGTCCATCGAGATGAAGGTGGACCCCACCAAGGAGTCCGCCGTTTGGTTGCAGGGGCAGAGCAAGTCGGCGCGCGCTGCGCTGGAAGCGGCCCAGGCCAAGCTGTCTCGTTATCAGCAGGAGAAGGGCATTGTGGTCACCGATGACCGCATGAACGAGGAAAGCGCGCGACTCAGTGCCCTGGAGTCGGCTCTGGTGGATGCGGAGTCCAAGGCCATCGATGCGCGGGGCCCGGGCGGGAGCACGGGGACAGAGTCCGGGCAGAGTGCGACTGTGGCCAGTGTGCGGGCACAGCTGTCGGCTGCGGAACTCAAGCTTCTGGATGTCTCGGAGAAACTGGGCAAGGAACATCCCCAACGGATTGCACTGGAAGCGCAGGTGGCCAATCTGCGCCAACGCCTGGATGCCGAGACCGCCAAGGCGGATCGGTCAGGGTTCGCGTCCGCTCAAGCCAGCCGTGGCAAGGTGGCACAACTCAGGGCCATGATCGATGCGCAGAAGAAGCAGGTGCTTTCGTTGCGCGCGGCCCATGACGAGATCAGCGTGCTGCAGCGGGATGTGGACACCGCGCGGGCAGCCTATGAGTCCGTGAGCCAGCGCGCGAACCAGACCACGTTGGAAAGCCAGAGTACCCTGACGAGTCTGCGCGTGCTGAATTTGTCGGATGAGGCTGCGGACTCTTCGAGGAAAAGGCGGATGGTGCGTATCCTGGGTGGGTTCGCGGGGGGCTTTGCCTTGGCGGCCATCGCCGCGATTTTTCTGGAGATGCGCAATGCCAGGGTGCGCTGTCTGGAGGACTTCCAAGACATTGAGGGAATTGCCATCATCGGTGTCCTTCACCCTCCTGGTTTTCAACCACCGCAGTTGCTCGGGCTTCCCGGGCCAAGCAGCCCCGGCGGACCTCCTCGGTTGTCCATGGGGGCGACCGAATGAAAATGTCCTCGATTGAACTTGGGCCGCAGGCGCCGCCTCATCCGCCACTCGGTGCCCTGCTGGTGCAGTACGGATACATCCGGCAGGAGAACATCGACGCCATCCTTCAGTACCAGGCCACGCAGCGGATTCGCTTCGGCGAGGCCGCCATCCGGTTGGGTCTGGTCTCGGCCGAGAATGTTCGCTTTGCGCTGTCCAGGCAGTTCGAGTTTGCCTATCTGCGACCCGGGCACGAAGGCAGCCAGATCAGCTCGGAGGTGGTGTCGGCGTGCGACCCCTTCAGTGGGGCGGCAGATCAGATCCGGTCCATCCGCAGTCAGCTCATGCTGCACTGGTTCGACAAGCTCCAGGGGCGCAACGCGTTGGCCGTTCTTGGCGCCGTGGAAGGCGAGGGGCGCAGCTACCTGGCCGCGAATCTGGCGGTGGCCTTTGCCCAGGCGGGGGAGAACGTGCTGTTGGTGGATGCCAATTTCCGCTCTCCTCGCCAGCACACCCTCTTTGGCATCCAGAACGACATCGGCCTTTCGACCATTCTGGCGGGCCACCGGCACAGCGACGCGATTCTTCGTGTGTCTGAACTGTCCGGATTGTTTCTGCTGCCGGCTGGCGCACTGCCCCCCAATCCGCTTGAGCTTCTGACCCGAGCGACCTGGCAGGACTTCCTCGTTCGAGCGCGCAGCAACTTTGACATGCTGATCGTTGATACGCCGGCCCTGCACTGCGGGGAGGACGCGGTGTTCGCTGCATTCAAGACCGGTGCTGCCCTGTTGGTTGCCCGAACGGGGGTCACACCCGTGAAAGCCCTGGCCAACCCCGCCGCGGTTGCTGGCGCGGGCGCGGGTGCCCTGTTTGGGCACCATCTGGATTCATGTTGCGGACAGTTCTCCAGCGGACCTCGGTGGTGACTGAGCCCATGGCCGGCGGGTATCGGGCGCGCGGCTGAGTCGGCTGGAACATGCCAGAACATCTGCGTGCGCTTGTCATCATCCTGGCAGCGAGCTTGCCCATTTGGTTCTGGGGGCGACGGCTGTTCGCTGGGCTGGAGACCTCGGCGGTCTACACCCAGCGGTTTCGGCTGTGGATCTTTGCGCTGCTGTTGGCCTTTCTCTCGCATAGCTTCTGGCTGTTCGTGATCGGACTGCTGCTGTTCCTCTGGCTCTCGCCTCGGGATCCCTACCCCTTCTCTGTCTACCTGCTTCTGCTGTTTCTGTTGCCATCGTTTCCCGTGCGCATCGATGGCTTTGGTGGGCTCAACTACCTACTGGACATCAACCTGCCCAGGCTGCTTTCGCTGCTATTGCTGTTGCCCTGGTGGATCAGTCAGAGATCTTTGGCAGGGGGCGCCCGGTTCGGCAGTGCGTGGGCCGACCGTTGTCTGCTGATCTATTTGCTCCTGCAGTTCGTCCTGCAACTGTCTGTCGACACGTTCACGAACAGTGCGCGTTTCGCGATCTACAACTTCCTGGATGTTTTCCTGCCCTACGTGGCGGCCACCCGTGCCATGGCGAAGTTGGAGCGTGCTCAGGATGCGATCCTGTCGCTGCTTCTGGCGGTGGCGCTGATGTGTCCTTTGGCTGTCTTTGAGTGGGCCAAGAAGTGGCTGCTCTACAACAGCCTGATGGGTGCCATGGGCGCGGACCGCTGGGGCATGGGCGGCTACCTCATGCGAGGCGAGTCCCTTCGGGCGATGGTCACGACGGGGCATGCCCTCGTGCTGGGCTTTGTGATGGCCCTGGCCTTGGCCTTGTGCGCGGCCGTTCGGCCTCTGATGAATCGCCGGGATCACTGGACCCTCTGTGCATGCGTGGGCGCGGGCCTGCTGGCGCCGGTGTCCCGGGGCCCCTGGGTGGGCGGTGCTGCCATCATCGGTATGCTGGTCCTGACCAGCCCCGATCGGGGGCGTCGACTGGTGCAACTGGCGGGCGTGGTGCTTGGGGCGTCGCTGCTGTTGTCCGTCACACCGTGGGGGGCCTCGGTGGTGGACCTGCTTCCCTTCATCGGCAAGGTTGATGAATTCAACGTCACCTACCGTGAACGCTTGATCGATGCTTCGTTCGCGGTGATCGCGAAGATCCCTTTTTCGGTAGCTTTGACTTTCTCTCGGCCAGCGAAATGCAGGACATGATCCAGGGGGAAGGCATCGTGGACATCGTGAACAGCTATCTTCAGGTGGCGCTGGCCTATGGTGGTGTCGGTCTGGTCCTGTTCGCGGGAGTTTTTGTTTGCTCGCTTTGGGGTACGGTGCGAGCTTGGCTGGAGCTCAGAGAGGATCCGATGATGGGGGCCCTGGGGCGGAGCTTGATCGCAGCGATGATTGGTGTGATCGTGATGATCACGACCGTCAGCAGCATCAACAATATTCCCATCCTCTACTGGATGCTGTCGGGGTTGTGTGTGGGGTATGCGCGGCTGAGATATTCGCCGACCGGGTACAGGAGCATCCCTCGGCAACACATGACTGATTCGCTCCCAATGGGGGCCTGAGGAAGTTTCTTGCGGCAGTCCAGCGGTTGGACGCTGAGAGAGCGGGTTCGTGAGCGGAGATTGGCAGACATGCCCGAGTTTGGTGTTCTGACGTTGGCGACGGATGGCGATTACCTCAAGGCCATTGGGTTGGCCTTGTCGTTGCGGGTCACCAACCCCGATGTTCCCCTGGCCGTCGCATGCAGCGCATCGGTGGCCGAGAAGGTCGGGCGTTTCTTCGACCATGTGATTCCGGAGCAGGCGGGTCTGCGTGGCTTTGTCCACAAGGTCTACCTGGACCGGTATTCTCCCTTCGAGCGCACCCTGTTTTTCGATTCGGATGTGCTGGTGTTCAAGGATCTGCAACCCTTTGTTGAGCGCTGGAAGGGGCGTGCATACTGCGCTTGCGGTGACTACCTGTCAGAGGGGGTAAGTCCGTTTGGACTGGACCGCGCCATGGTGCTGTCAAAAATCGGCAAGAATCGTTTGGTCTTCATTGACGGGGCCGGCCATGCCTACTTTGAGAAGCCGGCCTGTGTTGAAGTTTTTGAGACGGCGCGGAAGGTGACCGCGCACTACAGGGAGTTGGCGGGTGATATTCGCTATGCCGACGAAGACGTCATGGCCATCGCGATGACGATGCTTGGCCTTCCGCCGGCCCCTGATCAGGACTTCATGGCGCGGTACCTCAGCGCAAGGCCGGGCACCATGCGCATGGACGCGGCGCACGGTATGTGTGAGTTCATCGCTGTCACCACCGGGCGGCCCTTTGCGCCCTGCATGGTCCATTTCGCCGCCAACGAAGCCGCGGTACCCTATACCCGCCAACTGCTTGCCTTGTTCAAGAAGTTCGGTGCGCCGACCCAGGGCCTCTGGACACAGGGTGCTCAGGACTGGTGGGCCTGGAATATCCGGTTGCCCATACACCGCGTCGCAAGCTGGGTCCGCAGGCAGTTGGGGCGGGCCTGAGGCGTGGGGAATGCTGTCGTGAACCCAAGCGGGCTGCTGCCTGAAGTCTCTGAGTCGGAGGAGGCAGCATTGCCTGCCGATGTGGCAGGAGCACCGGAGCCCGGTCTGATCCGCCGCTCACTGGCGGGTGGGGCTTGGACGCTCTTCGCCTATGGTGGCACGCAAGTGCTCCGATTGGTCAGCAACCTGGTGCTGACGCGCCTGCTGGCTCCGGAGTATTTCGGGCAGATGGCCCTGGTGAATGTGTTCCTCATTGGGGTGAACATGTTTTCCGACCTGGGGCTGGGCCCCAGTGTGGTTCAGAGCGAGCGCGGCGGAGAGCGCCGCTTCCTGAGCACCGCCTGGACCCTCCAGGGCATTCGCGGTGTGCTCATCTGGCTGCTCTGCATTGCCGGCGCCTGGCCCTTCGCGCACTTCTACCGCGATCCCATGCTGGTCCCGCTGGTCATCGTCACCGGTTTGACTGCAGTGATCTCCGGGCTGAACTCCACGAAGTTACTGACAGCCTTCCGGGAGATTTCCATCGGCCGGGTGACCCTGATCGAGCTGGGCAGTCAGATCCTCACGGTGGCTGTCACGGTGGCTTTTGCCAGCGTGTATTCCAGCGTGTGGGCCCTGGTCAACGCGGCCTTGTTCGGGGCCACTCTCAAGATGCTGGCCAGTCACTACCTGATTCCAGGTCCCAAGGACCGATGGGCTTGGGATGCCGCTGCTGTGCATGAGCTCATTGGCTTTGGCAAATGGATCTTCCTCAGCACTGTGCTGAGTTTTGCCACGAACAGTGCGGCCAGTCTCATCCTGGGTCGGTTTGTCAGCATGACCGAAGTGGGGGTCTTTTCCATCGCCGTCACCCTGGCCAGCGTGGTGGGACAGGCGTATGAGCAGATCGGCTCCAAGGTCCTGTTCCCGCTCTATGCCAAGGTCAAAACCGAGGCTTTGCCCCAGCTGCGGAAGAGAGTGGCCAAGATTCGCTTGAGCACGATGGCCCTGTTCGTTCCGCCGCTGTGGGTGCTGTCGGTGTTCGGGCAGCAGGTGGTCAATCTGCTGCTCGATCACCGTTACCACGATGGCGGGTGGATCCTGCGTCTGTTTGCCAGTTGTGCCATACCCTCGATCGTGACGGGCATCGGCCCCTTCTATCTGGCGCTGGGCAACTCCAGGCTGATGATGCTGAACTCTGCCATTCGCTTGGTGCTCTACGTTGCCAGTGCGTTCGCCGGGCTGTGGTGGGGTGGGACGCATGGCCTGATCGTGGGCATCGCCGCCCACAGCCTGGGCATGTACGTGGTGGATGCCACGATCCAGTGGCGGTACCGGATCTGGATTCCAGCGCTGGACGCGCTGGGGCTGGGGGTGTCGGCGGCCGTGGTGCTCATCGGTGCCCGTTGGCAAGGGGTCTTCTGGTGAGCGCCCTGCCTCAGGCCACCTCCCGTCATGTGTTGCTGCTGACGGCGACGGTGAGCCCGGCGGAGGGGCAGCCCACCTTGGCCCTGCGTGACCCCGCCGAGCGTTTGGCCGAATATGAAAATGCGCTGGCCTTCTACCAGGGGCTGTTGGCCCAGGGGGTGCTGCGGGCCATCGTTTTCGGGGAGAACTCCGGCTACGAGCTGGCTCGGCTGGCGGCCAAGTTTCCCCATCCAGGCATTGAGTGGGTTGCACTGGCACCGCAGCAGCAAGTGCTGCGTTTCCATCGGGGCTATGCAGAGTTCCAGTTGATCGATGCGCTGTTTGCGCGATCTCGTGTCCTGTCTTCCCTGGGGGACGATGCCCTGGTCTGGAAGGTATCCGGGCGCTACGTGGTGGCCAATTTCGCCGCACTGGCAAGCTCGGCACCGCGGCATGTGGATTTCTACGTGATGGCCGATCACCAGTGGGTCGAGATGAGCGTGATGGCATGGAGTGCCAAGGGATACCGGGCCATCGTCCGTGGCCTGTACACGCAGTTCGCGTCTCAGGAGCCGCCCGAGCTCATCCTGCGTCGGCACCTTGGTGCGCCGGCGAGGACCGATGTCAAATGCGTGCTGTCCTTCCGCTGGCCTGTCCGCCTTTTGGGGCGTCGAGGCACCGATGGCAGTCCGTATGAGGGCCGTCGCACACGCTACCGGTTTGCCTTGCAGGCCGGGTGGAAGTCGCTGTGCCTGCCATGGCGGTGGTGGCGGGATATCTGAAATGCCATGGAGGTGGCCATGAATTCGAGGGTTTCCGAGCCGGCGAGCAGCTTGGACTCCGGACGGGCGTTGCGTCAGGCCGGAGCGCGTTATGTGCTGATCTCGCCCTGTCGGAATGAGGCCGACTACATGCGACGGACGCTGGACAGCGTGATCGCGCAATCCTGCCCGCCCGCCTGCTGGGTGATCGTCGATGACGGCTCCACAGATGCCACGCCGGCGATTCTGGCGGAGTATGCGCAGCGGCATGACTGGATCCGGATCGTGACCCGTCCGGACCGTGGACGTCGTTCGGTGGGACCCGGTGTGATCGATGCCTTCTACGCGGGCTTCGACACCATCGACCCGAATGCGTTCGACTTCCTGTGCAAGTTGGATCTTGATCTCTCGCTGCCGCTGCGCTACTTCGAGCGACTGATGGAGAAGATGGATGCGGATCCGAGCATCGCCACTTGCAGTGGGAAGGCCTATCTTGAGGAGAATGGGGGGCTGGTCAACGAGCGCCATGGTGACGACACCTCGCTGGGCATGACCAAGTTCTACAGGACCCGCTGCTTCCTGGCCATCGGTGGCTTTGTCCGCGAGGTGATGTGGGATGGCATCGACTGCCATCGCTGTCGCATGCTCGGCTGGAAGGCCTGCAGCTGGGATGAGCCTGACCTGCGTTTCATCCATCTCCGGCCGATGGGATCCAGCCAGAGTGGCATCCTGACCGGGCGGATGCGCCATGGCTTTGGTCAGTACTTCATGGGGACAGGGCTTCTTTTCATGGTGGCCAGTGCCGTCGGGCGCATCAACCAGAAGCCTTATCTTTTTGGGAGCTTGGCCATGCTCTGGGGGTGGCTGCGCAGCGCCTTGCTGCGCCTGCCGCGTTATGAGGATCCGCAATTCAGGGCGTATTTGCGGCGCTATCAGTGGCTCGCACTTCGCCATGGCAAGCGACGTGCAGCAGAGCTGATGATGTCGGGAGCGCGCAATTGAATTCATCAGAGAGGTGGCGACACGTGCGGTGTGGAATGAAGCAGCAAGGACGGCTCCGATGAGACTTCCCAATCTCAGTTTCCTGGCGCGGGTGGGGCAGGTGAGGGCGATCCAATCCCGATACGAGACTCCAGAGAACCGCAACCCGGATCACATGGCGGTCCGCCTGCTGCCGGGCGGGAAGCGCCTGGAATGCGCGGTGCGGGGCCGCTGGTTCCTGAATCGCTTGAGGGCCGAGCCCTTCTACGCTTACCTGCTGGCGCGCACCCGCTACTACGATCAGGTCTTTCTGGACGCTGTGGACCGAGGCGTCGATCACATTCTGAATCTGGGTTGTGGTGGTGACACTCGGGCTTACCGTTTCGAGTCCCGATTGAAGGCACATGGTGTCGGGGTGGTGGAGCTCGACCAGCCCGAGGCGATTGCCAGCAAGCAGGCGCTGGCAAGAGTGCGCCTGGGTGGCGGCGCTCACGTGACCTATCTGCCGCTGGATCTCAATGCCCCTGTCTGCCCTGAGCTCAATGCCTGGATGGACGCCCATGCCGGAGAGCGTTGGCTGGTGATGCTCGAAGGCGTCAGTCCCTACGTCGAGAAGACCCGATTCGAGGCCTTTCTGAGAGATCTCGCGCGACGCCTGGGCCCAGAGGGTGTGCTCGCCTACGACTTCAAGCGTCCCGAGGTGGTCCAGGATTTCGGCCGCAGCGAACAGACTGCCGAGCCGTTTCGCCTGCCGGCAGACCGGGCGCAGGTGGCGGACGTTCATGCCCGACTCGGCTATCGCACGCAGCACTTCGAGACGAGTGCAGCGCTGTGCTCTCGCCTGGCAGGGCCACTGCTGGCCGATGGCTGTCCTGTTTTCGATGAAGACAGCCTGATCCAACTCTCGCCCAGCTCCTGAACGGGGCGACGTCTGCCGGCACGCCCAGAGCCATCCATGCGCATCGCTTATTTCGTCAACCAGTATCCCAAGGTGAGCCACACCTTCATCCGAAGGGAGATCCAGGCGCTGGAAGCCCTGGGCCTCTCGGTGGAACGCATCGCCCTGCGGTCACCGGTTGAGGAGCTGGTCGACCCGCAGGATTTGGTGGAGCTGGGGCGCACGCGGCTGTTGCTGGATGCGCCCGTGCGAGCGTTCCTGTGGGCCATTTTGGCGGCGCTGCCCCGCTGGCCCGCGGCGTGGCGGCTGATGGCAGGGCTGGCTTGGCGCAACCGCATCCCCCTTGCCAAGCTGGGCATCGCCTTTGCTGAAGCCTGCCTGCTCAAGGACTGGCTCCGCCAAGGTGCGGTCTCCCATGTGCATGTGCACTTCGGGACCAACTCGGCCCTGGTCATGCTGTTGTGTCGGTCCCTGGGGGGGCCAGGCTACAGCATGACGGTTCACGGCCCGGAGGAATTCGATGCACCCCACGCCCTGGCGCTGACGGAAAAGGCTCGGCGCGCACGGTTCGTTGTGGCCATTTCCTCGTTTGGCCGGAGCCAGTTGATGCGCTGGCTCGATCCCGCCGACTGGAGCAAGGTGCAGGTCGTGCATTGCGGGTTGGACAGCACCTACTGGGCCCGGCCCCGTGTACCCGTCCCCACTGGGGCGCCGGCCCAATTGGTTTGCGTCGGGCGGCTCAGCCCGGAGAAGGGGCAAGTCCTGCTGCTGCAGGCGTTGCGAAAGGCGCTGGACCAGGGCGCTGACCTTCGGGTGGTGCTCGCGGGAGATGGTCCGATGCGATCCCAGTTGGAGTCGGACATCCGCGCACTGAACTTGGCCGCCCATGTCCGCATCACGGGTTGGATCGGCAACACCGAAGTTCAGGATCTGCTGCTGGCATCACGTGCTCTGGTGTCTGCGAGCTTCGCCGAGGGTCTGCCGGTGGTGATGATGGAAGCCTTGGCCCTGCGGCGGCCTGTTCTCGGAACCTGTGTGGCGGGCATTCCCGAACTGGTGGAGCCGGGGCGCAGCGGCTGGCTGGTGCCGGCCGGGGATGTCGAGGCTCTTGCGCAGGCCATGCTTGCGGTGGCCCGCATGCCTGTGTCTGAACTGGACGCCTGGGGTGAACATGGGTTTGCCCGGGCGCGGCAGCAGCACGCGGCCGAGACCGAAGCAGCGAAACTGGCCCAACTCTTGAGAGCCTGTGTTCCCCACACCGAGCGCTTGCAGGAAGCCGTGCCATGAAACCTTCCTCCGGACAGTCGTAAGCCTGGCCTCCAACCATGGCGCCACCAATGCCTGCGGGGCCTTGGCGGCAACGGTGGCACCCATTGGGCAGGGCGTGGAACAACCATCCCAGGACATTGCTTTTGCGCCTGGTCTAGGGGCCAGGTCACTGGGGGAAACCTGCTTGCCCATGCGCTGGGACCACGCCGACCTGGCTGAGCAAGGCGAGCAACTTCTGGCGGATGATGCGCGTCGCCAAGCCATGGCGCGTCGTGCCCGGAATCTGCTGGCCCAGGCATTGGGCGAGGCGTGGTTTATGTTCCGGTTCGGTGAGTTGTTGTCACTTCCACACGGGAACCCTGATCGGCGTGATGCCGAGACCGCCCAGGAAGGCGATCGCGCAACGTAACATCGGGCCATGGCGAGTCGGTTCGAAGGGGCAGCCGCGCGTTGCCAGCGATGCACGCGAGGTCCCCGTTCCGCGCGGGCGGGCGACTTGCGCCCCTGGGGTCGCGGGGTGCGCCTGGGGCTGGTCGTGACGCTTCTGGTCCTGGTCGGGTGCACGTCCACGCCGCGTCGGGATGGCCCACCCGAGGGCGGAGCGGGCTCGGTGTCCGGGGCGTCCGACGCAGTGCCGCGGGTCGAGCCCATCCGCGTGGGGGGCCCCAACAAGCCCTACACCGTGCTGGGGCGCAGCTACACCCCGATGACGGCCGACCTGCCACTCTACGAGGAGGGGCTGGCGTCCTGGTACGGCACCAAGTTCCATGGCGCCCGCACGGCCAGTGGCGAGCCCTACGACATGAACGCGATGACGGCGGCCCACCGCACCATGCCGCTGCCCAGCTATGCCCGGGTGCGCAACCCGGCCAACGGTCGCGAGGTGATCGTGCGGGTCAACGACCGCGGGCCTTTTGTCGATGGCCGGGTGATCGACCTGTCGTATGCCGCGGCGGTGAAGCTGGGGGTGCAGAACGGCGTCGCGCCGGTGGAGGTGCGACGCCTCACCTTCGACGAGATCCGCGCCGGCAACTGGTCCGCCGGCGGTACAGCCCTGGCTGCTGCGGTGCCCGCCCCCGCCGTGGCCGCGCCGATGCCCGCGGCGCGCGCGCCTGTCCTGCTTGCTCCGGTGCCCCGAACCGCGCCCGCCGTGCCGCTGGCGGCGGCCCTCCCGGCGCCATCCGGCCCGCTGCCGGGGGAGGGGCCCCCTCCGGTGGATGCGGCCGCCCCGGCTTCTGCCACCGCGATGGCGGCGCAGGCTGCGAGCGAGGTGGCGAGCGAGGCGGCGGTCGGCGGTGCCGGTTTCTGGGTGCAGCTGGGGGCCTTCAGCCGCAGCGATGGGGCCGACGCTTTCCGGCAGAAGGTGGCCGACGAGCTGTCCTGGCTGTCGCCACGGCTGGCCGTCTTTGCTGAGAACGGCGTGCACCGTCTGCAGGCCGGCCCCTACAGCTCGCGCCAGCAGGCCAGTGATGCCGCCCAGCGGGTGCGTGAGGCGCTCCGGCTGGTGCCGGTGATCGTCGAGCGGCACTGACGCCAATCCAGGCTGGCTGCAGCCTGTCCCGCCCAATGGCGGTGCGTCGCATCGCCCACCGGCCGCTGGCGCCTTGGCTACAGTGCAGCACATGGCCCCGTTCGGGCCCAGTCGCGAGTCCCCTTCCATGACGCAGTCCAACTCACCCCAAGCCTCGGTCTGGCCGCAACGCTGGCAGCGCTTCTCCGCCGCGGCCGTGCGGGCCTTCCATGTCTATGGCACCTGGCTGGCCAGCATCAGCTGGAAGCGCTTTGCCCTGCTCTCGGTGTTGCTGCTGATCGTCGTGAACCTGCTGCAGAAGCTGCCGCCCTTCACCTGGACCATCACCGAGTCGATCACGCCCAGTGTGGGCCAGGTGAAGCTGCCGCCAGTGCCGCCGGTGCCGCCCGTGACCGTGCCGGACATTCACATCGAGGTGCCGGGGCCGGCCGCCTCGTCGGCCAGCGCCGCCGGCAAGGGCTTCGAGCTGTCGATCGACGGGCACGGGGTGAGGATCCTGAAGAAGGACGGCACGGAGGCCGCGGCCAGCGCAGCTTCTGCCGGCGTTGCCGCTGGCGGCGCGCAGGTGGTGATCCAGGCCGGCGACAAGCGGGTGGAGGTGAAGCTGCCCCCGGGTGCCCAGCCCGACGAGGTGCGCGACGCGATCGAGGAAGCCCGGCAGCAGGTCGTCGACGCGATGCAGGAGGCCCGGGACGCCGCCCAGGAAGCCCGCGATGCCGCCCAGGAGGCGGTGGACGAACAGCAGGCCGCCACCGTGCGCACCCGCAAGGTCCACTTCGGGGACTTCTTGAGCGATCTGGCGGCGCTGTGGGTGGTGGCCTCGGCGATCATCAAGATCACTTACAAGGGCCGCATGCAGGCCGAGGTCAAGGCGGCCCAGGCCACCGAGACGGCCGAGGCCGAGTCGCTCAAGCGCCAGGTGGTGGAAGCCCGCATGGCCGCCATGCAGGCCCAGGTCGAGCCGCACTTCCTGTTCAACACCCTGGCCTCCATCGACCACCTGATCGAGACCGACCCGCCGCGCGCCAGCCAGATGCAGAAGAACCTGATCGCGCTGCTGCGGGCCAGCATGCCCTCCATGCGCGACACGGCCGATGCCGGCAGCCGCGACCTGGGCCGCGAGCTGGCGGTGGTGCGGCCCTACATCGAGATCCTGAAGGTGCGCATGGAGGAGCGGCTGGACGCCCAGGTGGATGTGCCCGAGGGGCTGCTGTCGGCCGAGTTCCCGGCCATGATGATCCAGACCCTGGTCGAGAACGCGATCCGCCACGGCCTGGAGCCCAAGCCTGAGGGCGGGCAGCTGCGTGTGAAGGCCGAGATCGTGCACGGCAAGCTGCAGGTCACGGTGGCTGACACCGGCGTGGGCTTCGGCGCCGCGGCCACCTCGGGTACTGGCGTGGGCCTGGCCAACATCCGCGAGCGCTTGCAGCTGTTGCATGGCAGTAAGGCCAGTCTGACCGTGACGGCCAACCAGCCTTGCGGTACCGTCGTGACCATCACCGTGCCCTACCGCACGGTCGAGGGCGCCGGCACCACCCCGGCCTGAGCGCCTCCCGTTCAGACCCTGCCACCCACCCCCTGATGACCGTGAGCTCTGACGCCGATTCTTCCCACGAGTCTTCCCGCGTGCGCGCCGTGCTGGCCGACGATGAACGCCTGATGCGCGAGCAGCTGCGCGCCCGCCTGGGCGAGGTCTGGCCCGAGCTGGACATCGTGGCCGAGGCCAAGCATGGCGCCGAGGCCGTCGAGCTGGTGCAGCAGCACCGGCCGGACGTGGTCTTCCTGGACATCCGCATGCCGGGCATGACGGGTGTCGACGCGGCCCGCGAGATCGCCCAGATGGACGTGGGCGAGGAAGGCTGGCTGCCGGAGATCGTCTTCATCACCGCCTACGACCAGTACGCGGTGGAGGCCTTCGAACAGGGGGCGGCCGACTATGTGCTCAAGCCGGCCGAGCGCGAGCGCCTGCTGCGCACCGTCGAGCGCCTGCGCAAGCGCCTGGCCGCCCGCGCCAAGCTGGAGGCCGGTGCGCCGGTGGCCCCGGACGAGCTGCCCTCGGGGGCTTCCCTGCAGCTGCTGCTGCACCGTCTGGCGGGCCCGGGCGGCGCGCCCCGGCCCGCTCCGCTGCAGTGGATCCAGGCCACGGTGGGGCAGAGCATCCAGATGATCCCGGTGGACGAGGTGCTGTTCTTCATCAGCGACGAGAAGTACACCCGGGTCCAGACGCCGACGGTGGAGGCTCTGATCCGCAAGCCCATCAAGGAACTGGTGGACGAGCTGGATCCGCAGAAGTTCTGGCAGATCCACCGTTCCACGCTGGTGGCGGTCCATGCGATCGCGGCCGTGACGCGGGACTTCCGCGGCCGCCAGATCGTCAGCGTCAAGGGCAGCAACGAGAAGCTCGAGGTCAGCCGCAGCTACACCCACCTGTTCAAGGGCATGTGAGCGGTCGCTGGCGCCTGGCCCGACAATCGGGCCGGTCATCCGGCCCCGCATCTGTCAACCTGCCATGAGCGTCCCCCTGTTCGATCCTCAGCCCCTGCCTTTTGCCCCCTGTGAACTGGGCGAGTCTCCGTTCTGGCATCCCGAGGAGGCCTGTCTTTATTGGTGCGACATCCCGGGGCGCGAGGTCCACCGCGCCGATCCGGTGCGCCTGACCCACGAGCGCTGGCATTTCGACTGCGAGCCGGCCTGCTGCATGCCGGTGCTGGGGGGTGGATTGCTGCTGGCCATGCGCGACGGACTCTGGCGCTTCGATCCGGCCAGTGGCCAACGCGTCCGCCTGGCGTCGCCGCCCTACGATCCCGCGGTCCAGCGCTTCAACGACGGCAAGGCCGATGCGCAGGGACGTGTCTGGGTCGGCACGCTGCACGAACCCAAGGACCGGCCCGCCGCCGCCCTCTACCGCTGGTCGCATGGCGAGATCGAGCGCATGGCCGAGGGCATCACCACCAGCAATGGTCTGGCCTGGAGCCCGGACGGGCGCACGCTCTATTGGAGCGACACCCAGGCCCATTGCATCTATGCACTGGACGTGGATGCGCAGGATGGATCGCTGACGCGGCGGCGGGTGTTCCAGCAGTTCCCGCTCAAGGTCCCTGACCAGGATCTGGACCAGTACGGGGGGCGCCCGGATGGCGCCGCGGTGGATGCCGAGGGCGGCTACTGGGTGGCCATGTTCGAAGGGCAGTGCCTGCTGAGGCTGACACCCGATGGCGCGATCGACCGCCGGGTGGTGCTGCCGGTGCGTTGCCCGACGATGCCCTGCTTTGGGGGGCCGGATCTGCGCACGCTCTATGTCACCACGGCGCGCCACAAGCGGCCCGCGTCCGAACTGGCGCGCATGCCCTGGTCGGGGTGCGTGCTGCAGATGCGCGTGGAGGTGCCGGGCTTGCCGACAAACTTTGCTGTTCTGTAAACGGCGGGTGCCGTAACTGCGCCGTAACCGCGGTCCGGTCTGCGGTCAAGCACAAGCAGCCCGACGACCCGCGGGCGTGCTGGGGCATCCTAGATCATTGGGAATTGCCCCTATAATCGCCCGGCTTTGCCACCCCGGAACCTGGAAGCGACACGATGTCCGAGCGGCGTAACCTCCGCCCCGACGCGTGGGCAGACCTGGAAGATGAGGCGGACAAGCAGCCTTTCAAGGCCTTGACGCACGAAGAGGCGCAAGCCTTGATGGCCCGCGAACGGTCGGTCTCGCCGTGGCGGGTGATTGCGGTTCAGGCCGTGGTCGGCATGGTGATGGCTGGTTTGCTCTGGCTCATCACGCGACGTCAGGATTGGGCCGCGTCGGTGCTGTATGGCGCCGCCGTGGTGGTTGTGCCGGGTGCCTTGATGGCGCGCGGCGTGACCAGTCGGCTCTCCAGTCTGGCGCCGGCAGTTTCGGCTGTCAGCGTCATGTTGTGGGAGTTCGGCAAGATTGCGGTTTCGGTGGCCATGCTCGCGCTGGCCCCGAAGCTGGTGCCCGGTCTGAGTTGGCCAGCCTTGCTGGTGGCTCTGATCGTGTGCATCAAGGTGTATTGGGTCGCGCTCTTGTGGCGAGGCCGACGGAAGAGTTGAACTGAACTGAAACCCACGCCATGTCCGTAGAAGCACACGAAGCCGCCGAGCACGCGCCAACCGCTGGCGAGTACATCGTTCACCACCTGACCTTCCTTAGCAATAAAGGTTCCAGCGCCCCGTTCGACATGAGCGTGGTGCACTGGGATTCGATCTTCTTCTCCATCGTGCTGGGGGTGATCGGCTGCCTGCTGCTGTGGAAGGTCGCCCGCACCGCCACCTCGGGCGTGCCCGGCCGCTTCCAGGCGGCGGTGGAAATTCTGGTCGAGATGGTCGAGTCCCAGGCCAAGGGCATCGTCCACAACGCCCAGAGCCGCAAGCTGGTGGCTCCGCTGGCCCTGACCGTCTTCATCTGGATCTTCATGATGAACGCGATGGACTTGCTGCCCGTTGACCTGCTGCCCTTCATCTGGCAGACCATCCAGGGTGACCACGAGGCCAAGCTGCGCGTGGTGCCGACCGCCGACCTGTCCGTCACGATGGGCCTGTCGCTGGGCGTGCTGGTCACCTGCCTGATCTACAACATCAAGATCAAGGGCCTGGGCGGCTGGGCGCACGAGCTGATCGCCGCTCCGTTCGGCGACCACTGGGCCCTGTACCCCTTCAACTTTGCAATGCAGATGATCGAGTTCGTGGCCAAGACCGTTTCGCACGGCATGCGGCTGTTCGGCAACATGTACGCCGGCGAACTGATCTTCCTGCTGATCGCCCTGATGGGTGGCGCTTTCGCCTCGGTCGGTCTGGGCACCGGCATCGGTCTGGCGATCGGCCACATCATCGCTGGCTCTGCCTGGGCCATCTTCCACATCCTGATCATCACGCTGCAGGCCTTCGTGTTCATGATGCTGACGCTGGTGTACATCGGCCAAGCCCACGATTCGCACTGACTCTGTGCATTGATCCGGATCCCCGCTCTTTCCTTTCCCGTTTCTACCTTTCCAACCCAACCTCTCAACTAGGAGTCATCATGGAAGTCATCAGCTTTGTTGCCCTCGCCGCCGGCCTGATCATCGGTCTGGGTGCTGTCGGTGCTTGTATCGGCATCGGCATCATGGGCAGCAAGTACCTGGAATCGGCCGCTCGCCAGCCCGAGCTGATGGGCGAACTGCAGACCAAGATGTTCCTGCTGGCCGGCCTGATCGACGCGGCCTTCATCATCGGTACCGGTATCGCCCTGTGGTTCGCCACGGCCAACCCGTTCCTGGGCCAGCTCGCCGCCATCGCCAAGTAATCCGGCGTTTGTCGTGTTGAGAGGCCGGGGTGCGCTGCGGTGCACCCCTGCTGAATGTCCCGTCACCGTTTGAGGCAAAAAAGTGAGCATCACCGGTACCCTCATCGTCCAGATGATCGTGTTCCTGATCCTGGTCTGGTTCACGATGAAATTCGTCTGGCCGCCGATCACCGCTGCGCTCGACGATCGCGCCAAGAAGATCGCCGAAGGCCTGTCGGCTGCCGACAAGGCCAAGAGCGAGCTGGCCGTGGCCAACCAGCGCGTGGAGCAGCAGCTGTCCGCTGCGCGCGACGACGCTGCCAAGCGCCTGGCTGATGCCGAGCGTCTGGCCCAGCAGATGATCGAAGAAGCCAAGTCGCGTGCCAGCGACGAAGGCGCCAAGATCGTCGCCGCTGCCAAGGCTGAAGCCGAGCAGGAGTCCGTGAAGGCCCGCGAAGCCCTGCGTGAGCAGGTCGCCGTGCTGGCTGTCAAGGGCGCCGAAGCGATCCTGAAGCGTGAAGTCAACGCCGACGTGCACGCCGATCTTCTGAACCGTCTGAAGACCGAGCTGTAATCATGGCTGAGCTTGCAACCATCGCACGTCCCTACGCCGAGGCACTGTACAAGTCCATCGGCACGGACAGCGCCCAGGCCCTGGTCGACCAGCTCCACGCCGTGGGGCAGGTGAGCGCCGACGCCCAGCTGCGCCAGTTCGCGGACAACCCGAAGGTGACTTCGGAGCAGGTGTTCGATCTGGTCGCCGCGGTGGCCAAGGTCGCCCTGTCGCCCAAGGTCGCCAATCTGCTGAAGGTCGTCATCGAGAACGGCCGTCTGTCTGCCCTGCCGGAGGTCGACGCCCAGTTCCGGGCGCTGGTTAACGCCAGCAGCGGTGTGTCGGACGCGACCATCGTCAGCGCCTTCCCCCTGGACGCCGCCCAACTGGCCGACACGGTCGCCACGCTGGAGAAGCGCTTCGGTCGCAAGCTCAACGCGTCGGTGCAGATCGATGAGTCACTCATCGGTGGCATCCGCGTGGTGGTGGGCGACGAGGTGCTCGACACCTCCATCCAGGCCCGTCTGGAGCAGATGAAGGTCGCGCTGACCCACTGAGGCCCCGTCCCGCATCGGCACCCAACCCCAAGGCATAGCCCACCGGCAGCCAGTCGCCCCGTCTGACTGCCGCGCTTTCGGAGAAAGCAATGCAACTGAATCCTGCTGAAATTTCGGAACTGATCAAGAGCCGTATCGAAGGCCTCGGCGCTTCGACGGACATCCGCAACCAAGGCACCGTCGTCTCGGTGACCGACGGCATCGTCCGCGTCCACGGCCTGTCCGATGCGATGCAGGGCGAAATGCTGGAATTCCCGGCTGGCAAGGACGGTCAACCCTCCTTCGGCCTGGCCCTGAACCTCGAGCGCGACTCCGTCGGCGCCGTGATTCTGGGTGAGTACGAACACATCTCCGAAGGCGACACCGTCAAGTGCACGGGCCGCATTCTGGAAGTGCCCGTGGGGCCTGAACTGGTGGGCCGCGTGGTGAATGCCCTGGGCCAGCCGATCGACGGCAAGGGCCCGATCAACGCCAAGATGACGGACGTGATCGAGAAGGTCGCCCCGGGCGTGATCGCACGGAAGTCGGTGGACCAGCCCGTCCAGACCGGCCTGAAGTGCATTGACTCGATGGTGCCCGTCGGCCGCGGCCAGCGCGAGCTAATCATCGGCGACCGCCAGACCGGCAAGACCGCCGTGGCGATCGACGCGATCATCAACCAGAAGGGTCAGAACATGACCTGCGTGTACGTCGCGATCGGCCAGAAGGCCTCGTCGATCAAGAACGTCGTGCGCGCTCTGGAGCAGGCCGGCGCGATGGACTACACCATCGTCGTGGCTGCCTCGGCCTCCGAATCCGCCGCCATGCAGTACGTCGCCGCCTACTCGGGCTGCACGATGGGCGAATACTTCCGCGACCGCGGCCAAGACGCCCTGATCGTCTATGACGACCTGTCCAAGCAGGCCGTGGCCTACCGTCAGGTCTCGCTGCTGCTGCGTCGCCCGCCGGGCCGCGAAGCCTTCCCTGGCGACGTGTTCTATCTCCACAGCCGCCTGCTGGAACGTGCTGCCCGCGTGAACGCCGACTACGTCGAAGCCTTCACCAAGGGTGAGGTCAAGGGCAAGACCGGCTCGCTGACCGCGCTGCCGATCATCGAAACCCAGGCCGGTGACGTGTCCGCCTTTGTGCCGACCAACGTGATCTCGATCACCGACGGCCAGATCTTCCTGGAAACCAACCTGTTCAACGCCGGTGTGCGTCCCGCGATCAACGCCGGTATCTCGGTGTCCCGCGTGGGTGGTGCGGCCCAGACCAAGCTGATCAAGTCGCTGTCCGGCGGTATCCGTACCGACCTGGCCCAGTACCGTGAGCTGGCCGCCTTCGCGCAGTTCGCTTCCGATCTGGACGCTTCCACCAAGAAGCAACTGGACCGCGGTGCCCGCGTGACCGAGCTGCTGAAGCAAGCCCAGTACTCGCCGCTGTCGATCAGCCTGATGGGTGCCTCGCTGTACGCCGTGAACAAGGGCTACATGGACGATGTGGACGTGAAGAAGGTGCTGTCCTTCGAAAGCGGTCTGCACCAGTTCCTGAAGTCCAGCCACGCCGCCCTGCTGGCCAAGCTGGAAGCCGACAAGGCCATGGACAAGGCGGCCGAGGAAGAGCTGAACGGCGCGATCGCTGCCTTCAAGAAGTCCTTCGCCTGAAGCCACTGACTGACGGGACGGCACGCACGCGCTCCAACGACACGAACGGGTCGTCCCTCACCTACTAGGAGAAACAGTCATGGCAGTCGGAAAGGAAATCCGCGGCAAGATCAAATCGGTGGAGAACACCAAGAAGATCACCAAGGCCATGGAAATGGTCGCCGCGTCCAAGATGCGCAAGGCGCAGGACCGCATGCGTTCGGCCCGTCCGTACAGCGACAAGATCCGCAATATCACGGCCAACCTGTCGCGCGCGAATCCGGAATACAAGTCGCCGTACATGCGTGCGGATGGCAAGTCCGGGGTCGACGGCTTTGTGGTGGTCACCACCGACAAGGGCCTGTGCGGTGGTCTGAACACCAACGTGCTGCGCGCCGTCACCAACAAGATGCGCGAGCTGCAGGACCGGGGCCGCAAGGCCGAGGCCGTGGCCATCGGCAACAAGGGCCTGGGCTTCCTCAACCGCGTGGGGGTCAAGGTCGTGAGCCAGGCCACCCAACTGGGCGACATGCCCCAGCTGGAGAAGCTGATCGGCCCGCTGAAGGTGATGCTGGACGCGTTCGTCGAAGGCAAGGTCGATGCCGTCTACCTGTGCTACACCCGCTTCATCAACACGATGAAGCAGGAGCCGGTGGTCGAGCAACTGCTGCCTCTGCAGGCCGGCGCGCTGGCGCAGACCGAAGCCGAGAAGGCCGCGCACAGCTGGGACTACATCTACGAGCCGGATCCGGCGTCGGTGATCGACGAGCTGCTCAAGCGCTACGTCGAGGCGCTGATCTACCAGGCGGTGGCCGAGAACATGGCCTCGGAGCAATCCGCCCGCATGGTGGCGATGAAGGCCGCGACCGACAACGCCGGCACGTTGATCAATGAGCTCAAGCTCATCTACAACAAGACCCGCCAGGCTGCGATCACCAAGGAACTGTCCGAGATCGTGAGCGGTGCCGCCGCGATCAGCGGTTGATCCCGGCCGATCAACCCGCTCCAGTTTCGAATACAGCGAATCAAGATTGAAGGACCGAAAAATGTCGAACTCTCAAGCCCAAGGCAAGATCGTTCAGTGCATCGGCGCCGTGGTGGACGTGGAATTCCCGCGCGACCAGATGCCCAAGGTGTACGACGCCCTGAAGATGGACGGCTCGGCGCTGACGCTGGAAGTGCAGCAGCAGCTGGGTGACGGCGTGGTGCGTACCATCGCGCTGGGCTCCTCCGACGGCCTGCGCCGCGGCTCGGTGGTCTACAACACCGGCAACCCCATCACCGTGCCCGTGGGCAAGGCCACTCTGGGCCGCATCATGGACGTGCTGGGCAACCCCATCGACGAGCGTGGTGAGGTGTCGCAAGACCTGACCGCCTCCATCCACCGCAAGGCCCCGGCCTACGACGAGCTGAGCCCGTCGCAAGAGCTGCTGGAAACCGGCATCAAGGTGATCGACCTGATCTGCCCGTTCGCCAAGGGCGGCAAGGTGGGTCTGTTCGGTGGCGCCGGCGTGGGCAAGACCGTGAACATGATGGAGCTCATCAACAACATCGCCAAGGCCCACAGCGGTCTGTCGGTGTTCGCGGGTGTGGGCGAACGTACCCGTGAGGGCAACGACTTCTATCACGAGATGGCCGATTCCGGCGTCGTGAACCTGGAGAACCTGGGCGAGTCCAAGGTGTCCATGGTCTACGGCCAGATGAACGAGCCGCCGGGCAACCGTCTGCGCGTGGCCCTGACCGGCCTGACCATCGCCGAGTCGTTCCGCGACGAGGGCCGTGACGTGCTGTTCTTCGTGGACAACATCTACCGCTACACCCTGGCCGGTACCGAAGTGTCCGCGCTGCTGGGCCGCATGCCTTCCGCCGTGGGCTACCAGCCGACGCTGGCCGAGGAAATGGGCCGTCTGCAAGAGCGGATCACGTCGACCAAGGTCGGCTCGATCACCTCGATCCAGGCCGTGTACGTGCCGGCGGATGACCTGACCGACCCGTCGCCTGCCACCACCTTCGCCCACTTGGACGCCACCGTGGTGCTGTCGCGTGACATCGCCTCGCTGGGTATCTACCCCGCCGTGGACCCGCTGGACTCGACCTCGCGTCAGATCGACCCGAACGTGATCGGCGAAGAGCACTACGGCACCACCCGTGCCGTGCAGGCCACCCTGCAGCGCTACAAGGAACTGCGCGACATCATCGCCATCCTGGGCATGGACGAACTGTCGCCGGAAGACA
This sequence comes from Ideonella sp. B508-1, assembly GCF_000333615.1. Taxonomy (GTDB): domain Bacteria; phylum Pseudomonadota; class Gammaproteobacteria; order Burkholderiales; family Burkholderiaceae_C; genus Ideonella. The sequence continues at coordinate 23,492 of NZ_BADL01000151.1, read as the reverse complement.
AGCTGGCCGTGGCCCGTGCCCGGAAGATCCAGCGCTTCCTGTCGCAGCCCTTCCACGTGGCCGAAGTGTTCACCGGCTCGCCGGGCAAGTACGTGCCGCTGAAGGAAACCATCCGCGGCTTCAAGATGATCGTCGCCGGTGAATGCGATCACCTGCCCGAGCAGGCCTTCTACATGGTCGGCACCATCGACGAGGCCTTCGAGAAGGCCAAGAAGATGCAGTAAGCCGAGGCGCGGCCGCGCGGGTGAGCTCCACCCGCCAGCCGCCTTCTGTCTGCTGATCCATCTTCAAGTCAAAGGACCCGACCATGGCAACCATTCACGTCGACGTCGTCTCCGCCGAAGAGAACATCTTCTCGGGCGAGGCGAAGTTCGTCGCGCTGCCGGGCGAGGCGGGCGAGCTGGGCATCCTGCCGCAGCACACCCCGCTGATCACCCGCATCAAGCCGGGCGCGGTGCGCATCGAGCGGGCTGACAACGGCCAGGAAGAGTTCGTCTTCGTGGCCGGTGGCATCCTCGAAGTGCAGCCGCACTGCGTGACCGTGCTGGCGGACACCGCGATCCGCGGCCATGACCTCGACGAGGCCAAGGCCAACGAAGCGAAGAAGCTGGCCGAGGAAGCGATGAAGACCGCCAAGAGCGACATCGACTTCGCGCGCGCCCAGAGCGAGTTCGCCGTCATGGCGGCTCAGCTGGCCGCCATCCAGAAGCTGCGCAAGACCCGCTGATCCAGCCTCTGCCCGCCGGTCCGCCGGTGGGCCCGGAAGAACCCGTCGCCTCCTCGCGGAGCCGGCGGGTTTTGTTTTTTCAGCGCAGCACCGGGGTGTCGGGCAGCTCGTTGGATCGGGGCGAGCCCTCGGCGCGCGCAAAGCCCGCGCACAGCAGCCGGTCCACCTCGTCCAGCGCCGTCGTCAGCCCCGCCTCGACCTGGTCCTGGGCGAAGGCCTGGCCCAGCCCCTGGGCCAGCGTCTGCCAGCGCGCCTCGGGGACGTGGGGTCTCAGGCCGCGGTCTGCCACGATCTCCACCGCGCGGTCGGCCAGCAGCACGTAGATCAGCACGCCGACGTTGTCCTCGGTGTCCCACACGCCCAACTGGCCGAAGCATTCCAGCGCGCGCTGGCGCGGCGTGACACCGGCCCAGGCCGCGGCCACTGGCAGGCTGGCCTCCACGCACAGGCGGATCTGGCCACGGTGCCTGGCCTCGCTGGCCTGCACCTGCGCCGTCAGCCGCTGGAGCGCCGCGGGCGGCACGGCGCGTCGGCTGTCTCGTTCATCCAGCCAGAAGTGGCGCCAGGCACGGCGCAGGCGGGATCCCAAGGTGGCGTGGTTCATCTCACCACCGCCCCGAGGCGCCGCCGCCGCCGAAGTCACCCCCGCCGCCGGAGGAAAACCCACCGCCGCCTCCGCCACCGCCCCAGGAGCCACCCCCGCCACCGCCGCCCCAGATGATGGGCGGGCCGCCGGAGCCGCCGCCGCGTCCGCCGCTGCCCATCACGCCCACCAGGATCCAGGCCACGACGCCCGCGCCCAGGCCCAGCAGCCAGCTGGCGGCCAGCCAGCCGGCCAGCGTGCCGGCACCCAGGCCGGTCAGCAGGGCACCGGCGCGGCGGCCCAGGATGCCCGACAGGATGGAGCCGAGGATGGGCACACCGACGAAGAAGAACAGGCCCAGGCCCTGCCAGTCGTTTCCGGTGTTCCGGGCGGGACGCGCCGCCGGGGCGGGCAGGGCCTCGCCGCGGATCCGCGCGGCGAGCTGATCGACCGCGGCATTGAGGCCCCCGGCGTAGTCGCCCTGGCGGAAGGCCGGCACCAGGCTGCCCTGGATGATCTGGCTGGCGGCCAGGTCGGGGATCGCCCCTTCCAAGGTCTTGGCCACTTCAATGCGCACCGTGCGATCCTGCTTGGCCACCAGCAGCAGCACACCGTCGCCTACGTCCTTGCGGCCGATCTTCCACTGATCGGCCACACGCCAGCCATAGGCCGCGATGTCCTCCGGCGCCGTGGTGGGCACGATCAGCACCACCACCTGGCTGCCCGTGGATTGCTCCAGCGCCGCCAGTTTGCCTTCCAGGGCCTGTGTCTGAGGGGCGCTCAGGGTCCCGGTCTGGTCCATCACCCGGGCGGTGAGCGCCGGGATGGGCAGGCCGGTGGATTGGGCCCGGGCCGGAGTCCAGCCCCAGCCCAGGGTCGCCAGCAGCATCACCGCGGCCAGCCACAGCCCGCGCAGCCAGGGCCGGGCAGGGCGCCGCGGGGCAGAGGCCGCGTGCATGCCAGGCTCAGCGCGAGGCCGCCGGGGCCGCGCCGAAGTCCACCTTCGGCGGCTCGGCCAGCGCTTTCTCGTTCTCCACCGTGAAGTTGGGCTTCACTTCGTAGTGGAACATCATGGCCGTCAGGTTGGTGGGGAAGCTGCGCGCCAGCGTGTTGTAGTCGGCCACCGTCTTGATGTAGCGGTTACGCGCGACGGTGATGCGGTTCTCGGTGCCCTCCAGCTGCACTCGCAGGTCCTGGAAGCCCTGGTTGGCTTTCAGGTTGGGGTAGTTCTCGCTGACCACCAGCAGGCGGCTCAGCGCGCTGCTGAGTTCACCCTGGGCGGCCTGGAATTTCTGGAAGGCCTGCGGGTCGTTGATCAGCTCGGGCGTGGCCTGGATGGAGGTGGCCTTGGCGCGGGCCTCCACCACCTTGGTCAGGGTCTCCTGCTCGAAGTTGGCCTCGCCCTTGACGGTGGCCACCAGGTTGGGCACCAGATCGGCCCGGCGCTGGTACTGGTTCAGTACCTCGGACCAGTTGGCCTTGACGGCCTCGTCCTGGCGCTGAAATTCGTTGTAGCCGCAGCCCGACAGGCTCAGGCTGGCGGCCAGCAGCAGGGCGGCGGCTCCAAGACGGCGGGTGTTCATCGCAGCGTTTCTCCTCGTGTTCGGGCATGCCCATGATGACGGGCAAACGTTTCAGAAAATGGGGGCGGCGCGCGGCGCTTCAAGCGGGGGCGCCGGGGATAATCGCGCCATGTTCGCACCGCTGCACAACGACACCTTCCTGCGCGCCTGCCTGCGCCAGCCCACGACCCACACGCCCGTCTGGCTGATGCGTCAGGCCGGCCGCTACCTGCCGGAATACTGCGCCACCCGCGCCAAGGCCGGCAGTTTCATGGGCCTGGCCACGAACGTGGACTATGCCACCGAGGTGACCCTGCAGCCGCTGGAGCGCTATCCGCTGGACGCCGCCATCCTGTTCTCGGACATCCTGACCGTGCCCGACGCCATGGGTCTGGGCCTGTCCTTCCAGCAGGGCGAAGGCCCGCGCTTTGCCCAGGTGGTGCGCGACGAAGCCGCGGTGAACGCCCTGGCCGTGCCGGACATGGACAAGCTGCGCTACGTCTTCGACGCCGTCACCTCCATCCGCAAGGCCCTGAACGGCCGCGTGCCGCTGATCGGTTTCTCCGGCAGCCCCTGGACGCTGGCCTGCTACATGGTCGAGGGCGGTGGCTCGGACGACTACCGCCAGGTCAAGACCCTGCTCTACAGCCGCCCCGACCTGATGCACCGCATCCTCCAGGTCAATGCCGACGCGGTGGCGCTCTACCTGAACACCCAGATCGAGGCCGGTGCCCAGGCGGTGATGGTCTTCGACAGCTGGGGCGGCGTGCTGGCCGATGGCGACTTCCAGGACTTCTCGCTGGCCTACACCCGGCGCGTGGTGCAGCAGCTGCGGCGCGAGAAGGACGGCCAGCGCATCCCGGTCATCGTCTTCACCAAGGGCGGTGGCCTGTGGCTGGAGCAGATCGCTGACACCGGGGCCGATGTGGTCGGCCTGGACTGGACGGTCAACCTGGGCCGGGCCCGTGCAGCCGTGGGCGAGCGCGTCGCCCTGCAGGGCAATCTGGATCCGACCATCCTGTTCGCGCCGCCTGCGGCCGTGCAGGCCCAGGCCAGGCGGCTGTTGGACAGCTTCGGCCGCCCGCAGCGGGCCGACGGTGGCTGGGACGGCCACATCTTCAACCTGGGGCATGGCATCAGCCAGTTCACCCCGCCCGAGCATGTGGCCGCGCTGGTCGAGGCGGTCCACGCCCACTCGCGCACCTTGCGGGCGCCTGCCGCCTGAAAACGGTGCCTCGCGGCGCTTGCGTCAGGACAAACCCGCGTGAGATTGCGCCCCAAGTTGGTGGGGTGAGTGCTTGCTCAGTGCTTGACTTATCCCCATCTCCGGCGCAGCGAACATCTTGCTGCGCTGCGGAGCCCCTGCGCCGTGAAATTCTCAGGCGATGTGTTGCAAGTGCCTGTTTTGAAACAGCTTTCTGGGCAGGTCTCCCTCCGTCGAAGGATGGGGATATCCCGAGTGCCCGTCGCCGCGGCAGCGTGGCAAACGCGGGTTTCTCACAAAGTTATCCACAGAAATGTGGGCAAGTGGAAAAGCGCTTTTCAATCATGAACTTGGCGCCGGTTTCTCATCAAAAGTCCCACCGGCTGACGCGCCGCGGCAAGAAAGGCTTGGGCTGATGCGCCTGGGCGTGGCGGTCGATGCCCCGCAGTACGCCGCCTTGGGCGACGTGCTGCACTACCTGTCGGCGCAGGCCGTGCCGCCGGGCAGCCTGCTGCGCGTGCCGCTGGGCCGGCGCGACACCCTGGGCCTGGTCTGGGAACAGGTGCCCGAGGACGTCCCCCAGGACCCGGGCGTGACCTTGCGCCCGGTGGGCGAGGCGCTGGCCTGCCTGCCGCCGCTGGGCGAGCCCTGGCTGCGCTTGGTCGAGTTCACCGCCCGCTACTACCAGCGCGCCATCGGCGAGGTGGCGCTGTCGGTGCTGCCGCCCGAGCTGCGCAAGCTCGACGACACCGCCCTGGCCAAGCGCCTGGCCCGCCTGCGCCGCCAATGGGGCCTGCCGGCGCCCGAGGGCGAGGCGGCGCCCAAGAAGCGTCGCCGGGCCGCCGCGGCCGAGGAAGCGCTGCCCCCGGCGCCGCCGTCCGAGCCCGAACGTCCGCCGCTGATGCCGGACCAGGCTGCGGTGCTGGAGGCCATTGCCGCCCAGTTCGCGGCCGAGACGCCCACCTGCCAGCTGCTGCACGGCGTCACCGGCAGCGGCAAGACCGAGGTCTATCTGCGCGCCGCCGAGGCCGCGCTGGCCGTCGGCAAGCAGGCCCTGGTGCTGGTGCCCGAGATCAACCTCACGCCCCAGCTGGAAGCCCGCTTTGCCGAGCGCTTCCCGGGCCGGCGCCTGGTGTCGCTGCACAGTGGCCTGACGCCGGCGCAGCGCCTCCTGAACTGGCTGGGCGCCCACCTGGGCCATGCCGACCTGGTGCTGGGCACCCGGCTGGCCGTCTTCTGCCCGCTGCCGCGCCTGGGCCTGATCGTGGTCGACGAGGAACACGACCCCAGCTACAAGCAGCAGGATGGGGCCCGCTACTCGGCGCGTGACCTGGCCGTCTACCGCGGCCGGCTGGAAAAGGTGCCCGTGCTGCTGGGCTCGGCCACCCCCTCGCTCGAAAGCTGGCAGCAGGCCCGCACCGGCCGCTACCAGCTGCTGGCCATGCCGCACCGGGTGGGGCAGGGCGAGCTGCCCAAGGTGCGCGTGGTGGACATGGCCCAGCAGCCCAAGCCACCGCAGGGGCGAGAGCCGCCGCCGCTGTGCCCGCCGGTGCTGGCGGCCGTGCAGGAGCGGGTCAACCGCGGTGAGCAGAGCCTGCTGTTCCTGAACCGGCGTGGCTTCGCGCCGGTGCTGCACTGCGCGGCCTGTGGCTGGAAGAGCGGCTGCCCGCACTGCAGCGCCTGGCGCGTCTTCCACAAGGGCGACCGCACGCTGCGCTGCCACCACTGCGGCTTCACCGAACGGGTGCCCACCGCCTGCCCGGACTGCGGCAACCTGGACATCGAACCCATGGGCCGCGGCACCGAGCGCCTGGAGGAGCAGATGGTGGCCCTGCTGGAAGGCGTGCAGCGCCCGGACGGCAGCCCGGCCCGTGTGGCCCGCATCGACGCCGACACCACCCGTCTGAAGGGCAGCCTGGAGCAGCAACTGGCCGCCGTGCATGCCGGCGAGGTGGACGTGCTGGTGGGCACGCAGATGATCACCAAGGGCCACGACTTCCGCAACGTGACCCTGGTGGCCGCGGTCAACCCCGACAGCGCGCTTTACGCGGCGGACTTCCGTGCGCCTGAGCGCCTGTTCTCCTCGCTGATGCAGGCCGCCGGCCGGGCCGGGCGCGACGCCGAGGCCGCTGCGCGCAGCGAGATGTGGATCCAGACCTGGACGCCCGGCCACGCCCTGTTCGCCGCGCTGCGCCAACACGACTACGCCGCCTTCGCCGCCAGCCAACTGGAAGAGCGTGAGATGGCCGGCCTGCCGCCCTTCAGCCACCTGGCCCTGCTGCGGGCCGAGGCCCGCGACCCGGCCGTGGCCGAGGCCTTTCTGCGCGCCGCCCGTGAAACCGCCCGGGCCTGGCTGGCCGAACACGGCGAGCCGCCGGTGATGCTCTACGCCCCGGTGCCACCGCAGATCGCCAAGGTGGCCGGGCTGGAGCGCCGCCAGATGCTGCTGGAGGCCGGCCACCGCGGCGCGCTGCAGCGCCTGCTGGCCGACTGGGTCCCGGGCTTGCATGCCCTGCGCGCGGCCCACCGCGGCCTGGCCCGCTGGGCCATCGACGTGGACCCGCTGTCCATCTGAACACCGCGGCCATGGCGGCGGGTCGGCGGTGCCCGCGGCTCAGTCGATCAGGCCGTGCGCGTCGTGGAAGGGGAAGGGCCCGGCGAACTCGCCCACGGGCATCAGGTGGGTGACCAAGCCGCTGTGGGCGGTCCAGGCATGGACCCTGAAGGCGGGCGGTTCCAGCGCAAAGCAGGAGGCGGCCTGCGGCGCGAGGTCCAGGCAGACCTGGTGGGACGTGCCGGGGCAGGTGGCCGCCAGCGTGCCGCCAAAGCGGCGTTCGATCGCGCGGTGCAGATGCCCGCAGATCACGCGCTCCACCTGGGGGTGGCGGCGCACCAGGGCTTCCAGCGCGGCGGCCCCTTCGCGCAGGCCGATGCGGTCCATGTGGCCGATCAGGGTCTCGAAGGGTGGGTGGTGCAGGGCGATGACCGTCGGCACTTCCGGCGCGTCGGCCAGCGTCTGCTCCAGCCAGGTGAGTTGAGCCGCATCCAGTGCCCCGTGGCTGCAACCGGGCTGGTGGCTGTCCAGGGCGATCAGGCGCAGCGGGCCCAGATCCACGGCGTAGTGCAGCGGGCCGGTCGGGGGCAGGTAGGCATGGTCCGCAAAAGCCGCACGCAGGGCCATGGGCTCATCGTGGTTGCCCGCCAGCAGGTAGACCGGCACCGACAGCGGGGCCAGCAGGCGGCGCAGGTGGGCGTACTCCTCGGGCCGCCCGAAGTCCACCAGGTCCCCGGTGATGACCACGGCGTTGGCCGGCTGCGGCAGGCGCTGGATGGCCGCCACGGTGCGCTGCAGGGCGGCGGCGGTGTCGACCTGACCGTAGGCCAGCTTGCCGGGCTGGCGGATGTGGGGGTCGGAAATCTGGACCAAGATCATCGGTGTCATGCCAGGGGTGGGTGAGGGCGTGTCAGGGGGCATGGCGTCAGTAGGGGGCATCGCTGCGGACGGCCATCCAGGCGCCGTCGGGCACGCTGACGCGCACCCGCTCGCCGGCCCGCACCGGATGGTCCCGGCTCAACTCGGCCATCCAACGCGGGCCGCCGTCGTCGAACTGCAGCACCTGGCGCACCCGGTCGCCCAGGAAGATGCGCCGCAGCACCGTGGCATTGGCCGCTTCGGGGCAGTGGGGCTTCTCGAGCTGGAGGTCTTCCGGGCGCACCATCAGCTGGGCATGCGCGCACAGCGGGAGCGGGCAGGGCTGGGACCGTCCGCCCAGCGACAGCATGCCGGCGACCAGGTCGGCGGGGCTGCGCTCCAGGCGGTTGATGCGTCCCAGGAAGCCGGCCACGAAGTCCTGCCCCGGTTGGCGGTACAGCGCCTCGCCGCTGCCCACCTGCACGATGCGTCCGGCTTCCATGATGGCCAGGCGGTCGGCGATGGCCAGGGCCTCCTGTTGATCGTGGGTGACATGCACGGCCGTGACCCCCAACTGGCGGACCAGTTCGGCCAGCTCGTCGCGCACCGACTCCTTGAGCTGGACATCCAGCGCGGTCAGCGGTTCGTCCAGCAGCAGCACCCGGGGCCGGGTGGCCATGGCGCGGGCCAGGGCCACGCGCTGGCGCTGGCCGCCGGAGAGCTCGTGCGGCAGGCGTTGGGTGAGGCCTTGCAGCCGCACCAGCTCGACCATCTCGCCCACGATGCGCTCGCGCTCGGCGGCGGCCATGCCGCGCACGCGCAGCCCGTAGCCGATGTTGGCGGCCACCGTCATCTGGGGGAACAGCGCGTAGTGCTGGAACACCATGCCCACGCCGCGCTGCTCGGCGGGGCGGTGCGTGACGTCCTCGTCGCCGAAGAGCACGCGCCCCGCCTCAGGGGTCTCGAGCCCCGCGATCAGGCGCAGCAAGGTGGTCTTGCCGCAGCCTGAGGGGCCCAGCAGGGCCATCACCTCGCCGGGCTCGATCTGCAGCGAGGTGGGGTGCAGCGCCTGGTGGGCGCCAAAGCGCTTGGCGACGTCTTGGATCTGGATGCGGGTGCGGTCAGGCAGGATCATGGCGGTGTTGCAGATGGTGGGCGAGGGCCTGCAGGGCCCAGAGCATGGGCAGCGACACCCCGAAGAACAGCAGCGTGTAGGCCGAGCCCACCTCCAGGCGCATGGAGGCATAGCTGTCCGCCAGTCCCACGGGCAGGGTGCGCGTCATGGGCGTGTGCAGCATCCAGGTCAGGTTGAACTCGCCGATGGACAGGGTGAAGACCATGAGGGAGGCCGCGACCATGGCCGGCAGCACGGCGGGCACGAGCACGTGCAGGAAGCGCTGCGTGAAGCTGGCGCCCAGGGTGCGGGCGGCTTCTTCCAGGGCCCGCAGTTCGGGGCGGGCGAAGCTGGCCAGCACCGGGCGCACCATGAAGGGCAGGGTGAACACCGCATGGCCTGCCAGGATGAAGCCCAGGCTCTGGCGGAACTCCGGCCAGCGGCCAAAGCACAGCAGCATGGCCAGCGCGGAGGCCAGGCCCGGCACGGCCACGGGCAGGGTCAGCAGCTCTTCCAGCAGCCTGGCCCCGCGGGACGGCGAGCGGGCCAGGCCATAGGCCGCGGGCACGCCCAGCAGCACGGTGCACAGCACGCAGGCCAGGGCCAGGCCCAGGGAGCGCCAGAGTGTCTGGCTGTACTGGGCCCACACCTCTTCCAGCCAGCGCGTGGTCCAGCCGCCGGCCGGGCCGCTGGCGTAGTCCTGCAGGAAGCCGGCCAGCACGCTCCAGACCATGGGCAGCACGGTGAAGAGCGTGACGGCCAGGGTCAGGGCCATCAGCAGGGGGGAGCGGCGGCGTGGGCCGCTGCGCAGGGGACGGTGAGGGCTCATGCGAGTGCCGCCTTGTCCCCCGGCTGCCTGCAGGCGAACAGCACCAGCCAGGTCATCAGGCCCAAGGCCAGTGAGAGCGAGGCCGCCAGGGGGAAGTTGGCGTAGTTGGTGAACTCGTTGTAGATGCTGATGGGCAGGACCTCGAAGCGGCTGGACAGCGTGAAGGCCGTGCCGAAGGCGCCCATGGCGGTGGCGAAGACGATGGCCCCGCAGGCCACGGCGGTCGGGGTCAGTGCCGGCAGCCAGACGTCGCGCGCCACCTGCCAGGGGCGGGCGCCCAGCATGCGGGCGGCATCTTCCAGTCCGCCGTCCAGGGCCTGGCTGGCCGCCGCGAACTGGCCGATCGTCCGGGGCAGCGAGAAGTACAGATAGGCCAGGAACAGGCCCGTGAGCCCATAGGCGAAGGACCAGCGGCTCCAGCCCAGCCATTGGCTGAGCAGGGCGAAGGCGCCCTGACGGCCTCCCGCCATGATGACGAAGAAGCCCACCACCACGCCGGGAAAGGACATGGGCAGCGTCAGCAGCGAGAGCAGCAGCGCCCGCCCCGGGAACCGGGTGCGGCCCAGGAACAGGCCCACCAGGCTGCCCACCAGCAGGGTGGCCGCCGTGACGGCCAGCGACAGCGCCGTGGTCTGCAGGAGGCTGCTCAGGTAGCGCGGCTGCGTGAGCACGGCCGCATAGGTGGCCCAGCCCTGCTGGGCCGGCAGCACCGCCAGCCAGGCCATGGGCAGCAGCCAGAAGGCGCCGAACACCGCCATGGCCGGGGCCAGGCAGGCGCTGCGCAGCCAGCGCTCACGCGTGCCGGGGCTCATGGCACCTCGCGCAGATAGCGTTCGGAGAAGGCCTTCTGCACAGCCGCCATGCGGCCGTAATCGACGCTCTTGGCGCGGGCGTATTCGCTGGCCGGCAGGAAGTGCGACTGGGCTTCCGGTGACAGTGCGGAGGTGCGCACCGGGCGCAGGAAGGCATGGGCCCAGATCGACTGTCCTTCGTCGGAGAGCACGAAGTCGAGCACCTTGCGGGCCTCGGCCGGGTGCGGGGCGCCCGCGACCAGGCTCATCACATAGGGCACCATCACCGTCCCCTCCTGGGGAATCACGAAGGTCACCTGGGCCTTGTCCTTGTACTTGGCGCGGTAGGCGTTGAAGTCGTAGTCCAGCAGGATGGGGATCTCGCCCGACAGAACGCGCGCGTAGGCGGTCTGCTTGGGCACGATGGGCTCGTTCTTCTGCAGCGCCTTGAAGTAGCGCAGGGCCGGGCCGAAGTCGTCCAGCGTGCCGCCCAGGGCCAGGTTGGCCGCCACGGCGCCGGCATAGCCGACGAAGGCCGAGGCCGGGTCCAGGTAGCCGATCATCCCCTTGTACTCGGGCTTGAGCAGGTCGGCCCAGCTCCGGGGCACCGGCTTGCCTTGCAGGGCTGCGGTATTGACCATGAAGCCCAGGGTTCCGGAGTGGATGGCGAACCAATGCCCCTGGGGGTCCTTCAGGCCGCTGGGAATCTCATTCCAGTGGGCCGGCTGGTAGGGGGCGCTCAGGCCCGTCTTCTGGGCTTCGATGCCGAAGGTCACGCCCAGGTAGGTGACGTCGGCCACCGGATGGGCCTTTTCGGCGGTCAGCTGGGCCAGGGACTGGCCCGAGTTCTTGTTGTCCGGCGGCACGGTGATGCCCGTGCGCTGCTGGATGGCATGCAGCTGCGTGCCCCAGTCCGCCCATTCCGGCGGGCAGTTGTAGCAGATGGCGGTCTGGGCGAAGGCCGTGGAGGCCAGGCACATCGCCGTGCCCGCGACCAGGCGGCGGGCGGCTCGGATCAAAGGGTGGGTCATAGAGGGCTTTCAGCGTGGCAGGGAAAGGGCGTTGAAGGCATGGGGTGAGGCAGGGGGAAGGACTCGCCCGGCCGGACCTGGTGCGGCAGGGTGATGCTGTGGGCGGGCCGGGGCAGCTCGTGGCGAGACAGGGCGTCGATCAGCCACTGGACGCCGCGCAGGCCGATGTCGCGATTGGGTTGCGCCACCGTGGTCAGCGTGGTCACCAACTCCTGCCCCAGGGCGATGCCGTCGAAGCCGATCACCGCCACGTCCTCGGGCACCCGCAGCTGCGCCATGGCCGCGGCGCGCAGCGAGCGGATGGCCAGCAGGTCGTTGGAGCACAGCAGCGCGGTCGGGCGGTCCGCCTTGCCCAGCGGCTGCGTCAGCGCGGAAGGCAGTGCCTCCATGAACGGCACTTCGATCAGCCGCGGTGCCAGACCGAATTCGTGCATGGCCGTGAGGTAGCCCTGGTGGCGCTGCTGCGCGCGGTCGGAGGCATTGCGCTGGCCACTGACCATGGCGATGCGCCGATGCCCGGCGGCGTGTGCCAGCGAGACCAGCTGGCGCATGGCGGTTTCGCCGTCCACGCAGACGCAGGGGTGCTCGGGGTGGCGGTTGTAGGTCAGCACATAGGGCAGGCCCGAGCGCCTCAGGCGCGCCAGCAGGGCCGACTGCTGGGCGTTGGCCACGGTCAGCAGCAGGCCGTCCACGTCGCGTGCGATGAGCTTGACCAGGGCATCGCTTTCTCGGGCTTCCACATAGTCGGTGGCGACGGGGACGATGGAGTAGCCCGCCGAGCTCGCGGCATCGGCCACGCCGGACAGGTACTCGGCGAACACCGGATTGAGCAGGGTGGGCAGCAGCACGCCCAGGCTGCGGGTGCGCCGCGTGCGCAGGGTCTGCGCACTGGCATTGGGGGTGTAGGCCAGGAACTGCGCGGCGGCTTCAATGCGCGCCCGGGTGGCGGGGGCCACGGTCTGGGGGGCATTGAAGGCCCGCGACACGGTGGCGGGCGAGACCCCGGCGCGTTGGGCCACGGCGGCGATCGACATGGTGAGGGGCGTGCGTGAGCAAGAATGAAATCGATTTCATTCATTGGACTTCAGGCACATGGCAGGGATGTGACGGTGGTGCAGGGGGCCGGGAGCCTCGCCTCGACCGGGCTGTCGCTATGATCCCGGCCTTCACTGCGGAACCTCGATGTCCTCCTCCGGCCCCTCCACCCTCAACCCCGCCCAGATGGAGGCGGTGAACTACCTGCGGGGGCCCTGCCTGGTGCTGGCCGGCGCGGGTTCGGGCAAGACGCGGGTGATCACCCACAAGATCGCGCGGCTGCTGCAGGAGGGCCTGCGGCCCAAGCAGATCGCGGCCATCACCTTCACCAACAAGGCCGCGCGCGAAATGCGCGAGCGGGCGCAGTCGCTGGTGGGGCCGCGCGCGGCCAAGGACCTGGCCATCAGCACCTTCCACTCGCTGGGCGTGCGCATGCTGCGCGAGGACGGCACCAAGCTGGGCCTGAAGGAGCAGTTCTCCATCCTGGACGCCGACGACGTGCTGGGTGTGCTGCGCGATGCCGGCAGTTGCACCGACAACAAGATCGCCCGGCAGTGGCAGTGGACGATCAGCCTGTGGAAGAACCAGGGCATCAACAGCAGCACCGCGCCTTCGGTGGCCAAGGACGACAACGAGCTGGTGGCGGCCAAGGTGATGCGGCTCTACGAGGAGCGGCTGGCGGCCTACCAGGCGGTGGACTTCGACGACCTGATCAGCCTGCCGCTCAAGCTGCTGCAGACGAACGACGAGGCGCGAGCCAAGTGGCAGAACCAGTTCGGCCATGTGCTGGTGGACGAGTACCAGGACACCAACGCCGTGCAGTACGAGCTGCTCAAGGCCCTGGTGGACCACCCCGACGAGCGCCAGCGCGGCCTGTTCACCGCCGTGGGCGACGACGACCAGAGCATCTACGGCTGGCGCGGCGCGACCATCGAAAACCTGAAGCGCCTGCCCGAGGAATTCCCCAGCCTGAAGGTCATCCCGCTGGAGCAGAACTACCGCTCCACCAGCGCCATCCTGCGCGCAGCCAACGAGGTGATCGGCCTGAATCCCAAGCTCTTTCCCAAGAAGCTCTGGAGCGACCTGGGCGAGGGCGAGCCGGTGCGGGTGGCCGAGTGCGACGGCGAGGAACACGAGGCCGAGCGGGCCGTCACCCGCATCCAGGCCCTGCGGGCGCAGGACCCGCGCATCAAGTTCGCCGACTTCGCCATCCTCTACCGCGCCAACCACCAGGCCCGCATCTTCGAGCAGAAGCTGCGCATGGCCCAGATCCCCTACAAGGTCTCGGGCGGCCAGAGCTTCTTCGACAAGGCCGAGATCAAGGACCTGTGCGCGTGGCTGCGCCTCCTGGTGAACCAGGACGACGACCCGGCCTTCCTGCGCGCGGTGACCACGCCCAAGCGCGGCATCGGCCACCAGACGCTGGGCGCGCTCGGCGAGTTCTCGGCGCAGTGGAAGATGTCCATGTACGAGGCCCTGTTCGCGCAGAGCCTGTCGGCCAAGCTCTCGGCCAAGGCCATCGGCTCGCTGCACGAGTTCGGCCGCTACGTGAACGACCTGGAATACAAGGCCCGCCACACCGTGGGCGGCGAGGACGCCAAGAAGTTGCTGATCGAGTGGCTCAAGGACATCGACTACGAGAAGCACCTCTTCGAGCACGAGGACAGCGAGAAGGTGGCCCAGGCGCGCTGGAGCAATGTGCTGGACTTCGTGGACTGGGTGGCCAAGCGCTGCGGCGGCCAGATCCTGCAGGAAGGCGGCACCTTCGAGACCGAGAAGAAGAGCGTGCTCGAGGTGGCCCAGAGCATCAGCGTGATCCTGAGCCTGGCCGAGCGCGACGAGGACCAGGACCAGGTGGTGCTGACCACGCTGCACGCCAGCAAGGGCCTGGAATGGCCGCACGTCATCCTGGCCGGCGTCAACGAGGGCCTGCTGCCCTTCAAGGCCGACGAGGAGCAGATGACGCCCGAGCGGCTGCAGGAGGAGCGCCGCCTGATGTACGTGGGCATCACCCGCGCCCAGCGCTCGCTGGTGGTCAGCACGCTGCGCCGGCGCAAGAAGGGGCGCGAGACCATCGCCGGCATCCCCAGCCGCTTCATCGCCGAGATGAAGCTGCACGAGGCCGCCGGCCGCGAGGACCCCAAGGACCGCTTGAAGCGCCTGCGCGCCGAACTGGCGGCCAAGTCCGCCGCCGCGCCACCCCCGGCGGCCTGAGCCGGTTCAGCCCAGCTCGGCCTTCAGGTAGTGGGCGCCGGGCAGGGGGTTGAAGTAGTAGGGCGGGATCTCTTCGAAACCCAGCGAGGCGTAGAGGCCGCGCGCGGCTTCCATGTCGTCCAGCGTGTCCAGCAGCATGGCCGAGTAGCCGGCCTGGGTGGCCTGGTCCATCAGCGCCTGCGCCAGCAGCCGGCCCAGGCCGAAGCGGCGGAAAGCCCGGCGCACGAACAGCCGCTTCATCTCGCAGGCGTTGGCGTAGTCCACGTCGGGCAGCGGGCGGAAGGCGCCGCAGCCGGCCAACTCTCCGTCAACATAGGCCAGCAGCAGCTGGCCATGCGGCGGGGCGTAGTCGCCGGGCAGGCCGGCCAGCTCGGCCTCGAAGTTCTGGAAACACAGGTCCACGCCCAGGGTCTGGGCGTACTCGGTGAAGATGACCCGGACCTGGTCCAGGGCCGCTTCTCCGTCGGGAGGGGTCAGCCGTATCTCGGGGGTGTCCATCGCCGCGGGGCGAAGTGGCGGGACCGACAGTCTAGCGGTTGGGCCGCTGCCCTGCCGAGTCGTCATCGCCTTAGCTGCGCTGGCCCAGGGCTTCCCAGCGTTCGAGCAGGGCCATGAGTTCCTCCTCGATCTGGGCGTGGCGCTGGGTCACCTCGGCCACCCGCTGCGGGGCCCGGGTGTAGAAGCCGCTGTCGGCCAGCAGGGCGCCCAGCTCGGCCTGCTCCATCTCCAGGGCTTCGATCTTGCCGGGCAGTTCGTCGAACTCGCGCTGCTCCTTGTAGCTGAGCTTGCGCTTGGGCTCAGCAGGCGCAGCCACCGGGGCGGCGGCCGGGGCAGGCGCCGGCTCGGCCTTGGCGGTCGCCCTGGCCGCGGCCTTCTGGGCAGCGTCCTGCGCAGCCGCGCTGCGGGCCGACTGGGCCTGCCAGTCGCTGATGCCGCCTTCGTACTCGCGCCACAGGCCGTCGCCTTCGGCCACCAGGGTGCTGGTCACCACGTTGTCGACGAAGCGCCGGTCGTGGCTGACCAGGAAGACGGTGCCGTCGTAGTCCTGCAGCAGCTCCTCGAGCATCTCCAGCGTCTCGATGTCGAGGTCGTTGGTGGGCTCGTCCAGCACCAGCACATTGGCCGGGCGGGCGAACAGCCGGGCCAGCAGCAGGCGGTTGCGCTCGCCGCCCGACAGGCTCTTGACCGGCGAGTGGGCCCGGGCCGGCGAGAACAGGAAGTCGCCCAGGTAGCTCATCACGTGCTTGCGCTGGTTGCCGATCTCGATCCACTCACTGCCGGGGCTGATGGTGTCGGCCAGCGTGGCCTCGGGGTTGAGCACCTCGCGCATCTGGTCGAAGTAGGCCACCTCGACGCGGCTGCCCTGGCGCACCGTGCCGCTGTCGGGTGCCAGCTGGCCCAGGATCAGCTTGAGCAGCGTGGTCTTGCCGGCGCCGTTGGGGCCGATCAGGCCGATCTTGTCGCCGCGCAGCACGGTGGTGGAGAAGTCGCGCACGATGACCTTGTCGCCATAGGCTTTGCTGACCTTGTCCAGCTCCGCGACGATCTTGCCGCTGGCCGCGCCGGTGTCCAGGTCCAGTCGCACCTTGCCCACCACGTCGCGTCGCGCGGCACGGGTTTCGCGCAGCTTCTCCAGCCGGGCGATGCGGGCCACGCTGCGGGTGCGCCGGGCTTCCACGCCCTTGCGGATCCAGACCTCCTCCTGCGCCAGCAGCTTGTCGGCGCGGGCGTTCTGCAGGGCCTCGGCCTCCAGCTCGCGTTGCTTGGCGGCCTCGAAGGCGGCGAAGTTGCCGGGGTAGCTGCGCAGCTGGCCGCGGTCCAGTTCGATGATGCGGGTGGTCACCGCGTCCAGGAAGGCCCGGTCGTGGGTGATCAGCAGCAGCGCGCCGCGGAAGTTGTTCAAGAGGCCGGCCAGCCAGTCGATGGCGTCCAGGTCCAGGTGGTTGGTGGGCTCGTCCAGCAGCAGCACGTCGGGCGTGGCCACCAGGGCGCGGGCCAGGGCCACGCGCTTGCGCCAGCCGCCGGAGAGGGAGTCCACCGGGGCCTGCGGGTCCAGCCCCAGGCGCTGCAGGGCCTCGTCCACCCGCTGTTCCCAGTTCCAGCCGTCCAGGGCCTCCAGCCGGGTCTGCAAGGCGTCCAGGTCCTCGTCCGGCGCGTGGTTCTCGAAGCGCTCGCGCAGGGCCTTGGCCTCGGCCACGCCTTCGCTGACCACCTCGAACACGCTGGCGCCCGGTTGCAGAAAAGGCTCCTGCGGCACATATTCGCGGCGCACGCCGCCCTGCACCTGCAGCAGGCCGTCGTCGGGCTTTTCCAGCCCGGCCAGGATCTTCAGCAGCGAGCTCTTGCCAGCGCCGTTGCGGCCGATCAGGCCGATGCGTTCGCCGTGGTCCAGCGAGAGGTCCGCCCCGTCGAGCAAGGGCACATGGCCGAAGGCGAGGTGGGCTTGGGTGAGGGAGAGCAATGCCATGGGGCGATTGTCTCCCGCGCCGCAGCCACCGGGGCGGCGGCGCGGCTCAGCGGGCGGCTACGGCGGCTTCCAGCGCGTCGACGAAGCAGGCCGCCACGTCGAAGCCAGTCTGGTCGGTGATCTCCTGGAAGCAGGTGGGGCTGGTGACGTTGATTTCGGTGAGGCGGTCGCCGATCACGTCCAGGCCCACCAGCAGCAGGCCGCGGGCGGCCAGCACCGGGCCCAGGGCTTCGGCGATGGCGCGGTCGCTGTCCGACAGGGGCTGGGCCACGCCCTTGCCGCCGGCCGCCAGGTTGCCGCGGATCTCGCTGCCCTGCGGGATGCGGGCCAGGCAGAAGGGCACCGGCCGACCACCGATCACCAGCACCCGCTTGTCGCCCTGCACGATCTCGGGCACGTAGCGCTGCACCATCACCGTCTGCGCGCCGTCGCGGTTGAGCGTCTCGATGATGCTGCCCAGGTTCAGACCGTCCTCGCGCACGCGGAAGATGCCCATGCCGCCCATGCCGTCCAGGGGCTTGAGGATGATGTCGCGGTGCTCGGCGTGGAAGGCGCGGATGGCTGCCGCGTTGCGGGTGACCAGGGTGGGCGAGGTGAACTGGGGGAACTCGAGGATGGCGAGCTTTTCCGGGTGGTCGCGCAGCGCCTGGGGCGAGTTGAAGACCCGCGCGCCCTCGGCCTCGGCCCGGCCCAGCAGGTGGGTGGCGTAGAAGTATTCGCTGTCAAAGGGCGGGTCCTTGCGCATGATGACCGCGTCGAAGGCGGCCAGGGCCTCGGTGGCCTCGCCCGCCACGGTGTACCAGTCCTTCACGCCCGCGCCCGATCGGCCGGTCAGGGTGAGGGCCTGTGTGTGGGCGCTGACTTTGCCGCCGGTGACCCAGGACAGGTCTTCGGGCCCGCAGTGGTGCAGGCTGTGGCCACGCCGGGCGGCCTCGCGCATCATCGCGAAGGTCGAGTCCTTGTGCGTCTTGAAGGTGGACAGGGGGTCGGCAACGAACAGGAGTCTCATGGCGCGGGACGGCAGGCTGAAAACGCCAGTGTGCCCTGAAGCCGTGCGTCGTGCTGGACGCGGGATGTCACGTTTGCTCACGTCTCAAGGGCGGGGCGGTCGGCGGAAACGGGAGGGCCGGCGTTACATCTTCACAGCGACCCGATCCATTTCACAGGACACGTCATGAACGCTCCGCTTGCCTCCTCCTCCAACCCGGTGCCCGGCATGGCGCCGGCCCGTCGCACCTCGCCGGCCCTGCTGGTGGGGGCCGGGCTGGCCGCAGGGGTGTTTGCTGCCGCTGCGGGGGCACTGGTCTGGCAGAAGGTCTCCACCCCCACCGCGCTGCCGCAGCCCGAGCCGGTGGCTTCCGCCGTGATGGCCCTGCCGGCCAGCGCGCCCGCCTCCATGGCGGCCGTGGCTTCGGCGCCGGTGGTGGCCCAGGCGGCTTCGCCAGTGGTGACGCCGGTGCCCGTCCACAAGGCCACCCACAAGCCGGTGAACAAGACGCACGCTCCGGCAGCCGTCACCGAAGCCCCGGCATCGTCCGCCCCCGTCACCACGGCGCAGACGCCCCCTCCCGCCCCGGTCAAGGCCGTGTGCACCAACTGCGGGGTGGTGGAGTCGGTGCAGGAAGAGAAGCACAAGGGCCATGGCACCGGCATGGGCGCGGTGGCTGGCGGCGTCGTCGGCGGGGTGGTGGGCAACCAGTTCGGCAAGAACTCCCGCATCATCGGCGCCATCGGTGGTGCGCTGCTGGGCCACCAGATCGAGCGCGATGTGCGCTCGACGATGGACTACAAGATCTCCGTGCGCATGGAGGACGGCAGCCGCCAGACGGTGACCCAGGCCCAGAGCGTGCCCGTGGGGACCCATGTGACCGTGCAGAAAGGGGGCGTGGGGGTTCAACAAAGGTGCGGCCGACAGTGGCGGCAGCGGATCGTACTGATCCCGCAGGCCGTCCGAGCGTGCGGGGCCGCCTCAAGTGCCGCGCTTGCTGGCCAGCAGGGCCAGGGCACGGGCCAGCACGCCCCAGAGGCCGAGCCGATGCCGGCGATGGACAGACCCGAGAGCGTGACGACATAGGTCAGCAGTGCCGCATCGCGGTGGCGCTCCTGCTGCAGGGCACTGGCCAGGCCGCCACCGATGGTGCCCAGCAAGGCCAGGCCGGCGATGCCGATCACCAGTTCCTTCGGGAAGGCGCCAAGCAGGCCCGCCACGGCCCCGCCGGCCAGACCCACCGCGATGTAGAACACGCCGGCCGCCACCGAGGCGGTGTAGCGCCGGTCGGCCTGCTCGTGGGCCTCGCGGCCCATGCAGATGGCGGCGGTGATGGCCGCCAGGTTGAAGGCGAAGCCGCCGAAGGGCGCCAGCGCCAGCGAGGCCAGACCGGTGGCCCCCACCGTGCGTGAGACCGGTACCTGGTAGCCCGCGGCGCGCTGGGCTGCCACGCCGGGCAGGTTTTGCGAGGCCATGGTCACGACGAAGAGCGGCAGGCCCAGGCCCACCAGGGCGTGCAGGTTGAACTGCGGTGTCACCCAGACCGGCTGTGCCAGGCCCCAGGACACCCCGCCCAGGTGCAGCAGGCCCTGGGCCGCCGCCAGCGCGACGCCGGCCAGCAGCACCCCGGGCACGGCGTAGCGCGGCCACCAGCGGCGTCCGGCCAGGAAGGCCGCGGCCATGCCCACGATGAGCAGCGGCTGGCTGCGGGTGGCCAGGGTGGCGTCCAGTGCGAAGCGGGTCAGCACCCCGGCCAGCAGGGCCGCGGCGATCGCCATCGGGATGCGGTCCATCAGCTTTTCGAACCAGCCGGTGACGCTGACCAGCAGGATCAGCACCGCGCAGACGATGAAGGCGCCCACGGCCTCGGGCAGGGAGATGCCCTGGCTGGCCGCGATCAGCGCCGCGCCAGGGGTGGACCAGGCGGTCAGCACGGGCTGGCGGGTCCACAACGACAGGCCCAGGCTGGTCAGGCCGGTGCCCAGGCCCAGCGCCCAGATCCAGCTGGCCGTCTGCGCGGTGTCGGCGCCCAGGGCCTGGGCGGCCGCGAAGATGATGGCGATGGAGCTGGTGAAGCCGACCAGCACAGCGACAAAGCCGGCCACGACGGCCGACAGCGAGACATCTTTCCAGAACGAAGGCATCGGGCTCGGCGGGCGGAGAACAGTCAGATCTCGACCTTGGCACCCAACTCGACGATGCGGTTGGTGGGCAGGTTCAGGAAGTCGGCCATGTCGGTGGCGTTGCGGTGCATGCTGGCGAACAGCTTCTCGCGCCACATCGCCATGCCCGCGCCGCGGGTGGGCACCACCGTCTCGCGCGAGAGGAAGTAGCTGGTGTCCATGTCGTCCAGCGGCACGCCGCGGTCCTTGAGCAGCTTGATCGCCTCGGGCAGGTCCGGGTCGTTCTTGAAGCCGAAGTTGACGGTCACCTGCCAGCAGTCGTGGCCCAGTGAGTGCAGGGACAGGCGCTTGTCGAAGCCGATCCAGGGCACCTCGTGGTGGCGCACGGTCACGAACAGGTTGTGCTCGTGCAGCACCTTGTTGTGCTTGAGGTTGTGCATCAGCGCGTTGGGCACCAGGTCTTCCTCGGACACCAGGAACACTGCGGTGCCGGGCACCCGGGTGGGTGGGTTGATGAAGACCGCATCCAGGAAGCCCTCGAGCTTGATGGCGTCGTTGCGCACCTGCTCGCGCATGATCTGGCGGCCCTGCTTCCAGGTCAGCATCAGCATGAACATGCCCGAGCCGATGACCAGCGGGAACCAGCCGCCGGCGATCAGCTTGAGCAGGTTGGAGAAGAAGAAGGTGATGTCGATCGTGAAGAAGAAGCCGGTGGCCAGCAGGCACAGGGCCAGCGGGTAGCCCCAGCCGTAGCGGATCACGTAGAAGGTCATCACCGTGGTGATGGTCATGTCCAGCGTCACCGCGATGCCATAGGCCGAGGCCAGGTTGGACGAGGACTTGAACAGGGCCACCGCCAGCACGATGAAGACGTACAGCCCCCAGTTCACGAAGGGCACGTAGATCTGACCGGTGTCCTTGACCGAGGTGTGGCGGATGGTCATGCGCGGCAGGATGCCCAGCTGGATGGCCTGCTTGGTGACCGAGAAGGCGGCCGAGATCAGGGCCTGTGAGGCAATGACCGTGGCGGCGGTGGACAGGAACACCAGCGGCAGCCGGGCCCAGTGCGGGGCCATCAGGAAGAAGGGGTTGTCGATGGCCTCGGGGTTGCCCAGCAGCACCGCGCCCTGGCCGAAGTAATTCACCACCAGGGCCGGCATCACCAGGCCGTACCAGGCGATGCGGATGGGCAGGCGGCCGAAGTGACCCATGTCGGCATACAGCGCCTCGCCGCCGGTCACGCACAGCACCACCGCGCCCAGGGCGATGAAGGCCACCAGCGGCTGCTGCACGAAGAAGCCGATGGCATAGAGCGGGTTCAAGGCCACCAGCACGGCGGGGTTCTCGACGATGTGGGGCAGGCCCAGGGCGATCAGCGCGAAGAACCAGATCAGCGTGATCGGCCCGAAGAACTTGCCGATGCCGCCGGTGCCGAAGCGCTGCACGGCGAACAGGCCGGTCAGCACCACCAGGGTGATGGGGATCACCAGGCTGTGCAGGGCGGGGGCGGCCACCTCCAGGCCCTCGACGGCCGAGAGCACCGACACCGCCGGGGTGATGACGCCGTCGCCGTAGAAGATGGCGGTGCCGAACAGGCCCACCACCATCAGGATGCGGCGCAGCAGCGGGCGGTCCTTCACCGCGGTGGTGGCCAGGGCCAGCATGGCGATCAGGCCACCTTCACCGTTGTTGTCGGCCCGCAGGATGAGCAGCACGTATTTCAGCGAGACGATGATGGTCATCGTCCAGAAGATGAGGCTGAGCACGCCCAGGATGTTCTCGTCCGAGGCCGGCACATGGCCGGCGTGGAACACCTCTTTCAGCGCGTAGAGCGGGCTGGTACCGATGTCTCCGTAGACCACGCCAAGTGCCGCCAGAGTCAGGGTGGCCAGGGCTGCCGGTGTCCGGGGGGCAGGGGTATGAGAACTCAAAGGGGGGCGGCTCGTTGGAGAAACCCTTATTGTGCGCCCGCCCCTGGCCGGTCTGTCCAGCAGAACGGGCCCTGCAGGGCGTGCACGCCACGGCACAATCCGCGCTTGTGCAGGCCTTGTGCAAGCCTTGTGCGGCCTGCCGGCCCAGTGGCGCCGCAAGGCCCCCTCGTGTGTCTGCTCACGGTGGATGGAGAGCTCCGGGGCGAGCCCGTGGTGTGCTGGATCGGCAGGACACGCGCTTCATCCGCTGGGACATTCCAGCGACGTTGCCGCGTTGCGGGCGGAGGGCGTGCGCGTGTTGGCGAGCGAGGTCGCGCCGGCCTCGCCCTGGGCTCACTCGTAGACTTCGGCGTCCGGGTCGGTCGCTTCCAGCTCGTAGGACGCGGCCAGCATGGCCAGTCTGCCGATCACGCCGTACATGTAGAAGCGGTTGGGCGCGCTGGCCCCGGGGCGCATGCCGGGCTTGGGCAGGTGGTGGCTTTCCGAGAAGGCCAGGGGCACGAAGCTGGCGCCCGGGGCGTTGAGGTTCTCGTCGATGCCGCGGTCCGCATGGACCCGGTAGAAGCCGCCCACCACATAGCGATCGATCATGTAGACCACCGGCTCGGCCACGGCCTCGTTGACCCGCTCGTAGGTGGGCACGCCTTCCTGGATGATCAGGTCGGAGACGGTCTGGCCGTCCTTGACCACGCCCATCTTGTTGCGGGTGCGGCGGCTCACATCTTCCAGCTCCTTGGCGTCGCGCACGGTCATGATGCCCATGCCGTAGGTGCCGTTGTCGGCCTTCACGACCACGAAAGGCTTCTCGTTGATGCCGTATTCCTTGTGCTTGCGCCGGATCCTGGTCAGCAGCGCATCGACCTGGGTCTGCACCCGGTCCAGGCCGGTGCCTTCCTGCCAGTCCACCTCGCTCACATGGGTCGACATGGGGTTGATCAGCCAGGGGTCCATGCCCAGCAGCTTGGCGAACTTTTTGGCCACTTCCTCGTAGCTGTCGAAGTGCTGGCTCTTGCGGCGCACCGCCCAGCCGGCATGCAGCGGGGGCAGCAGGTACTGCTCGTGCAGGTTCTTCAGCACTTCGGGGATGCCGGCCGAGAGGTCGTTGTTCAGCAGGATGGTGCAGGGATCGAAGTCCTTCAGGCCCAGGCGGCGCGGGGTGCGCAGCAGCGGCTCCAGCGTCAGCTCGCTGCCATCGGGCAGCTGCAACCGGGTGGGTTCAGTGATGGACTCGTCGAGGGTGCCCAGGCGCACGTTCAGGCCGGCCAGGCCGAAGATCTCGATCAGCCGCTGCACGTTCATCAGGTAGAACATGTTGCGGGTGTGCTTCTCGGGGATCAGCAGCAGGTTCTTGGCCTCGGGGCAGATCTTCTCGATGGCCGCCATCGCTGCCTGCACCGCCAGCGGCAGCATCTCGGGCGTGAGGTTGTTGAAGCCGCCCGGGAAGAGGTTGGTGTCCACCGGTGCGAGCTTGTAGCCGGCAT
>NZ_BADL01000152.1 GCF_000333615.1 Ideonella sp. B508-1 | reverse complement strand
GTGGAGAACAAGGTGACGGGCACGTTCAGCGACGGGGGCTACAACCTGTTCGGTGACGGCTCGCAGTACGCGATGCTGGGCAACGTGATGGGTGTTTCGAAGTACCACACGGCGCGCTTCACGAAGGTGCGCAAGGCGATCGTGGCGCACAACCAGCTCAGGGGGATCAACCCGTCGGGGACGTACCACTCGCTGAAGCTGCACAGTGGCGGTCTGACGGCCTACACCGATGCGTACAAGGACGATGCGTGGTATTCGGAGCAGGTGGTGGTGGCCAACAACCTCTTCGGCGACCCGTCTGACACGAACCAGTGGACGGTGGCGATCTGCCCGGAGAACGACACCTCGGCCGAAGGCGTCAGCAACGTGCTGATCCAGAACAACACCTTCATCCGCAACAGGCAGACCAGTCTCGACCTGGCGCTGGGTGGACGAAATTTCGTGATCGCCGGTAACCGAGTCCTGGGTGGACACGGTCCGGTTCCGCTGTGGCTGGCTCCGGCACACACAGGCGCCTTGCCTTTGGCCTGGCGTCCTCCTCTGCCCATGCAGTCCGAGGCTGTCCCCTGAATCGAGGACGGGCATTCGGTGGTCTGGGGCGGCGGATCCTCGGGAGCAAGGATGGATCTGGGAACTCCGGCACTTTTACCCATCGGAGGGTCTGGACATCACCCAACGTCAGGCCGAGCATGTGAGTTGCCGATGGTCCCCTGGGCAGGTTGGGGGGCGCCCCACTGGAAGCGCAGAAGCGCCAGTGGGGGACGCGCGCGGCGCGAGTCCGAAAAGCCTGCACGGAAGAAGCATTGCTGGGCCTGACTGGTGGTGTGACATGCAGGACGAACAAAGCACACGCAACATCTTCATCAACGACCCGCCCCCGGTGTCGAGTCTGATCTGGACGGTGCTCGAGCCAGGCATCGCCGTGCTGCTGCTGTACCTGTTTCACCTGGCCTATGGGTGGCCCTTTGGCGGCGTGGCCAAGGCGGTCGTGGTTTTTCTCCTGTTGACCTATCCCTGGTTGACCCGCCTGCGTCATGGTCCAACCCACACAGCCGCGGAGATTGTTGTTCATTGGCTGACGGTCTGCCTGCTGCTCCTGCTGCTGCTGGGGTATGTCACCAACGGTTGGGAAGCCTTTCCACCCGACCTGCTGATCACCTGGGGCTTCGCGGTGCCTTTGGCGCAATGGACGTTGGCCAAGGGGGTCGGTGCCTGGATGAGTCATCGCGCCCAGACTTCGCAGACCCGTCGTCTCGCTGTGATCGTTGGGGCCAACAGGATGGGTCTGCGTGTCGCCGAGGTGCTGGCCAAGCGGGCCTGGGAAGGCCGGCAGTTACTCGGCGTGTTTGACGACCGTTCGGGCGATCGTGTGCCCGAGTCCACCCATGGGTACTTGCTGGGCAAGATGGACGAGCTTCCCCAGTTCATCGATGCGCATGGCGTGAAGGATGTTTTCATCACCTTGCCGCTCACGTCGCAGCCTCGCATTGCGGGGCTCATGGAAGCTCTTCAAAACACCACAGCATCCCTGCATTTCGTTCCGGATATCTTTGGGCTGAGCATCATCCAGGGGCGTCTGACGGACATGGGGGGTGTGCCGGTGGTGGGCTTGCTGAGCTCGCCCTTCACCGGGGTCAATGGCCTGATCAAGCGGACAAGCGATCTGATGCTGGCGAGCCTGATCCTTCTCTCGATCAGCCCGGTCATGTTGCTGGTGGCTGTGGGCGTCAGGTTGAGTTCGCCTGGTCCGGTGATCTTCAGGCAGCGACGCACCGGCTTGGACGGAGAAATCATCGAGGTCTATAAGTTCCGTTCGATGACGGTCCAGGAAAACGACGACACGGTGGTGCAGGCCAAGCGGGGCGATGCGCGGGTGACGCCCTTCGGCGCGTTCATCCGTCGGACGTCCCTGGATGAGCTGCCCCAGTTCTTCAACGTGCTCCAGGGGCGCATGAGCATCGTCGGCCCGCGTCCCCACGCGGTGGCGCACAACCAGATGTACCGCGGCATGGTCAAGGCCTACATGGCTCGGCACAAGGTCAAGCCGGGAATCACTGGCTGGGCGCAGGTGAACGGCTTGCGCGGAGAGACCGACACCCTGGAGAAGATGGCCAGGCGAGTCGAGTACGACCTGGAATATCTGAGGAACTGGTCTCTGGGGCTGGATCTCTTGATCATCTTCAAGACCGCCAAGCTCATGTTCTTCGATCGAAGCGCTTACTGAGACCCGATTGGGTCCTCAGGCCCAGGATGGACACGGACATCGTCTGGATGCGGGGCGGTGTCATCCTGAACGCGTACGATGAAGCAGGTGCGGGTTGCCTCAGGATTAACACTGTCCCGAGAGATGGTGTTCAAATGAAACAGCGCCCAGCGCCGGGCTCCAGAATCAATCTCATGCGCCGTGCTTGGGTGTGATGGTGCCTGTGGGGATCTTTGTAAAGCGGCAATACGGACATGGAAGTGACTCAAAGAGGAGCCTTATGCAGTTGTCGTCGCCTTTATTTGACTTTCCTTCCACGTCTTTTGACCCTTGGCGGGTTTCTGAGCTCCGGCATCACCTGGAGGATCACCCCCTGTTCGCCAAGCCGGCTTTGATGGCGCTGGCGTCTCGATTGGAGCAGCGGCGCAGCGTGCGCGCGCATACGGCGCAAGCGACGGCCGGGACGGCGTTCAACCATGCCCCCGCCATCTTTCCGAATCGACGAACAGCGGTGGCGACGCTCGACGACCTTGACAACGCGGGCGTCTGGATGTCACTCCTCAATGTCCAGGCTGACGAGACCTACCGGGAGTTGGTGGACGGCGTGCTTGAGAGCGTGAAGCCCATGCTGGACAAGCTGGACCCGGGCATGTGCTACCGGGGCGGCTGGATCTTTTTGACCTCTCCGCGCGCAGTGACACCGTTCCACATCGACAAGGAACATAACTTCATCCTCCAGATCAAGGGTCGCAAGACCTTGTACGTCTGGGAGCCGGATGACCTGGAGGCGGTGAGCGAGGAGGCGCGTGATCTGTTCCATGCCAGCCACAACCGTGATTTGGTGGCATGGCGTGATGCCCTGCGGGCGCGGGCGCATGTTTTTCAGCTGGAACCGGGCATGGGCGCCTACATGCCGGCCACCAGTCCTCACATGGTCGAGAACGGGGATGGTGTCTCCATCACCGCCAGCTTTACTTATTACACACATTCCACCATCCGCAATGCACGGCTGCACGCTCTGCATCAGCGGCTGCGTCAGATGGGCATGCAGCCTGCACGGGTGGGGATGCATCCATGGTGGGACGCTGTGAGTGGCGCGCTCTACAGTGGCCTGCTGGGTTTGCAGCGGGCCTTCGGGCAAAGGCGCGGATCTGTCGGCGTGGGAGGGGAGTATTCCCGCTACGCGCTGGATCCCGCGGCAAGGGAGGGCTCTCATGCCTCAATCTGACGACGTTGTTTCTCTCAAGCATTTGTCCCCCGATTCCGGGGCCGCATGGCGAATCCATGCGCTGGTGGAGGCCCAGGCGGCGCTGAGGCCGGACGCGCGGGCCGTCACAATGGATGGAGAGTCCCTGACTTATGGCGACTTGAACCGACGGGCGAACCAACTGGCCTGGCACCTGCGCCGCCTCGGTATTGGGGACGGTTCCCTGGTCGCGATCGCGTTGGAGCGCTCTATCGACATGGTGGTTGGGCTGCTGGGGATATTGAAGTCCGGGGCCGCCTACCTTCCGTTGGATCTGGCCTACCCGAAGGACCGGGTCAGCTTCGTGCTGGAGGACGCCGCGCCAGCGGCCATGCTGACGTCTGCGTCCAGCATCGATCGGCTGCCTGCGCTTGGGCAGTTGCCTGTGTTGCGGCTGGACGATCCGGCTCCGGCCTGGCGGCAGGAAGCGGTTGAGAACCCGCCGGCGACGGGTGGCGCTGATCCTCTGGCCTATGTGATCTACACCTCCGGCTCCACCGGGCGACCCAAGGGTTGCCTGGTCACCCATGGCAATGTGCTGCAGTTGCTCATCGGCACGGAGCCCTGGTTTGGCTTCGGCCCCCAGGATGTCTGGAGCTTCTTCCACTCCCATGCATTTGACTTTTCGGTCTGGGAGATCTGGGGCGCGCTGGCCTATGGCGGGCGGGTGGTGGTGGTGCCTTACCTCACCAGCCGAGCACCGCGTGAGTTCCTGAGTCTCCTGTCCCGAGAGGGCGTGACGGTGCTGAATCAGACGCCCTCGGCCTTCCAGGGGGTGGTCATGGCGCTGGAGGACTGGGACGGTCCCCTGGCCCTGCGCTACGTGATCTTCGGCGGCGAATCTCTGGAACTGCAGTCGCTGCGTCCCTGGTTCGACCGTTTCGGCGATCGACAGCCTCAGCTGATCAACATGTACGGCATCACCGAGACCACGGTGTTCGTCACCTACCGCCCGGTGTCCCTGTCTGACGTGGAGGCCCGTCTGGGCAGCGTGATCGGCGATCCCATTCCGGGCTGGGATCTCTGGCTGCTGGATGAGCAGCAGAGGCCGGTGGCCGAAGGGGAGGTGGGCGAGATCTACGTCGGCGGAGTGGGCGTGTGCCTGGGTTACCTGAACCGTCCGGATCTCAACGCGGCCCGCTTTCTGGAATGGACCCCGCCGGGCGGCGCACAGCCCGTCCGGCTCTACCGTTCCGGAGATCTCGCCCGGTATCTGCCCGATGGCGAGTTGGAGTACCTCGGCCGGATGGATCAGCAGGTCAAGATCCGCGGCTTTCGCATCGAGACCGGCGAGATCGAGGCCCAGATTCTGAAGTGGCCAGGGGTTCGCGCCTGCGCCGTGGTGGCGCGCAGCGAAGGCCCCGGAAGCGAGGCGCAGCTGGTCGCCTATCTGGTGCCCTCGGCGTCCGAACTCCATCATGGACTCCGGGAGTTTCTGCTTCAGCGCCTGCCAGACTACATGTGCCCGGTGGCCTTCGTGGGCATGGAGGCGCTGCCGCTGACCGAGAACGGCAAGCTCGACAAGCGGGCACTGCCGGCGCCCCTGCGTCAGCGCCCCGACACGGCCGGCCCGTACCAAGCACCGCGCGGTGCCCTCGAAGAGGCGATCTGCCAGGTCTTTGCACGGCTGCTGGGCATGGCTGAGATCGGGCGCGAAGACAACTTCTTCGAGTTCGGCGGCAATTCGCTGCTGGCGATCCGTGCGGTCAGGACGCTGCGGGAGGAGCAGGGCGTGACGCTGCCCGTGCCCGTGCTGTTCGAGCAGCCGACCGCAGCGGGACTGGCTCAGGCGCTGGCTGCTGGCGGCACGGCAGCCATGGCCGCCACTTCTGGCACACCGGTGGCCGCAGGAGGCGACATCGCCATCATTGCCATGTCCGGTCGCTTTCCTGGGGCCTCCTCTGTCGAGGCGTTCTGGGAGAACCTTCGGCAGGGCGTGGAGTCCGTCGAACGATTCGACGACACCACCGTGGACCCGATGGTGCCCGCTCGCCTGCGCGCAGACCCCGACTACGTCTGGGCTCGCGGGGTGCTCAAACAGGTCGAGGAGTTTGATCCCGCCTTCTTCGGGATCGGGGAGCGCGAAGCCGAGGTCATGGACCCGCAGCAGCGCCTTCTGCTGGAGCTGGCCTGGGAATGCCTGGAGCGTGCCGGGCATGCCCCGAACCGCTGCGATGCGCCGGTCGGCGTGTTCGCCGGGGTGTACACGGGTCTGTTCGGTAACAGCTACGCCCAGCGCATCCTGAACAGATGCCCAGAAGTCGTGGAGCAGGTCGGTGAGTTCCAGGTCATGCTGGCCAACGACAAGGACTATGTCGCCACCCGGATCGCGCACCGATTGAATCTGAAGGGGCCGGCCGTGTCGGTCCAGACGGCCTGTTCGACCTCTCTGGTGGCCATCTCCGAGGCGGTCGGGGCCCTGCGCCTGGGCCGCTGCCGCATGGCGCTGGCGGGCGGGGCCGCCGTGACTGTGCCCTGGCGTGCCGGCTACCTCTACCAAGAAGGGGCCATGCTGTCCAAGGACGGCCACACGCGCAGCTTCGACGCCGAGGCAGGAGGCACCATCTTCAGCGACGGGGCGGCGATGGTGCTGCTCAAGCGGCTGGAAGACGCACTGGCCGATGGTGACCCGGTGTGCGCGGTGATCCGTGGCGCGGCCATCAACAACGATGGCGGCGGCAAGGCCAGCTTCACGGCGCCCAGCCCTGAAGGCCAGGCGGCGGTCATTCGTGCCGCGATGGAGGACGCACGGGTCCATCCTCGCGACATCTCCTATGTGGAGGCCCATGGCACAGCCACGCCACTGGGCGATCCGGTCGAGGTCGAGGGCTTGGCCAGGGCATTCCAGGGCTCGGGCCTGACTGCCGGCGCCTGCCGGCTGGGCTCCGCGAAGAGCAATGTGGGCCACACGGTGACGGCCGCGGGCGCGACGGGGGTCATCAAGACGGCGCTGTCCCTCATGCACGAAGCGTTGCCCGCCACGCTGCATTACCGCTCGCCGAACCCGGCCATCGATTTCGCCCGCACGCCCTTTGTGGTCAACAAGGAACTCAGCGCCTGGCCGCGCCGCGCCGGTCTGCCGCGTCGCGCGGGTGTCAGCAGCTTCGGCGTCGGAGGCACGAACGCCCACGTCGTGTTGGAGGAGGCACCGCTGCGTGCACCGTCCAGCCCGGCCGAGGGGCCGCAATTGCTGCTGCTGTCGGCGCGCAGCAAGCCTGCGCTGGAGACGATGGCCGCCCGCCTGGCCGAGGGGCTGGACCAGGCCGGTCCGACCGTCAATCTGGCCGACGTGGCACACACGCTGCAGGTAGGGCGCGCCCGCTTCAGCCATCGCATGTGTGTGGTGGCGAGCACCGTCGCCGAAGCAGTCACAGGCTTGCGCGCAGCGGATGCCCCGGGGCGCTCGGTGCGCATGCTGGGCCGGCAGGTCCCACAGCTGGTTTGGCTGTTTTCCGGCCAGGGTGCCCAGTACGAGGGAATGGGGCAGGGGCTCTATGACGCCGAGCCCGTGTTCCGCGCAGCGCTGGACCGTTGTTTCGAGGCACTTCGTGGGACACTGGACTTCGACTTGAAAGACCGGATGTTCCACGGAGGCGCCGAGGTGTTGCGCCACACTGGTGTGACACAGCCGGCGATGTTCTGTCTGGAATATGGCCTGGCTCAGCTGTGGCTGGCCCGGGGCCTGCGCCCAGCTGCATTGATCGGCCACAGCGTGGGCGAGTTCGTGTGCGCGGTGCTGGCTGGGGTGATGACTCTGGAGGACGC
Organism: Ideonella sp. B508-1; assembly: GCF_000333615.1. GTDB lineage: Bacteria > Pseudomonadota > Gammaproteobacteria > Burkholderiales > Burkholderiaceae_C > Ideonella. The sequence continues at coordinate 9,694 of NZ_BADL01000152.1, read as the reverse complement.
CGCTCGGTTGGTGGCCCGTCGTGGCGCGATGATGCAGGCGCTCCCCGGCGGCGCCATGCTGTCCGTGCGCCTGTCTGCGCAGGAGGTTGTGGCCCGCCTGCCAGAGGGCTTGGCTCTGGCTGCGGACAACGGGCCCAATGCCACGGTGGTGGCCGGACCGGTGAGCGCCATAGAGGCCTGGCAGCAGCAACTGGAGTCTGCCGGCATCGTGAGCCGTTCCCTGCAGACCTCCCACGCCTTCCATTCACCGATGATGGATGCGGTGGTGGCCCCCTTCGAGGCCGAGGTCCGGGCTGTCCGGTTGGCACCACCCCAACTGCCCATCTACTCCACCCTGACCGGCGAGGCTCTGGTGGCAACGCAGGCAACGGACCCGGCCTACTGGTCTCGGCATCTGCGTGACACCGTTCGCTTCTCGCCTGCGTTGCGGGCTGCACAGGCGGGGCTCGGGGACGTTGCCTTCCTTGAGCTGGGACCTCGTGGCACCCTCGCCACCCTGGCCCGGCAGCACCAGCGGCCCGGTCAGGTGCCTCCGGTTGCCGTGGCCTGTCTGGCCGATCAGCCACAGAGCGAGACATTCACCATGGCATTGGCCTGGGGGCAGCTCTGGACGCTGGGCATCGAGCCCGCCATGTCGGTGGCCCATCCTGCGACGGATCGGCAAAGGCTGGCGCTGCCCACCTATCCGTTCGAGCGGCGCAGGATCTGGTTGACCCCCTCGTCCCCGGAGGCAGGGCCTGCTCCTGCCCCCGCATCGGTATCCGCTTCCATATCTCCTGTTTTGTCCGCCATTTCTTCTGCCGGGAGTTCGCCCATGGCCGCTGCTGCTTCCCCTTCCGATCGCCGTCCGCAACTGCTCCTTCGTCTGCGGGGCGTGTTCGAGGACGTTGCAGGCATCGATCTGACAGATGCCGATAGCGATCTCGGCTTCGTCGAGCTGGGCCTCGATTCCCTGACCCTCACTCAGGCTGCGCTGCAGATCAAAAAGACCTTCAAGGTCTCGCTGACCTTCCGCCAGCTGATGGAAAACTATCGCAGCCTGGATGCGTTGACGGCGTTCCTGGACCAGACCCTGCCCCCGGAGGCCGCACCTGCGTCGGAGGGGGCCCGCGAGGCGGCCTCCTCTTCCGAGGTCATTGCACCTGCGGGGCTGGGTGGGGGGGCACCGATGCTGCCAATGACTGGCATGGCGACGCCCGCCTTCGCCGCATCGCAGCCGCTGGTGCAGCAGGTCATTCAGCAGCAGATGCAACTCATGGCGCAGCAGCTGGCGCTGCTCCAGGGCGGTGTCGTTCAGGGCCCTGGCGGTGGCCAGCCCGCGGCTGGCCCAGCCAGTCTGGCGCCTGTGCCTGCGGCCCCGTTGGCTTCGACCGCCGTACCGCCCCAGGGCAGCAGTGGCGCACTGGTGAGCGCTGATGGAAGCGACGAGGCCAGCGCAGCCCGCCGCTACGACGTGAAGAAGGCCTTCGGTGCGATTGCCCGCATCCACACCCAGAACAGCGAACTGACGGAACGCCAGCAGGCCCGACTGCAAGCTTTCATCCAGCGTTACACGGAACGCACGGCACGCAGCAAGCAATACACCGAGACGCACCGGGCTCATTTGGCGGACCCTCGCGTGGTCAACGGCTTCCGTCCGATGACCAAGGAGATCACCTACCAGATCGTCATCGAGCGCAGCAAGGGGGCACATCTCTGGGACTTGGATGGTCACGAGTATGTGGATGTCCTCAACGGCTTCGGCATGAATCTGTTTGGGTGGCAGCCCGACTTCGTCAACGATGCCGTTCGTCGCCAGCTGGACTTGGGCTATGAGATCGGACCCCAGCACCCCCTGGCTGGTGAGGTGGCCCAGCTCGTCTGCGAGCTCACCGGTTTTGACCGGGCCGGCCTGTGCAACACTGGTTCCGAGGCTGTGATGGCGGCGGTGCGCATTGCGCGTACCGTGACGGGGCGCAACACCGTGGTCCTGTTCACCGGGTCTTACCACGGGACCTTCGACGAGGTCCTGGTCCGGGCGGGCAAGGCTGCCAAGGGCCTGCCCGCGGCGCCCGGCATCATGTCCGGCGTGTTCGGGGATGTGCGTGTGCTGGACTACGGAACGCCCGAGGCACTGGAGTTCATCCGGGCGAACGCCGAGGATCTGGCGGCGGTGCTGGTGGAGCCGGTGCAGAGCCGTCGGCCGGATTTCGCGCCCCTGGACTTCCTGCGCGAGGTGCGCGCGATCACTGAGGCCAGTGGGACCTGCCTCATCTTTGACGAGGTGATCACCGGTTTCCGGGCGCATCTGGGGGGCACCCAGGCCATGTTCGGTATCCGTGCAGATCTTGCCAGCTACGGCAAGGTGATCGGCGGCGGCTTCCCCATCGGCGTGATCGCAGGCAAGCGCGACTACATGGACGCGCTCGATGGCGGGGCCTGGCAATACGGCGATGAGTCGATGCCCACCGTCGGCGTGACCTACTTCGCCGGCACCTTCGTGCGCCATCCGCTGGCGCTGGCGGCGGCCAAGGCTGCACTGCAGCACCTGAAAGACCGCGGGCCGGCTTTGCAGGAACAGCTCAACCGGCAGACACAGGCCTTGGCCGATGACCTCAACGCCTATTGCAAGCAGGTGGGGGCTCCGGTGGCGGTGCGGAACTTTGCATCGCTATGGCGCGTCAGCTGGCTGGAGGATCACCCGCTGCAGGATCTCCTGTTCGCGATGATGCGCAGCCGGGGGATCCACATCCTGGATAACTTCCCGTGCTTCCTGACAACGGCGCACAGCCCGCAGGACATCGAGAAGATCAAGGCGGCTTTCAGGGCCTCCGTGGATGAACTGCAGGAGGCCGGATTCCTGCCGCGTCTGAATGGCCCAGCACCGATCCTCGATGCCGGGCGGCCGCCGGTTGCCAATGCCCGACTCGGACGCGACAAGGACGGGCGCCCGGCCTGGTTCGTGCCGGAGGCGGGCGTGCCCGGAAAATACATCAAGTTGGAACCCTGACCTTTCTATGAACTCCATGGCGGCAGTGCGAGAAGCGGAATTCGATCCGTTTGCGGAAGGTGACTTCGACCGTGTCTTTCCGACCAGCGAAGCCCAGCGGGAGGTGTGGCTGGCCGACCGCCTGAGCCCCCAGGCCTCACTGGCATTCAATGAGTCGGTCACCCTTCGGTTGAAGGGTGTACTCGATGTGGAGGCCCTTCAAGGGGCCCTCCGGGCCCTGGGGTTGCGCCATGAGGCCTTGCGCTGCTGCTTTGGCGCCGACGGCAACGATCAGTTCGTGTCGCGTGATGCCGGGCTGATCTTGCAGCGTGTGGACCTCACGCGGCAGACGGAGGATGCGCGGGAGGCCGCTCTGCGATTGGCAGCGGAGCAGGCAGTTGAAACGGTGTTCGATCTGGAGCGTGGGCCTTTGCTGCGGGCCGCCCTGTACCAGTTGGCGCCCGACGATCACGCACTGCTGTTGACGGCCCACCACATCGTCTGCGATGGGTGGTCCTGGGGTGTGATCGCGATGGACCTGGGGGCGCTGTATGCCGAGCAGATCGGCGTGGCCCCTGGCCCGCTGGATTGCGCCGGCTACAGCGACTATGTGCGTTGGGAGCTGGAGCAGGGCGCCAGCGAGGCCATGCGCGAGCACGAGCGGTACTGGCTGCATCAGTACCAAGGCAGCCTGCCGGTGCTGGACCTGCCGACAGACCGTGCTCGCCCGGCAATGCGGGGCTTTGCTTCGCGACGCCTGGATCATGAACTGGATGCCGATCTGCTGGGTGATCTGCGCGGTCTGGCCGCGCGATCGGGCGTGAGCATGTTTGCCTGTCTGCTGGGCTGCTTTGGGCTGCTGCTGAGCCGTCTTGGTGGGCAGGACGATGTGGTGGTCGGCGTGCCGGCCGCGGGTCAGGCCAGCTCTGGCCTGACGGGGCTTGTCGGTCACTGCGTCAACCTGCTGCCCATTCGCTTGGCGGTGGATCCAGGGCAGCCGCTGTCGATCCTGCTCAAGCACAGCAGCGCGCAGCTGATGGATGGGTTCGAGCATCAGGCGCTGACCTACGCGGCACTGCTCCGGCATCTGCAGGTCGCCAGAGATCCCAGGCGCCTGCCACTGGTCAGTGTGATGTTCAACCTCGATCAGCCGCTTCGCGGGCTGGAGCATGCCTATCCGAACCTGCGGGTCGACTTGAACAGCAATCCGCGCCATTTCGAGAACTTCGAGCTCTTCGTCAATGCTGTGCCGGTCGGGGATCGCTTGCGTCTCGAGTGCCAGTACAACACGGACCTGTTCGACGAGGCGTCCGTGCGCCGCTGGCTTGCCGCCTTCGAAACACTGCTGCGCGCGGCAGTTGCCAACGCGCAGACGCCGCTGGGCGACCTCGCCTGGTTGAACGAGCAAGCGCAAGCTGAACTGAAGGCATTGCAACCACTGCCCACGGCCGTGCCCGGCGCGCAACTCATGCACGCGGGGTTCGCACAGCAGTGTCTGAAGACGCCCGACAGCGTGGCCGTGCTCGACGGCGCCGTCTCGCTCAGCTATCAGGCGCTGGACCGCCGGGCCAATCAGCTGGCCAGGGTCATGCGTGCACGCGGCGTGCGACGAGGCGGTCGGGTAGGCCTGTGCCTGACCCGGCGGGCCGAAATGGTGGTGGCCCTGCTGGCCACCTTGCGCGCAGGTGCTGCCTATGTCCCGCTGGATCCGGGCTTTCCTGCGGAACGGTTGTCGTTCTACGCGGAAGATGCAGACCTGGATCTGCTGGTGTTGGATGAGGGGGGCGCCTCGAATGCACCAACCGCCTGGCGCCCGGATGCTTCCGAGCGCCTGCTGTGGTTGGACCGTCCCGCGACCTGGCCGGACCAGGGCGACGCTCCGCTGGTGCCGGGTGAAGACGACCCCGGCCCGGAGGATGCCGCCTACCTGATCTACACATCCGGGTCGACCGGCCGGCCCAAGGGGGTGGCGGTTCCGCACCGGGCCGTGGCGAACTTCCTGCACAGCATGATCCGTGAGCCTGGGTTGGCCGCGGGCGACTGTCTGGCAGCGGTCACGACACTGTCCTTCGACATCGCGGTGCTGGAGTGGCTGCTGCCGCTGCAAGTGGGGGCCCGCGCCCTCATCGTCCCGCGCGAAGTGGTGATGGATGCGTTCCTGCTGAGCCGTTGGCTTGAGCAGCATGCGGTGACAGCCATGCAGGGCACACCCAGCCTCTGGCGGATGTTGCTGGACACCGCCTGGCGCGGCGGGACTGGTTTCAAGGCCCTGGTCGGTGGAGAGGCGTTTCCGCTGGATGTCGCGCAGCAGCTGCTGGAGCGAGCGGGTCAGGTGTGGAATCTCTACGGCCCGACAGAGACCACTATCTGGTCAACTGCCTGGCGCGTGGACGGTGCGGCGTTGACGCGCCGAGGCATGTCGATTGGTCGCCCGCTGGACAACACCGAGGTGTGGGTTCTGGACCCCCGGCAGCAACCCTGTCCCGTCGGGGTGCCCGGGGAGATTTACATCGGTGGGCACGGCGTGGCGATCGGGTATGTGAACCGTCCCGAGTTGACGCAGGAGCGGTTCCTCACCAGTGGCTTGCCAGCGGCTGTTGCCGGCCCGCTGTACCGCACCGGTGACCGTGGGCGCTGGTGCAACGACGGCCTGCTGGAACATCAGGGGCGACTGGACTTCCAGGTCAAGGTGCGCGGCTACCGCATCGAACTGGGAGAGATCGAGTCGGCCTGCGAGGAGGTGTCCGGTGTTGCGCAGTCTATTGTCCTGGCGCGGGAGGATTCTCCTGGGGACACGCGGTTGGTGGCCTACCTGACCCTTCGGCCGGGCGCTACGCTGGACGAGGCTGCACTCAAGGCGCACCTGCGCGGCAAGCTGCCCGACTACATGTTGCCCCAGCATGTGGTGTCTCTGCCCCGCATGCCCTTGCTGCCCAATGGCAAGGTCGATCGCAAGGCCCTGCCTGCGCCGGAGCTGGGGCGTGCGCAGGAAGCCAGCGCCCCGGTGCAGGCGCGTAATGACACCGAGCGCTTCATCCTGACCGCCATGGAAGAGGTGCTGAAGTTGCCCGGTCTGGGCGTTCAGCACGACTTCTTCGCACTGGGAGGGCATTCCCTGCTGGCCGCTCGGTTGACGGCGCAGATCAACCGTCATTTCCAGATCAACCTGCCCTTGAGTGCGCTGTTCGAGGCGCCGAATGCGGAACGGCTGGCGCTGGCCGTCACGCGTCTGTCCGCGGCAGGGCTGCCCAAGCGGCAGCCCATCGTCACCCTGCCCGGGCGGCGGACGGCGCCGCTGACGCCGATGCAGGAGCGCATCCGCTTCGTCCAGGAGCTGCACCCCGAGCGGGTGCTCTACAACACGCCATCGGGCCATCGTTTCAAGGGACCGCTGGATTTGCGGGCCTTCGAGCGGGCGCTGCAGCATATCGTCGATCGGCAACCGGCGCTGCGGACGCGGATCGCTCCAGCGGCCCAGGGCTCGTTGCAGATCGTCGAGCCGACCCTGGCCTTTCGTCTGCCCTTGGTGGACCTGACGGATGTGCCGGCTGCCGAGCGCGAATCGGTGCTGATGCAACGCATGCAGGAGGTGGTGGATGCGCCGATCGACATCCACCAGGGGCCGCTCTTCCGTGCGGTGCTCTACCGTCTGGCGACAGACGAGCACGCGCTGCTGTTCATGCCGCACCACATCGTGTGGGATGGCTGGTCCTTTGACCTGTTCTATGGCGAGATGGCGGCGCTCTATGCAGCCTTCATTGAAGGGCGGGCCGATCCCTTGCCGCCGCTGACGGTCAGCTACGGTGACTACGCCGAGTGGTACCTCCAGTGGCTCAACGGCACCGAGGCCGCACAGCAGCTCGACTATTGGAAACAGCGCTTCGCTGGAACCGAGGCGCCCGCCGTGCCGTGGACCGATTTTCCGCGTCGTGCGGGGATGAGCGGTGCTGGCGTCACCGAATGGGTGCAGATTGATGCGCCGACCACCGAGCGCCTGCGCGCCCTGGCAAGGAAGGGAGAGGTCACGCTCAACATGCTGGCTTTTGCGGTGTACACCGCCATGATGAGCCGGGTCATTGGCAGTGCCTCAATCGTGATGGGCGTGCCGGTGCGCGGCCGGCTGATGGCCGAGGTGGAGCCGGTGATGGGTTTCTTCAACAACCTGCTGCCCCTGCCGATGCGGGTCGACGAGACGCTGTCCTGGGCGGCATACATGCAGCAGGTGCGTGTCACGCTGGTTGAGGCCCTTCAGCATCAGGACATCGCTTTCGAGCGCCTGGCGATGGAGCCCGAGGTGGCGGTACTCTCCCAGAAAGCCGGGCTTTATCAGGCACTGTTTTCCTACCAGGATGCCCGTGCCCGGGAATGGCAGTGGGGGCCGCTTACCCAGGAGCGCATTGCCATCTTCCAGAAGGGAGCGACCGAGGACCTGGGCTTGTGGCTGATGGAGTTGCAGGACCGCCTGGTCGGTGGCTTCACCTACAACGCCGACATCTACAGCCAGGCCACCGCGCAGGCGCTGCATGCACGCTTCATGGAACTGTTGCAACGGCTGGCCGAGAATCCCGACACCGACCTTGAGCGCTTGCTGAGCGAGAGCGACACGGTTCCAGGGCGCTACCTCCAGAGCCGCCGCGAAGGGGGCGAGTCGCCGGTGACTCAGGCCAGCGAGCCGCCAGCGGCGGCCGCTGCGCAAGCGCTGATCCCGGACGAGAAGGAGGCGAATCTCAGCCTCACCGAGGCCGAGCTGTGCCAGATCTGGAGCCGGCTGCTGGGGTTGCCGCACGTGGGCGTGCATGACAACTTCTTCAACATTGGTGGCAACTCGCTGAAGGCCATGCAACTGATCGCCGAGATCGAGCAGCGCCTGGTCAAGCGGGTCCGGCCTGCGGTGCTGCTGGAAGCACCCACGGTGCGCCAGCTGGCCACGGTGCTGGACCAGATGGCCGGACGCAACTCGCTGGTGCGCCTGAGGGCGGGTGCTGGTCGACCCGCTGTGTTCTTCATTCACGACGCGGATGGCGAGATCCTGCTGTATCGGAATCTGGCCTACCGACTGGACGAGGGCCATGCCTGCTACGCATTGCAGCCCCATGTCGATGAAAGCGGCGTGGTGCTGCACACGGTGATGTCGGACATGGTCGAGCACTACATGGCCAAGATCCGATCGGCCCAGCCGCATGGTCCCTACATCCTGGCGGGACTGTGTGTGGGCGGGAACATCGCCTTCGAGATCGCCCGGCGCCTGCAGCAGGAGGGCGAGGCCATTGCCATGGTGGCCCTGTTCGACGCGGCCGATGTCTTTGCACCGAAAATCAAGGGACTGCAGGCGCAGCGGCGCCTGAACCGGGTCACCCGGCTTTTCCAGGACGGGCAGGGCGAGTTGGCCCTGGGGGCGGTCGGTTCGGCCCTGCCGGGGCTGCTGCGCAAGATCAAAGGCTACGTGGGGTATCAGGTGGGCTCTCGGCTCGCCCGCATCTGGGTGCGGGTGCGGGTGTGGTTGCTGCGACTGCATCTGGCCCGCCAGTGGCGTGTGCCAGCAGCGCTGCGGAGGCTCACTGTGCGGGAGGTGCTGTCCTGTTCAGAACTGGCGCTGGGCCACACCGGCAAGCTGCAGGGCGATGTCTGGCTGTTCCGGGCCTCGGCGGGGACGCAGGATCCGGGCGACGAACCCTTCGCGGCCTTCTACCGGGACGCTCAGTTCGGGTGGGACCGCCGCATCACGGGCCGGGTGCGTGGTTGCGATGTTCCGGGAGGGCATGCCAGCCTGTTGCAGGAACCCCAGGTCGATCACCTTGCGCAGCTGATGCGCGCTGACATCGACGTCGCACTGGCCGCCAAGGATTGAGTGGCCGTGACGCGCGTCCTCGTGCTTGGCGTCCTGTCACTGCTGCTGCTCGGTGCGGTGGCTGTGGCGGTTCTGCTGCTCAACGGACGGCAGGGCCCAGCGGAGCGCGGACTGACGGGCATTCCAGTTGGTGTCCTGGGCGATTCCGACAGCCAGTCCTATCAGGGGCGGATTCCCGTGGGGCCGGTGGGCCCCCCGGTGGGAGGTGCCTTCCATGCCTCCACCTTCCAATGGCCGGAAGTGCTGGCCCGGATGCGAGGGGACCAGCTCAACCTGGGGCCCTGGGGCATTTGGGGCGTGCCACGCTGGCAATCGATGGCCCGACTGCGCGATGGACTGGGTCTGCCTTGGCGGGCACCCCGCAAGGAGGACTACCGCCACAATCTGGCCTGGGCCAGTGGCTGCGAGACCCTGATGGAGGGCCCCTGGCGGCAGGCCCCTCGTCTCCTGGACATCATGGATGAAGATCCTGTCTGGTGGCGACGTGGCGTCGTCGTGATTCGGACCGGCGTCAACAACTTCGGGAAGGAATCCCTCGACCTCCTGGCGGAAGATCCGGATTCACCTGTGGCGATGGGGCAGATGAATGCGTGCGTGCAGACCATCCGGCACACCATCGAACTGATTCGTGGGCGACATCCCGACACTCGCTTCGTCCTGGTGGGCATCTACAACAATGCCCATTGGCCANGCTACTTCAGCAAGTTCCAGTCTTTTCGGGCACAGCAGAACATTGCTGCAGGGCTGGATCATTTTCGACAGAATTTGCAGCCCTGGTCAGGCAGGATCCGGGCCGACTGGCCTTCTTCGATNGACGGGCATGGTTTTGAGCGCACTGGGGTGGTCGAGGGGACGATGGCCGTCCGGCTTACCGCCCC
>NZ_BADL01000153.1 GCF_000333615.1 Ideonella sp. B508-1 | reverse complement strand
GGCCGCGGCCGGGCCGCAAGCGCGNCCAGAAGACGGGCGGGAGGGGCTGCGGTTGCTGTTTGTCCGCCACCGGACGCGGCGCAGCTGCCGGCCTGGCTGGCGCTGCTGGAGACCGGGCAGGCCGTCTGGCTGTCGCCCACCGTCTGGTTGCAGCCNGAGGCGCTGGCCCTGAGCCTGAGCCAGGCGCAGGCCCAGGCCCGGCAGCGCAGCCAGTGGCGGAAGGCCGCCACGCGCGCCCAGGCCCAGCTGGACGAGCGCAAGTGGGTGGACCGGGCCAAGGGCGTGCTGATGAACGCCCGTGGCATCAGCGAGGATGAGGCCTTCCGCCTGCTGCGCGGTGCGTCCATGCATGCCCACCTGCGGCTGAGCGAGCTTTCGCGCTCGGTGATCGAGGCGGCCCAGTGGGCCGAGGCGGTCAACCGCGCCGGGCAGTTGCGCATGCTCTCGCAGCGCCTGGTCAAGCTGGCCGCGCAGCGCCAGGCGGGGGTGGAGGTCAAGCGGGCCCGCGGCGCCCAGGACGAGGCAGCCCAGCGCCTGCAGGACAACCTGGCGCATCTGGCGAGCCTGCCGCTGCTGGACGGCCAGCCCGCCGCCCTGCGGGAGGCCTTGACGCGCGCCGAGCAGGCCTGGGGCGCCTTGCAGCGCAGCCTGGACGGCAAGGCCGGCCTGCCCCTGCTGGCCGAGGCCGATGCCCGGGCCGAGGAGCTGCTGCAGGCGGCCGAGGCGCTGACCGCGGCGCTGGAAGCCAGCGGCGCCCGCGGGGCGCTGCGCATCGTCAACCTGTGCGGCCGTCAGCGCATGCGGGTGCAACGCCTGGCCAAGCTGGCCTTGCTGGCCGGCCTGCTGAACCAGCCCGAGCGGCTGGCCTTGCTGCCGGCGCTGATGGACGACTTCGAGGCCACGCTGCGCGAGCTGGAGCAGGCGCCGCTGTCCACCCCGGACATCCGCGAGACCCTGGCAGCGGCCCGCGACGAATGGCTGCGCCTCTTGCGCGCACTGCGCGGCGGGCCGGGCATCGACGTGCAGGGCGTGCTGGCGGCCTCCAGCGACGCGCTGCTGGCGCTGTTCCACCGCCTGACCGACAGCTACGAGCGCAGCCTGCAGCTCATCATGTCCTGAGCCGCGCCCCGCGGGGGCGCCGGGCTCAGTGCTGGCTGCCGCAGTCTTCCAGGAAGCCGATCAGTTCCTCGCGCAGCGCGTAGTACTGCGGGTGGGCCAGCAGGGCTTCGCGGGTGCGCGGGCGCGCCAGCGGCACGTCCATGATCTTGCCGATCTTGGCGCGCGGGCCGTTGCTCATCATCACCACGCGGTCGGCCAGCAGGATGGCCTCGTCCACGTCGTGGCTCACCATCATGGCCGTCACCTGGCTGCGGGCCCAGACCTCCATCAGCACCTCCTGCAGGTCCCAGCGGGTCAGCGAGTCCAGCATGCCGAAAGGCTCGTCGAGCAGCAGCATCTTGGGCTGCAGGGCGAAGGCCCGGGCGATGCCCACGCGCTGCTTCATGCCGTTGGACAGCTCGCTGGCGTGCTTGTGCAGGGCTGAGCCCAGGCCCACGCGGTTGAGGTAATAGGCCACGGTGTCGCGGCGCTCGGCCTCGCTGGCGTGCGGGAAGACCTTGGCCACGCCCAGCATCACGTTGTCGAAGGCGCTCAGCCAGGGCACCAGGCTGGGCGCCTGGAAGACCAGGCCGCGGTCCGGCCCGGCGTGGGTGACCTGCCGGCCGTCCAGGATGATCACGCCGTCGGTGATGTCGGTCAGGCCGGCCATCATCGACAGCACGGTGGACTTGCCGCAGCCCGAGTGGCCGATGACCGAGATGAACTCGCCCTTGCGGACCTTGAGGTCGAAGCCGTCCACCACGGTCTGCGGGCCCTTGGGCGTGGGGTAGACCTTGATGAGCTTGGAGAACTCGACGAAGCGCTCGTCGCCGCTGCGCGGGGCGCGCTCGGTGCCCGGCGCCGGCATGTCGGGCAGGGCGGCCTCGGCTTCGATGCGCTCGGCCAGTTCGGCATGGCGCAGGCCCAGCAGGCGGGCCAGCGTGGGCGGGCGGCGGGCCTCCGGGCGTTCCGCGCCGTGGCGCGGGGTCAGCACCGGCAGCGGCAGCACCTGGCCGCCCTGGCTGGCGGCATGCGACTGCGAGAGCTGCAGCAGGTGCTGGGTGATTTCGGCGCGCAGCTGCTGGAAGCGGGCGTCGTGGTTCATCGCGCGGCGGTCGCGCGGGCGGGGGATGTCCACCGTGAAGGACGGGCCCAGCTGGGCCCGCGGGCCGATCTCCAGCGGGATGATGCGGTCGGCCACCATCAGCGCCTCGTCGACGTCGTTGGTGATCAGCACCACGGTCTTCTGGTCCTCGCTCCAGATGCGGACGATCTCGTCCTGCAGGTTGGCGCGGGTCAGGGCATCCAGGGCCGAGAGCGGTTCGTCCAGCAGCAGCACGTCCGGGTCGGTGGCCAGGGCGCGGGCCACCGACACGCGCTGGCGCATGCCGCCCGAGAGCTGGGCCGGCTTTCTGTCGATGGCCGGGGTGAGGCCCACCATCGAGACATAGCGTTGCACCATGGCGGCCCGCTCGGCGGCCGTCTTGTCCTGCGCCACCCGGTCCACCGCCAGGGCCACGTTCTCGCGCACGCTCAGCCAGGGCATCAGCGAGTAGCTCTGGAACACGATGCCGCGGTCCGGCCCCGGCCCGGTGACGGGCTGGCCGTTCTTGAGCACCTCGCCGCTGTCGGCGGTGGTCAGGCCGGCCAGCAGGTTGATCAGCGTGGTCTTGCCGCTGCCGGAGAAACCGACGATGGCGACGAACTCGCCGGGCGCCACCCGCAGGTTCAGATCGTGCAGCACCTCGCTGCGGGCCTCGCCCTGGCCGTAGGCCTTGCAGACGTTGCGGAGTTCCAGGGCGGCGGTGGCGGGCACCAGATGCACGTGGGGCGGCGGAGCGGCGGCGTCTTCGGACACGGGACGGGGCAGGACGGCGGCGTTCATGGCGGACCTTTGGGACGGTGGACGCGCCTCAGCGCGGGGCGACCAGGTTCTGCAGCATCTGCATCAGGCGGTCCAGCGCAAAGCCGATGCCGCCGATGGTGAACACCGCGACCATGATGCGGCTGAGCGACTCGGAGCTGCCGTTCTGGAACTCGTCCCAGACGAACTTGCCCAGGCCGGGGTTCTGGGCCAGCATCTCGGCGGCGATCAGCACCATCCAGCCCACGCCCAGCGACAGGCGCATGCCGGTGAAGATGAAGGCCAGGCCGAGGGGCAGGATGATTTTGCGCACCCGGGTGGACAGCGGCAGCTGCAGCACCTTGCCGACGTTGACCAGGTCCTTGTCGACCGAGGTCACGCCGATGGCGGTGTTGATCAGCGTGGTCCACAGCGAGCACAGCGTCACGGTGATGGCCGAGATCAGGAAGGACTTGTCGAACATCGGCTCGCCCTGGGTCACGTAGACCGCGCTGACGATCAGCGTGACGATGGGCAGCCAGGCCAGCGGCGAGACCGGGCGGAACAGCTGCACCATCGGGTTGATGGCGGCCTGCACCCACTTGGAGGTGCCCGCCAGGATGCCCAGCGGCACGGCCACCAGGGTGGCCAGCAGGAAGCCGGTGAACACCGTCTTCAGGCTGGTGGCGATCTGGTCGAGGTAGGTGCGCTTGCCGGTCCACTGGAAGTGGCGCGGCTGGTAGTTCGGGTCCTCGGCCAGGCGCTCGGCGTTGCGCTTGGCCTGGCGTTCGTAGAAGGCCCGCTCGCGTTCGCGCTCGGCAAAGTGGTCCTGCACCAGGGCCACGGCCTGCTGGGCCACCGCCATGGGGCCGGGCACGGCGCCCAGGCTGGTCTGGATGCGCGAGGCCACGGCAGACCACAGCAGCAGGAAGACGGCGAAGGCGACCAGGGGGACGCCCAGCGACATCAGCGCCTTGCGGGCCAGTTCGCGCGGGTCGCGCAGCGGGGCAATGAGCTTGGCAGCGAGTTCCATGGCATCACACCTTGTCGTTGGCCTTCAGGCCGATCTTGAACTTGGCGAGGTAGTCGTTGGGCTTGCGGCCGTCGTAGCTCACGCCGTCGATGAAGCCGCTTTGCACGCCCTTGAAGCCGTCGGTCTTGGGCACCTCGGTGTCCAGCAGCTTCTTCTCGGCGATCAGGGCCTGGGCGGCCTGCAGGTAGATGTCCGGGCGGTAGACCTTCTTGGCGGTTTCGGCGTACCAGCTATCCGGCTTGGCCTCGGGGATCTGGCCCCAGCGGCGCATCTGGGTCAGGAACCAGATGGCGTCGCTGTAGAAGGGGTAGGTGGCGTAGTTGCGGAAGAAGATGTTGAAGTCCGGCGCGGGGCGCTTGTCGCCCTTCTCGTACTCGAAGGTGCCGGTCATGCTGTTGCCGATCACCGCGGCGTCGGCGCCCACGTACTGCGACTTGGACAGCAGCTTGACCGCTTCGATTCGGTTGGCCATCGAGGCGTCCAGCCACTTGCCGGCCCGGATCAGGGCCTTGACCACGGCGATGTGGGTGTTGGGGTACTTGTCCGCCCAGGCCTTGGTCACACCGAAGACCTTTTCGGGCTTGCCCTTCCAGATCTCGTCGTCGATCACCACCGGCACGCCGATGCCCTTGACCACGGCCTGCTGGTTCCAGGGCTCGCCCACGCAGTAGCCGTGGATGGTGCCGGCTTCCATGGTGGCCGGCATTTGCGGCGGCGGGGTGACCGAGAGCAGCACGTCCGCGCTCTTGGTGCCGCTGATGTCGCTGGGGGTGTAGTAGCCGGGGTTCAGGCCGCCCGCGGCCAGCCAGTAGCGCAGCTCGTAGTTGTGGGTGGAGACCGGGAACACCATGCCCATCTTGAAGGGCTTGCCCTCCTTCTTCCAGGCGTCGACGACCTTCTTCAGCGCATCGGCCTTGATCGGGTGGACCACCTTGCCGCCCTGCATCGGCAGGTTCTTCTTCATCTCGGCCCAGACCGCGTTGGACACGGTGATGGCATTGCCGTTCATGTCCATGCTGAAGGCCGTGACGATGTCGGCCTTGGTGCCGAAGCCGATGGCCGCGCCCAGGGGCTGGCCGGCCAGCATGTGCGCGCCGTCGAGCTGGCCGTCGATCACGCGGTCCAGCAGCACCTTCCAGTTGGCCTGGGCCTCCAGCTGCACGTTCAGGCCCTCGTCCTCGAAGTAGCCCTTTTCATAGGCGATGACCAGCGGGGCGCAGTCGGTCAGCTTGATGAAGCCGAACTTCAGCGCCTCCTTCTCGGGCTGGCCGGCCTTCTGGGCCCGCGCGGGCAGGCTCAGGCCGGCGGATCCCGCCAGGGCGGCGGCCCCGGCGACGAAGCGGCGACGATCGATCACGGACTTGGACGAGGACATGGCTTCTCCTGGACGCGGGAAGTGGACGGTGGAAAGCAAAAAGCGTCTTCATCGGGCGCCGGCGCGGGCCGGGGCGATGGAGACGCTGTGGGGGGTGACGGGCGGCGACGGGCCGCTCGGCGGGAGGGGGCAGGGCAGACCGTCGTTGATCTGGCGCCTGGGGGTGCGCGGCCGGTGGGGCGGGGCGGCAGGGGTGGAAAAAGGGGGCGCCTCCCAGCTCACCGGAAACCGATGTCCGGGAGAGCGCCGTGTCCAAAACCGCTCTGGTACCTTACAACCTGACCGTGTGATCCTTGCGGACCACGGGAGCAGTTATGCAAACCGCGTGCCAGCCTGTTTTCCCGGGAGAGGGGCCCGGCAAGCCCCTGCGGGCCGCCTCAGATTGCGGCGTGCTGCACCGCAACGGCGCCCCGCGCCGGGGCTGCGCACCAGAACAGGTGGGCGGGCCCGGGCGCAGCAAGCCGCTCGGGCTTCAGGGGGCTCCGTACAATCGCGGCCATCATGTCCCGTTCCGAAGAAGAATTCATCCTGACCCTGTCGTGCCGCGACACCAAGGGGATCGTCCACAACGTCTCGGGCCTGCTGTACCAGGCCGGGTGCAACATCATCGACTCCCAGCAGTTCGGTGACGTGCAGGGCGAGGGGGCGACCGGCCTCTTCTTCATGCGGGTGCATTTCGAGGCGCCGCCGCATCTGGCGGACGTGGCCACGCTGGAAAACCTGTTCGCCCATGTGCGCGAGCAGTTCGGCATGGAGGCCCGCATCCGCGCGGCTGCCCAGCGCCCGCGCCTGTTGCTGATGGTCAGCCAGCACGGCCACTGCCTGAACGACCTGCTGTTCCGCTGGAAGAGCGGCCAGCTGCCGGTGGACATCCCGGCCATCGTGTCGAACCACACGACCTTCGCGTCCCTGGCCGAGAGCTACGGCATCCCCTTCCTCCACCTGCCGCTGGTGGGGGGCTCGGACGCCGAGACCAAGCGTGCCCAGGAAAAGCAGATCGAGGCGCTGATCGAATCCGAGCGCATCGACCTGGTGGTGCTGGCGCGCTACATGCAGATTCTTTCGCGCGAGTTCTGCGAGCAGCTGCGCGGACGCGCCATCAACATCCACCACAGCTTCCTGCCCAGCTTCAAGGGCGCCAAGCCCTATTACCAGGCCCATGCCCGGGGCGTGAAGCTGATCGGCGCCACCGCCCACTATGTGACGCCCGAGTTGGACGAGGGCCCGATCATCGAGCAGGACGTGGCCCGGGTGGACCATTCCCTCTCGGCCGAGGACCTGACCGCCGTGGGCCGCGACGTGGAATGCGTGGTGCTGGCCCGTGCCGTGCGCTGGCATGTGGAGCGCCGCGTGCTGATCAACGGTCACAAGACTGTGGTCTTCCGCTGACTTGCCGCCTGCCGGAGCACGCCCCATGCCTTCCCGCGCCAAAGCCCAGACCGCCGCGCTGATGGCCTCGCCGGACGATGTGGAGGCCCAGTTCTACGAGGGCCTGCGCGAAGGCGACCTGGACAAGGTGATGGCGGTCTGGTCCGAGGAGGACGAGCTGCTGTGCGTGCACCCGGGCGGCCCGCGCCTGGTGGGCGCCGCCGCGGTGCGCACCGGCTTCGAGGCCGTCTGCAGCAGCGGCGCGCTCAACATCCACGCCGAGAACGTGCGCCGCATGCAGACCCTGGGCTGCGCGGTGCACAGCGTGATGGAGCGCATCGAGGTGAGCGAGGACGGCGGCCTGCGCACCGGCTGGGTCATGGCCACCAACGTCTACCTCAAGACGGCCCTGGGCTGGCGCATGGTGGCCCACCATGCCAGCCCGGCGTCCGAGGACGCACTGCCCGAGATCGTCGAGGTGCCGGCCGTGCTGCATTGAGCTGGCACGGCGCTGGCTGCAGTCCTGAGCCTCGTTCGGCCCTTCTTGTCCATGCAGTCCTATCTTGCGCCCCTCTGGCTGCCCGGCGGCCATCTGCAGACCATCTGGGGCTCGCGCGTCTCGCGGCCCAACCTCGGCCCGAAGCCGCTGTACCAGCGCGAACGCTGGACGACCCCCGACGGTGACTTCATCGACGTGGACCTGCGCCCGGCGGCCGACGCCCAGGCCCCTTGGCTCGTGCTCTTTCACGGCCTGGAGGGCAATTCGGACAGCGCCTATGCCCGCGCCTTTGCCGAGGTGGCGGCCGCGCGCGGCTGGTCCTACGCGGTGCCGCACTTTCGCGGCTGCTCGGGCGAGATCAACCAGGCCCCGCGGGCCTACCACTCGGGCGACTTCGAGGAGATGGGCTGGATCCTGGCCCGGCTGCGCGAACGCAGCGCCCGGCCGCTGATGGCCGTGGGCATCTCTCTGGGTGGCAACGCCTTGCTGCGCTGGGCCGGCGAGGCCGGCGAGACGGCGGCGGCCCAGGTGGCCGCGGTGGCGGCCGTGTGTTCACCGCTGGACCTGGCCGCCGGCGGCCACGCCATCGGCCGCGGCTTCAACCGGCAGGTCTACGGGCGCATGTTCCTGAACACCATGAAGCCCAAGGCCCGGGCCAAGCTGCTGCAGCATCCCGGCCTGTTCGATGGCGAGCGCCTGGGCCGGGTGCGCACGCTCTACGAGTTCGACGACCTGTTCACCGCCCCCTTGCATGGTTTCCGGGGGGTGGAGGATTATTGGGCCCGGGCCTCGGCCAAGCCGCACCTGGCCCGCATCCGCGTGCCGGCCCTGGCGCTGAACGCCCGCAACGACCCCTTCGTGCCGGCGGCCAGCCTGCCGCGGGCCGGGCAGGTGGGGCGCCACGTCACGCTGTGGCAGCCGGCGCAGGGTGGCCATGTGGGTTTTCCGGCCGGGCGCTTCCCCGGCCATGTGCTGCACATGCCCGCCGCGGTGGCCGACTGGCTGGCGGCCCGCGCCTGAAGACAAGGAGCCCGCGATGGACGAGATGGTGAAGGCCGCCCTGGCCAAGTGGCCCCATGTGCCGCACTGCTACGGCTGGCTGGGCCTGGACGCCCGGGGTGACTGGTACATGCGCGACGACCGCACCCAGGCCGCCGGCCCCTTTCCGCGGAGCAAGGGCAGCCGCATCCAGCACGACAAGCTGCGCGAGTTCATCGAGCGCAACTACGAGGCCGATGGCCAGGGCTGCTGGTTCTTCCAGAACGGCCCGCAGCGGGTCTATGTGGAACTGGAGGCCACCCCCCTCGTCTGGCGCCTGCGCCGCGACGAGGCGGGGGTGCTGCACCTGCGCGCCCACACCGGTCAGCCGGCCGGCCCGGTGGCGGCCAGCTGGCTGGACGAAGCGGGGCACCTCTATCTGCAGACCGCCCAGGGCGTGGGCCTGGTCCACAGCCAGGACATGGCTCTGGCCGCCGACGAGGTGGAAGCCGGCCGCTGGGACCCGCAGCCGGTGGAGGGCGCGACCCTGCCGGCGCGCTTCGGCTTTGTGCGCAGCCCGCAGGCCGCTGCCCACGCCTGAGCACGCGGCGGCCGACCGGGCATGAAAAAGCCGCCCGAAGGCGGCTGGGGGTGGCGGTCAGCGCGGCGGTGCGTTCACTGCGCGGCGCTGGCGGCCTCGGCCGGGGCCTTGGGTTCCGGGAACTTGGCGCCGGCATCGTTGGCCATGTAGACCACCGCACGGGCCACTTCCAGCTCCGACAGGTCGGCGGCGCCGCCCTTGGCCGGCATGGCGTTCTTGCCGTTCAGGGCCGAATGCAGCAGGGCGTCGAAGCCGGTGGCGATGCGCGGGCCCCAGGCAGCGGCGTCGCCGAACTTGGGCGCGTTCAGGGTGCCGGCCGCGTGGCAGCCGGAGCAGATCGCCTTGTAGACCTCTTCACCGGTGCGGGCCACGCCGCCGCCGGTGGCGATGTTCAGCGTCAGCTCGCCCACCGGCTGGATGCGGGTGGCCACGGCCTCGGGTGTCATGGCGTCCGAGCCCGCGCCCTGCTTGGCGCCGTTGGACACATAGACGATCAACAGGACGATGATCAGGATGGGGATGGCGAACGAGGCCAACACGGTCAGGACCAGTTGCTTGGGCGTCTTGATCGGCCCTTCGTGGGCCTGTTGAGCGTCGTGGGCTTGGCTCATGAATTCCTCGTTCTTCGGGTGGGGACAGCCGATCGTGGCATGAAGCTCACGCGCGCGATCTCGGGCAAAACGAGCAGCATACGGGGCAGCGTCTGTCACCTGTCTGATTTTCAGCAAGGACGGCGCGGATTCTTCCTGCCGCATGCGTCGACGGCAAGCCGCGCGGGGCTGCTAGAATCCGACGCTTCCATCGTGCGCCCGTAGCTCAATGGATAGAGTACTGGCCTCCGAAGCCAGGGGTTGCTGGTTCGATCCCAGCCGGGCGCACCACCTGCCCGGGACCCGTGGTTGACATCCTCAACCCGGCTGTTCCGGACCGACGCGGGTGGCTGAGCGGTCTGTGAATTCGGCATGTCCTGGCGCGTTCGCCACCTGATGCCTGATTGCAAGTCCGGCCAGGAATTGCCTTCCTGGAGAGCCGAAGTCGCGGCCATGCGGCATGGGTTCCGTGATGTGGGAGCTTGACAGCCAAGGCGTGCGAGTTGCGCGATGCAACTTGGCCCGGGATGGCACGGGGCGGCAATGTTCCCGGCGCGTCGGTGCATCTCGGATGCGCCAGCTTCACATCCGCGCTGTTGCTGGCCGCGCGCTCGAGTCCCTTCCAGTCTGCGCTGGTTTGAAGGTGGGCACCGCTCATGTGATCGCACCTGGACGCGAGGTCTCGCACTGTCTCGCCGGAGAGTGGACTGCGGGACCGCTTCAGACTGAAAGTGTTCGCGTCGACGGGGACTGCTCGGATGGCGGCTATCGACCGACTCCGTTGAAAAACTCGCCTTGCGACTCGGGCTGGGCGCGCTGCCGAGATGGCGGTAGTCGCCAGTTCAGTCGCCCCTTCGACCTCCTCAAGGTTCGCGGGCGGTCTCTGCGTCTTCGAGCAGGCATCGGGCTGCCGGAAGTCCCTCCGGCAGCCCGCCGCATGATGCGTTTGAGATGTGCGAAGAGTACTTTGCCCTCTTTTGTATCTGAGAGATCCCGCGCGACTGCGCGGGACTCCTCATGAACACTTCGCGCGATCTTGCGCATGGGCGTCTTCGGGCGGCAGTTTTGCCTCGATGGGCATTCAGCGCCCCTCGCACGCTCGGTCATCGCCTTCGTGGACTCGACCTCCGCCGTTCTATGCGCAGGCGTCGCCTCGACATCGACGATGACACCGACCTCGAGATCAGTGAAGTAGCTTGCCGAATAGGCGTAGAAGGCCGGGCCGCCAGACACCGCTGTCCCACGGGTGCCTGGATCGGGCAGAGACACGTGCTTCGGTGGTGACGCCTCATCGTGCTCAGCCGGGCTCGCCTGGCCTGGCTGCGGGGCTGGCTGGACTGACGCCGCGGCTTGCTGCCGCCACCCACGGTGGCCATGGCTGCTGTCCCATGGCCCATTGATTTCGCATGAGACCGGGCTGCTGTCCGTGGATATTGTCTGGTCATTCAGTGGTATCCCACGGTGGGGCTATGTTGATCCGGTCGATTCCGAGGAGATGATTTTCTGATCGGCGAATTATTGGGGATTGATGTATTTGCTCCGGGTGAATATCGATGTTGATATCAAGTCTCCCGGTTTGCGGTCGATTCTGTTGGCCTGGGCTGCCATTCCAGGGGTGGGTAAATCGGGTTCTGAAGAAAGTTCAGGGCCAGCGATATCTCTGCAGAGAAATGTTTGTGATCCGAAAGAGACGGGTGTGACGTCGAGGGGATCGATGAACCCTTGAGGTCATGATGTTTACCCCTAGAAGTCATGGGGTCGGATGAGGCGGGAAGCAGTTTTGCACCACGCGGGTGCATTTGAAAACTCTTGCACCACCTTGAAATAGATTGTCACAAAACCCCCCTCAATGGTGGGGGTCTTTTGCCTAATAGTTCCGGAACGCTTGGAATGCCCCCCTTTTCTCGGCTTAAGTGCCCCCCTGCCGATGCCGTTAAACCGAGCGTGTACACGGTGCGCCTGCAGTCTCTAGGGCGCTGTCTCAGTTCAAGTCTGCGAGCAAACATGCACTCTCATATTCTTCCTTCTCGAGTGTTCACGGTTTCCGTGAGCATGGTTTTGGCGGCTGTCCTGGCCGCTTGCGGTGGTGGGGGCACGACCGCAAGTGATACCTTGGCCGATACTGCTTCTGCTACTTCCGACAACTCTTCCTCCGGGATGCGCGCTCAGGCGGCTGCGACCACGGATCCTGTTTGGGTGAAGGTCGCTTCGGAGTACAGCGCCTTCAGCGTCAGCGGGACCCAGACGGTCCGTTTTGGTGCAGGCAGCAGCTGGGTGAGCAAGCAGGTGACTGGCAGCGGGAAGTGCAACACCTCCTTCTTTGGGTCCGATCCCGCGCACGGGATCGTCAAGGAATGCGATGTGGCCACCTATCCTGCAGGCACCGGCTCGACCTCGGGCACCGGTTCGACCTCGGGCACCGGTTCGACCTCCGGCACAGGCTCGACCTCCGGAACGGGTACCAGTACTGGTTCGGGTGCCACGACGGTGACGGCGTCGATGACGGCGTCGCGGGTGACAGGTGTTGCGCCGTTGGCGGTGCTGTTTGATGCGACGGGCACGACGAACACGTCGGGTCTGGACAGTTTCCGGCAGCTGAACTATGCGTTCAACTTCGGGGACGACCGTGGGCTGAAGTGGTCGGTGTCGGGGCTGCCCAAGAACACGGAGACCTCGGGTCCGGTGGCGGCGCACGTGTTTGACGTGGCGGGCACGTACACGATCACGGTGAAGGCGACCAACCCGAGCACCGGAGAGACCTCGACGGCCAACGTGACGGTGACGGTGACGGCGGCGGACAC
This sequence comes from Ideonella sp. B508-1, assembly GCF_000333615.1. GTDB lineage: Bacteria > Pseudomonadota > Gammaproteobacteria > Burkholderiales > Burkholderiaceae_C > Ideonella. The sequence continues at coordinate 3,812 of NZ_BADL01000153.1, read as the reverse complement.
GGCGTACACCGGGACCAAGACGGTGTGTGTGTCGGCGGCCAAGAACTACACGGGCTGCCCCAGCGGTGCATCCCTGAGCACGGCGCTGCCCACGGGCACGGCGTGGAACGGCAAGCGCGTGCTGCTGGCTCGCGGTGAGAGCTTTGGCGACATCAGCATTCTGGACGGCAACGTTGGGGTGCAGGTGGGTGCATACGGCAGCGGCAATGCGCCGGTGGTGAACTCGGTGGGCGTGGGCAACTGGCGGCCGACGACGGCGAACTTTGCCAGCGACATCACGGTGATGGATCTGGCGATCACCAACGGGGTGGCGCAGAGCCTGGGCAAGCAAGTGCTGCTGTACCGACTGGACATGACCTCGCCGAGCAACGGCCATGGCATTTACACCGGTGGCATCAGCTACTGGGCGGCCAGCGACCCGTATCGGACGGTGCCGACCAGCTCGTTCTACTACGCCAGCCAGATCTTCGTGGTGGAGAACAAGGTGACGGGCACGTTCAGCGACGGGGGCTACAACCTGTTCGGTGACGGCTCGCAGTACGCGATGCTGGGCAACGTGATGGGTGTTTCGAAGTACCACACGGCGCGCTTCACGAAGGTGCGCAAGGCGATCGTGGCGCACAACCAGCTCAGGGGGATCAACCCGTCGGGGACGTACCACTCGCTGAAGCTGCACAGTGGCGGTCTGACGGCCTACACCGATGCGTACAAGGACGATGCGTGGTATTCGGAGCAGGTGGTGGTGGCCAACAACCTCTTCGGCGACCCGTCTGACACGAACCAGTGGACGGTGGCGATCTGCCCGGAGAACGACACCTCGGCCGAAGGCGTCAGCAATGTGCTGGTCCAGAACAACTCCTTCATCCGCAACAGCCACACCTCCCAAGACCTGACCATGGGCGGTAAGCAACTGACCTACCGCAGCAACACGGTGAAGAGTGGCGGCAGTCTCTGGGAAGGCGTCGGCCACGATGCGGCCCTGCCGACCAACTGGAAGGGACCCTACTACGCGAACTGATCCGGTGGGTATGCCGGGAAGAGCGTTGTCTCTTCTCGGATCTCTTCATGCAGCGGCTGCCGATGGCAGTCGCTTTTCTTTGCTCTGCCGCAGCACCCCTCTGGCGATGACGATGGCGCAAGAAGGCAGAAGAAGCTTGCAATGGCAATATGTCACTCCCCGGCCGGGCTGTCTGCCGAACAGAAGACACCAGGGCGGTGTTCCTCTGGCAGTGTGTGCGAGGCCACGGCGTGGTCGGCCGCCGGAAAGGTGGTGGCAACCCCTGGTGCTGTGAACTTGGCGCCACGCCTTGTTGACCGAAAGGCTGGTTGCGCACGGGGCAGACCTGTATTCTTTGGTAAAAGTCTGCCGAACGACATCGGACATCGGCTTGGCTTGGGGCTCTGGCAAGAACATTCGATTCACTAGATCAGCGGTAACGATGTTGCTCGATTTGCGGCACATGGATGCCGAACAACGCATGCAGTCAGACGTCTGCATCGTGGGAGGAGGGACGGCTGGCTTGGTGATCGCCATGGAGCTGGAGTCCGCCGGCATCGCTTGCGTGGTGCTGGAGAGTGGCGGGCTGGATGTGGAAGAGGCCTCCAGAGACTTGAACCGAGGTTCAAGCGCTGGCGAGATCGACTACCAGTTCGGCGATGGGTGCCGGAGCCGCTTCCTCGGCGGCAGCAGCAATTGCTGGGGTGGGTTCTGCCGCGCCTTCGAGCCATCCGATTTCGAGCGACGTCCATGGGTGGCGTACAGCGGATGGCCCATCGGACATGCCGAGTTTCAGCCTTATGTCCATAAGGCGCACCAGTGGCTGAAGCTGGGTCCCGTGAACTACGACCCTGCGCATTGGGTGGCAGCCATCGGTCGGCCTGACGTGCAGCGCTTTCCTTTGGCGGGCACGGGATTGATGGACGCAGTCTCCCATTTCAGTCTTCCTGTGCGTTTTGGGCGCGACTATCGTCGCCGATTGCGCGATAGCCGTCTTATCACCGTCGTTCTGCATGCCAATGTGGTTCGCTTCGACAGCACCCCGGAGGGGGATGTGTTGGAGTCCGTGCTGGCGCGCAGCCTGAACGGTCGGCAGTTGTCGGTCTCGGCCGAGCGTTTTGTGCTGGCGGCCGGCGGAATTGAAAACCCTCGACTTCTGCTGGCCTGCAGTCCTCAGCGGCCAGAGGGCTTGGCCAACCGCAATGGCCTGGTGGGGCGCTACTTCATGGATCATCCCCGGGTGCAGGTGGGACGGCTTCACATGCGCGGGGACTGGAAGCGCAGCAAGCTGTACGACATCAAGTTCAATTACCACCACCGGCATGTGGCCGCTGAGGGGACGAAAGTGGCGGCCCAAGTCATGCCCACACCAGAGGTGCGTGAGCGCCTGGGTCTGACCAATTCCGTGATGTGGCTGTGTTCCGTCTTTCCTGGCGAAGGTACGCCGCAGGCCGAGGCGCTCTTTCGTGCCAAGCAGAGAAGCCTGGGTCACCGAGCCTGGGACGAGAGCGTGCTGCAGGACATCCGGACGGTGATGGCTGCCCCACTGACATCGCTGCGCTTCGTTGGCGGGCGTGTGGTGCCCCGGTTGAGTCCCGCGCCCTATCTGGATCTCGCCTGCGTGGCCGAACCGGTGCCAAATCCCGAGAGTCGGGTCACATTGGGCGAGCAGCGGGATGCGCTGGGCATTCCCCGGGCGCGGGTGGAATGGCGCATGGGGGAGCAGGAGAAGCACACGATCGACACCGGTCACCGATTGTTCGCCGACTTCCTCCAGACGCGTGGCGTGGGTCGTGCGGAGTTGCCTCCCCCGCTGTCCGGTCAGCCATGGCCGGCATCGCTGGAACGGCAAGGCACGTGGCACCACATGGGTACCACACGCATGCACAGTAGCCCCCGGCATGGGGTGGTGGACGCCAACTGCCGGGCGCATGACTGCAAGAACCTCTATCTTGCCGGTAGTTCGGTGTTTCCCACGGTGGGCGCCAACTATCCGACCGTCAATCTGGTCGCGCTTGCCGTGCGGTTGTCGGATCATCTGGCACGATCCTTCCGCCAGACCAGTAACCCGGTTCCTCTGCTGGACGTGGCGATGGAGCGCAGCAAGGTGTCTTCCTGACGGGACGGGGTTGCGCCCGTCCTGGTCTGTTCACGCGGCGAGCGCCCCTCTTGCCAGAGTCTGCTGCAATGCAGCATAGTGTCGGTGCGGACGAAACACCATGAGCCGGGGGACTGAGTAAGCGGGGGCGCAGGCATGACCATGGGAGTGCAGTGCCAGAGGCTTTGGAGAGTCCTCGCCTGCTGTCTGGCTTGGACCGATTCGGCCATTCCTGCAGAGCAGAATGCTCCGTCTGATGTGAAGACCGCCACGACGGTGACGGCGTCGATGACGGCGTCGCGGGTGACAGGTGTTGCGCCGTTGGCGGTGCTGTTTGATGCGACGGGCACGACGAACACGTCGGGTCTGGACAGTTTCCGGCAGCTGAACTATGCGTTCAACTTCGGGGACGACCGTGGGCTGAAGTGGTCGGTGTCGGGGCTGCCCAAGAACACGGAGACCTCGGGTCCGGTGGCGGCGCACGTGTTTGACGTGGCGGGCACGTACACGATCACGGTGAAGGCGACCAACCCGAGCACCGGAGAGACCTCGACGGCCAACGTGACGGTGACGGTGACGGCGGCGGACACGGCGTACACCGGGACCAAAACTGTGTGTGTGTCGGCGGCCAAGAACTACACGGGCTGCCCCAGCGGTGCATCCCTGAACACGGCGCTGCCCACGGGCACGGCGTGGAACGGCAAGCGCGTGCTGCTG
>NZ_BADL01000154.1 GCF_000333615.1 Ideonella sp. B508-1 | reverse complement strand
CGGCCCGGGCCAGCGGGCGCGTCGCGCCGCGCCACAGCGGCTGCCACAGCAGGGCCTGCTGCCAGCGCAGCGGGCGGCGGGATGTGGCCACCGCCATCGGCCGGGCCGACGGGCCGGGCCAGCGCCCCCGGGGTGCGCGGCGCCAGCGGGCCAGCGCGGCGGTGGCCACCAGCACGGCGGCGAGTTGGGCCAGACCCAGGCCGCCCAGCCACAGGCCGCGGCCGGCGCCGCTCAGCCAGGCGGGCTGCTGGGCCAGCAGCAAGGCGCTGCCCGCCGCCTGGGCCAGGGCCCAGGGCAGCTGGGTCAGGGCCACCAGCGCGGCATCGGCGCGCCAGCGGGTGGCGGGGGGAATCGGCAGGGCGTGGTCCTGGGTGCGCCAGGCGGGGGACCAGAGCCAGGGGAAGCAGGCCAGGGCCTGCAGGGCGCCCAGCGTGGTCTGCAGCAGCAGCCCGCCCAGCCAGGGGCCCAGTTGGCCACCGCTGCTCCAGCGGGCCAGGGGCCAGACGCTGAACACCAGCGCGCTCTGCAGGCTGGCCCAGGCGCTGGGCAGGTCACCGGCGCAGCCGGCCAGCAGGGCCGCCAGCACCCCGGCCTGGCGGCGGCGGCGCCAGAAGCCCTCGCGCAAGGCCCGGGCGCTCCAGCGCCAGCGCAGGCGCAGGTAGCTCAAGGCGGGCGCGGACGGCGGTGGGAGGTGGGGCGGTGGCATGGCGGGCGGAGCCGGACGCTGGCGGGCACCTCCCCATGCTCGGGGGCGAGGATGAAGCTGGCGTGAGGCCAGCGTGAAGCGAGGATTAAGCCGGCAGGCGGGGCAGGGCGGGGGCGCCGGCCGCCACGGCGGTGCAGGCCTGGGCGCGCAGGGCCAGCACGGCGCCATCCACCTGGCGGTCGGCGATGCCACCCAGGCCACTGAGCACGCTCAGGGTGATGAGGGCGGCCCCGCCCAGGGCGCTGGCGCGTTGCAGGAAGGTGGGGGTCGGAACGGTGTTCATGGTCGGTCTCCAGCGGCCCGTCAACCCGGGGCCTGGGGGTTCAGGGCGGTGGGATGGGCTCAGCTGCGGCGGGCCGGGGCGCGCTCGGTCTGGGCCTGGGCCAGCTGGGTGCAGGCCTGGGCCTGGGCGATCACCTCGTCGACCTGGCGGTCGGCGATGCCGCCCAGGCTGTGCAGGATGGCGAAGGTCAGGGCGGCGGCCAGGCCCAGGGCGGTGCTGCGGGCGGTGACGGTGGTGAAGCTGCGTTGCATGGTGTCTCTCCGGTGGGCTGTCAGGGGCCCGTTTCCTGGGCCGATGGAGAGACTGTCGTCGCGCGGCGGGGCCGTCACCAGCGGCTTGCGACGAGGTGCGCGGCAGGCGGCGTGAAACGCGGCCGGCGCGGATGGACGGCGCCGCCGCTGGGGGGCTTTTCAGGCGCTTTCAGGCGCTGGCTTGCGCCTGGGAGGCCGGTGCGGTCTGTGCCGCCCACTCGGCCAGGGCCGCGGCCTCCAGCACCCGGCCCAGCACCAGCACCGCCGGGCTGCCCAGCTGCTCGCGGGCCAGGGTGTCCACCAGCGTGCCCAGGGTGGCGCGCAGCTGGCGCTGGGCCGGTGTGCTGGCGGCCTGCACCGCCGCGGCCGGCCAGTCGGGGCCCAGCCGGGGCAGCAGCTGTTCCACCAGGCGCGGGGCCTGGGTCACGCCCATGTAGATGACCAGGGTCAGGCCGCTGGCGGCGGCCGCGCCGATGGCGTCCCAGTCCGGCCCGGCGCCGCCGGTCTGCGGGTGGCCGGTCACCAGCATCACGCCCTGGGCATGGCGGCGGTCGGTCCAGCCGGTGCCCAGCGCCTTGACGGCGGCCAGGCCGGCGGTGATGCCGTTGACCACCTCGAACGGGATGCCGGCCTCGCGCAGCGCGGCGATCTCCTCGCCCGCGCGGCCGAAGACCAGCGGGTCCCCGCCCTTCAGGCGCACCACCTTCTCGCCGGCCAGGGCCTCGCGCACCAGCAGCTTCTCGATGAAGGCCTGGGGCGTGGACTCGCAGCCGCCGCGCTTGCCCACCGGCACGATGCGCGGCGCCGGGTCCAGCCCTTCCAGTGCGTGGGCCAGCACCTGTTCGCCCACCAGGTCGTCCACCAGGATGACCGTGGCCTGGCGCAGCACGCGCAGGGCCTTGAGGGTCAGCAGCTCGGGGTCGCCCGGACCGGCGCCCACCAGGTGCACGGTGTGGAGGACGGGGGCGGCGGGCAGGGGCATGGGGACTCCAGAACGGGCAGGGGCGTAGGCGGGGCCGGGCTCAGGTCCGGCCGGTGGTGTCGGCCGCGGCCCGGGCCGCGTCGCGCAGGGCCAGCAGCACGCGGCGCTGGCGGTCGATCGGGGCGGGCACCGGGCGCTGGCCGGCCAGCATGGCACGGATGGCGGCGGCGGTCTCGGCCGGGTCCAGGGAGGGCAGGTCGGGCAGCTCGGCCAGCGAGCCGCCCTGGGCTTCGACCGAGAGCACGTCGCTGAGCAGGCCCTGGACGAAGACCTTCAGGGCCGGGCAGCGGCGGGCGTCGGCCACCGGCTCGCCCTCGGTGCCGCGCAGCAGCAGGGCGTCGGCCTGGGTCAGCTCCAGAAATTGGGACAGGCTGATCGAGTATTCCGGGTGGGTGTGGTTGACCACCCGCACGCCGCCGGGCACGGCCGGCAGCAGCTTGGCCAGGGTGTGGCCGGGGTTGCGCAGGCCCAGCACGCGGCGCAGGGCCAGCAGCCGGTCCAGCGCCGGGTGCAGCACCGACAGTGGCATGAAGACCGGCTGGCCGGCCGCCCACTGGGCCTGGGCCGCCTCGGGGCTGAGCGCGGGCGGCAGGCCCAGGGCCTCGAAGACCTGGGCGCTGGTGACGCGGCCCGGGTCGGTCAGCGGCCCGTGCACCAGCACCGGCACGCCGTCGCGCGCCAGCAGCAGGGCCAGCAGCGGCGTCAGGTTGGGCAGCTTGCGGGCGCCGTTGTAGCTGGGCAGCAGCACCGGGGTGGATGGGGCGGCCAGCGGCAGCAGGCGGGGCCGCACCGCGTCCATGAAGCCGGCCAGTTCCTCGGCCGTCTCGCCCTTGATGCGCATGGCCAGGGCGAAGCCGCCCTTCTCCAGGTCGCTGAGCTGGTCGTCCAGCAGCTGGCTCATCAGGTCGCAGGCCTGTTCACGGCTGAGGGCGCGGGCGCCTTCCTTGCCGCGGCCGATCTCACGCAGGTAGGGGGCGATGCTCATGGTGCGGGCGGGTGCGAGACGAAGAGAGCCGTATTGTCAGGCCCGCAGAGCTGGCGGAGGACCGGAAGGTGCCCTCCGCCGGACGGATCACTTCGACGCAGCAGAGGCCGCCGCGGCAGCCTTGGCCGCCCGCTTCTCGGCCTTGGTCTTCTTCTTGTCGGCCTTGTCCGCTGCGCTGGCGGCGGCCGGAGCGGGGGCGGGCAGGGCGGCCGGGGCTGCCGGCTTGGCTGCGGCGGGGGGCGATGCAGGAGCAGCGGTCTTGGCGGGGGCCGGCTTGGCGGCCGGGGCCGGGGCGCCCTGGAAGGTGGCGCCGTTGACCGTCAGGCCGTTGGCCGAGAGCTTGGCGGCACTGGTCTCGCCAATGCCCTTGACGCGGCTGATCAGGTCTTGCCAATCCTTGAAGGGGCCGGCTTTGCGGGCATCGACGATCTTGCTGGCCGTGGCCGGGCCGATGCCCTTGACCGCGTCCAGCTCGTCGGAACTCGCCTTGTTGACATCCACGGCGGCGAACACGGCGGCGGACAGCAGGGCCAGCAGGGCGATGAACAGTTTCTTGAACATGGTGGTGTGTCCAGGTGTGTCGTTGGGGCGGGGCCTCAGGCCAGCTTCTCGCGCAGGAAGCTGACGAGGTAGGGGGTGGCTGCCGCGGCGATGGTCGAGGCGGTCGACGGGTCCACCCCGGCGCGCTCGGCCAGGGCTTCGGCCACCTTGCCGGAGATCACCCCTTCGCCGCCATCCACCAGGGACTTGAGAAAGCCGTCGCCGTGCACCAAGCCCGCCGCAAAGGCTGCGAAGAAGCTCTTGCCCGGGTGGTCGCCCATCAGGCCCGAGGTCTGTTCCTCGGTGTGGGCGTGGGCGGCCTCGGCGGCCACGCCCAGGTACTGCTGGGCGCTGTCACCATCGATACCCTGGGCATTGAGGCTGGCCAGGGCCTGCTGGCCATGCTCGGACGAGAGGAAATCGGAAACCAGTTCTTGTACGTCCATGGATCCTCCTGGAAAGGAAATGAAGGGGTTCAGACCCTTCACGGTAGTCCGGTCTGGCCCGTGGCCTCTGTCTGGAACCTGTCTGCAACCTGTCCGAGGCGGTGGGGCGGTGCAATGCCCGGGCCCTGTGGCACTGCGGCCACGCTCCGCACCAGACCGCGCAGCGCGGGGATGCAGGAGCCGCAGTGGCTGCCGCAGCGCAGGGTGGCGGTCAGCGCGGCCAGGCGCTCCTGCGGCGTGCCGGCGCAGCCCGCCAGGGTCTGGCGGATGGCGTCCTCCCGCACATTGAAGCAGGTGCAGACCTGGGGGCTGGCCGGCGCGGCGGCCTCGCCCACCAGGGCGCGGGCCAGCTCGCTCGGGGCCAGCAGCAGGTGGGCCGGGCCGGGCAGGGGCGTGTCGGCCTCCAGCAGCTGGCGCAGCCAGGCTTCGCCGCCGGTGTCGCCGGCCAGCCAGAAGGCCTGCAGCTGGGCGCGGCCGTCGGCATCGCGCTGCACGCGCAGGGCGCGGTCCTGCCGGGCTGCCGCGTCCTGGTAGCGCAGCAGCGCGGGGCCGTCCAGGCCCAGCAGGGCGCGGGCCGGGGCCAGCCGGGCCTCGTCCACCGGCGAGGCGGCGGCGCCTCGCAGCACCAGGCCCACCCGGCCCTGGGCGTCGGGCTCGCGGCCGAAGGGCAGCAGGCTGGCCCAGGCGAAGGCCGCCAGCAGCGGCCGCAGCTGCTCGCGCACCGCCAGGGCCTGCTCGGCCGGCAGCCAGGCCATGGCGGACAGGCGCCAGGGCAGGTCCACCTTCTCGATGGCCACGGCGGCGTGCTTGAGCTCGGGTTGCTTGGAGGTCGGGCAGAAGGCCGAGGTGGTCAGCGCGTTCACGCCGGTCAGGGCCTGGCCTTGCGCGTCCTGGCCGCTGAGCACCTCCTGGCCCCAATGCATGGGCAGGAAGGCCTGGCCGGCGACCAGGCCCTCGCTGGCGCGGGCCGGCAGCACGATGGCGCTCCGGCGCGAGGCCACGCGCACCAGGTCGCCGTCCTGCAGGCCCAGGCGGGCCAGGTCGGCGGGCGCCAGGTCGATGGCGGGCAGGCCCTCGTGGCCGTAGAGCCGGCCCAGCAGGCCGGTGCGGCTCATGCCGTGCCACTGGTCGCGCAGGCGGCCGGTCAGCAGGCTGAAGGGGTGTTCGGCATCCGGCACCTCGGCCAGCGGGCGCAGCGCCACGTCGGCGAAGCGGGCTCGGCCATCGGCGGTGGGGAAGACGCCGTCGCCGTAGAGCCGGCTGCGGCCTTCGCTGGCCCCTTCGGGGCAGGGCCACTGCTGCGGGCCCTTCTCTTCCAGCAGCGCATAGCTCAGGCCGGTGATGTCCAGGTCGCGGCCGCGGGTGGTTTCGCGGTGCTCATTCCAGATGGACTCGGGCGTGTCGTAAGGGAAGAGGGCGATGCGCTCGGGCGCGATGCGGGCGGCCAGACGGCGCGCCAGGTCGGTGGCAATCGCCCAGTCGTGGCGGGCCTGGCCGGCGGGCGGCAGCGCCGGGCGCACCCGGCTGATGCGACGCTCGCTGTTGGTGACCGTGCCGTCCTTCTCGCCCCAGGTGGTGGCCGGCAGCAGCAGGTCGGCATAGGCGCAGGTGGCGGGGGTGGCAAAGGCCTCCTGCACGATGACGAACTCGGCGCGTTCCAGCGCGCGGCGCACCATGGCCTGGTCGGGCAGGCTTTGCGCGGGGTTGGTGCAGACGATCCACAGCGCCTTGACCGCACCATCGGCGGCGGCCTGGAACATCTCCATCGCGGTGCGGCCCGGCGTGGCCGGCACGCTGGGAACGCCCCAGAGCCGCGCCACCTCGGCCCGGTGGGCCGGGTTGGCCAGGTCGCGGTGGGCCGAGAGCAGGTTGGCCAGGCCGCCCACCTCGCGCCCGCCCATGGCATTGGGCTGGCCGGTCAGGCTGAAGGGGCCGGCGCCGGGTCGGCCGATCTGGCCGGTGGCCAGGTGCAGATTGATCAGCGCGGCGTTCTTGTCGGTGCCGCTGGCGCTCTGGTTCAGGCCCTGGCAGTACAGGCTCAGCGTGGCGGGGCTCTCGCCGAACCAGCGCGCGGCGGTGCGCAGGTCGTCCTCGGCCAGGCCGGTCAGGCGGGCGGTCTCGGCCGGGGGGAATGCGCGCACCCGCTCGGCCAGGGCCTCAAAGCCGGTGGTGTGGGCGGCGATGTAGGCGGCATCGGTCAGGCCTTGCGCCAGCAGCAGGTGCAGCAGGCCGTGGTATAGCGCCACGTCGCTGCCTGGCTTCAGGGCCAGGTGCAGGTCGGCCAGGGCGGCCGTCTCGGTGCGGCGCGGGTCGGCCACGATCCACTTCTGTTGCGGGCGGGCGCGGCGGGTGTCTTCGAGCCGGCGCATCAGAATGGGGTGGGCCCAGGCCAGGTTGCTGCCGGTGATGAAGACCGTGTCGGCGTGGGCGAAGTCCTCGTAGCTGCAGGGCGGTGCATCGGCCCCCAGCGTGGCCTTGTAGCCGGCCACCGCGCTGGACATGCACAGGCGCGAGTTGGTGTCGATGTGGTTCGTGCCCAGCAGGCCCTTCACCAGCTTGTTGAAGACGTAGTAGTCCTCGGTCAGCAACTGGCCCGAGACATAGACGCCGATCGCGTCGGCGCCATGCTGCTGGTGGATGGCGGCCAGGCGCTCGGCGGCGGTGTCCAGCGCGCTGTCCCAGTCCACGGTGTGCGGTGTGGCACCGCGCCGGGTGCGGTGCATCGGCGCGAGCAGCCGGGTCTGGCGCTGCACGCTGTCGGCGGCGGTCAGGTGCAGCGTGGCGCCCTTGGTGCACAGCCGGCCGACATTGGCGGGGTGGTCCGGGTCGCCCCGCACGCCGGTGATGCGCTGGCCGTCGTGTTCGATCAGCACGCCGCAGCCGACGCCGCAGTAGGGGCAGGTGGAAGGGGTTTCGGTCATGGCTTGTCCTTGTGGGGCCGCGGGCTCAGGCGGCCTCGCGCCAGGCGGGGGCCTGGGCCGGGGTGGCGCCCTGGCAGGCGCGCTCGCCGAACATCAGGCGGTCGCGCAGCGGCCCCAGTGCGCGGCCCTCGCGCAGCAGCTCGAAGTACCAGGGGCCGTCGGCGGTGTCGCCGTACAGGCACACGCCCACCAGCCGGTCGCCCTGGAGCACCAGCTTCTTGTAGAGGCCGGCTGCCGGGTCGGACAGCAGGATGGCCTCGGTGTCCTCGCCGCCCATGAAGTCGCCGGCCGAGAAGAGGCGGATGCCGGTGACTTTCAGCTGGGTGTGGGTCTGGCTGCCCCGGTAGCGGCCGATGCCGAACTGGGCCAGGTGGGTGGCGCAGACCCGGGCCTGCTCGAACAGCGGCGCCACCAGGCCATAGGCCACGCCGCGGTGGGCCGCGCATTCGCCCACCGCGTAGATGCGCGGGTCGGTGACGGTCTGCAGCGTGTCGTTCACGACGATACCGCGCTGGCACAGCAGGCCGGCCTGCTCGGCCAGCGACGTGTGCGGCACGATGCCGGCGGCCATCACCACCAGGTCGGCCGGCAGCTCACGCCCGTCCTGCAGCCGCACCGCGTGCACCCGGCCGCGGGCATCGCCTTGCAGGGCGGCGGTCTGCGCGCCCAGCGCGAAGTCCAGGCCGCGCTGGCGCAGGCTGGCCTCCAGCAGCGCGCCGGCGGTCGGATCCAGCTGGCGGTTGAGCAGCCACTCGCCCAGGTGCACCACGGTGACGGCCATGCCGCGCAGGGCCAGGCCGTTGGCGGCCTCCAGGCCCAGCAGGCCGCCGCCGATGACCACCGCGTGGCGGTGGGTGCGGGCCGCCTCGATCATGGCCTGGGTGTCGGCGATGTCGCGGTAGCTCAGCACACCGTCCAGGTCCGCGCCCGGCACCGGCGGCACGAAGGGCTGCGAGCCGGTGGCGATCAGCAGGCGGTCGTAGGCTGCGGTGCGGCCGTCGGCCGCGGTCACCGTGCGGCGGATGCGGTCGATCTTCGTCACCGCCTGGCCCAGGTGCAGCGTGATGCCGTGGCGCGCATACCAGGCCAGCGGGTTCAGGACGATCTCGTCGAGCGTCTGCTCGCCGGCCAGTACCGGCGACAGCAGGATGCGGTTGTAGTTGGGGTGCGGCTCGGCGCCGAAGACGGTGATGTCGTAGAGGTCCGGGGCGATGCGCAGCAGCTCCTCCAGCGTGCGCACGCCGGCCATGCCGTTGCCGATCATCACGAGCTTCAACTTGTCCATGGGCGATCCGAAGGAAGGAAATGGGGTGAGCGAACGCCACCGCAGCCGGTCAGGGCCGCGGTCAGCGGGGGGAGGAGGAGGGGGTGAAGCGGGGCGCCGAGAACCGGCGGCCGGGCTGCGGGGTGAGGGCGCGGGCCGTGGGCCGCGCTCACCAGAACGGTGCTTCGTTGCACCGTGGCCCCGAACATGCAAGCGACGTGCCCAGCCTGGCTCATCGGGTCGCCACCGGCCTCGGGGGCGGGCGAGAATCGCGCGGTGTCCGCACCTCCTGCTGCATCACCTGGTCCGTCTCCCCTTGTGCCGCCCATGAACCTGCTGTCCCTGATCTGTCCCGATGACCGTGACCGGCCGGCGCTGCTGCCGCTGCTGCAGGCCGCGGGCTGGGCGGTGGGGGATGCGCCGCGCCAGCGTGGTGCGGCGCC
>NZ_BADL01000155.1 GCF_000333615.1 Ideonella sp. B508-1 | reverse complement strand
GGCAGGGGCGACAGGGCGGTGGCGTCGCGCCGGCCCACGTCGCGCGCCAGGCGCTGCAGCGGGCGGGTCAGCAGGTCCACCAGCCACCACAGCAGGGCCACCAGCGGCAGGGCCAGCCAGGCCAGCGGGGTGACGCTGCGCAGCGCGGCCTGGGCTGCCCGGCCGCGGCGGATGCGCTCGGGCTGGGCCACCTGGATGACCCGCCCGGCCGAGGCCACCGCGAAGCTGCGCCAGATCTCGCCGCCCACCGCGATGTCGGCCAGGCCGATGATGGCCTTCTCCGGCAGGTCCTGCTGCAGCTGCGAGGCGTAGATGCTGCGGCCGTCCTCGGTCCAGATCTGCACCACGAAGTCCAGGCGCTGGTCGGCCAGGGCGCGGGCCTGGTCCGGGGCGATGGCGCCCTGGTCGCGCAGCGACAGGGCCATCTGCTGCAGCTGGTAGTCGAACAGGGCCTCGGTGTCGGCCAGCACGGCGCGGTAGGTCAAACCGGCCACGATGACGGCAGCGGCCGACAGCACCGCCAGCAGGGACAGCAGCAGCCGCCAGCGCAGCGAGCGCCAGAACCTCATGCCGCGTCCACCGGCGTGAGGAAGTAGCCTACGCCGCGCACGGTGCCGATGCGCTCGGCCCCCAGCTTGCGGCGCAGCTGGTGCACATAGACCGAGACGGCGTTGCTCTCGATCTCCTCGCCCCAGCCGTAGAGCTTGTCCTCCAGCTGGGCCCGCGAGAGCAGGGCGCCCGGGCGCTGCATCAGGGCTTCGAGCACCGCGAACTCGCGGGCCGACAGCAGCACCGGTTCGCCCGCCACCTGCACCTGGCGGGTGGCCGGGTCCAGCACGATGGCGCCGTGGCGCAGCACCGATTGGGCCCGCCCGCCATGGCGGCGCAGCACGGCGCGGATGCGGGCGGTCAGCTCGTCGAATTCGAAGGGCTTGACCAGGTAGTCGTCGGCCCCGGTGTCCAGGCCGCGCACCCGGTCGCCCGGGCCGTCGCGCGCGGTCAGCACGATGACCGGCGTGGTGTCGCTGCGCTGGCGCAGCTCGCCCAGCAGGCTCAGGCCGTCCGCGTTCTGCTCGCTCGTGGTGCCGGGGCCGCCAGGCCCACCCACCGGCAGGCCCAGGTCCAGCAGCACCAGGTCGAAGCGCTCGGTGCCCAGGGCGGCGCGGGCCGCGGCCAGGTCGCGCACCCAGTCCACGGCAAAGCCTTCGGGGCGCAGCGCGGCGCGCAGGGCCTCGCCGATCATGCGGTCGTCTTCCACCAGCAGGAGGCGCATCGGGTCGGGTCACTCAGAGCGGAACATGGGTCCACTAGCTTAGCGGAGGCCGGGGTGTCAGGGCGCCAGGCGCCACTCCCGGGCCGGCGCGCTGTCAGCCGGCAGCGGGGCCTCGTGGCTGGCCACCAGCCACAGGGCCGAACACTCCTCCTGTGCTTGGGCCAGCTGCTCCTGCAGGTAGGCGGTGGCTTCGTCGTCCAGGGCGTTGAGCGGCTCGTCCAGCAGGCGCACCGGCGTGCCGGCCGACAGGGCCGCCACCAGCCAGACCTTGCGCTGGGTGCCGGTGGACAGGCTGGCCAGCGGCCGGTCCAGGTGCGGGCCCAGGCCGAAGGCCTCGGCATGGCGCACCACCGCCAGCGGCTGCCAGTCGGGGTACAGGCCGTGCAGAAAGGACCAGAAGTCCAGCGGGGTGAGGTGGTCGTAGGCCACCGCGCCGGGGCCGCACCAGAACACCGCGTGGCGCCAGGCCAGCCGGTGGTCGGCGTGCAGGTCCAGCGCGGGCTGGCCCGGGCGCAGCAGCCGGGCCGTGCCCTGCAGCGGGCGCAGCACCCCGGCCAGCAGCTGCAGCAGGGTGGACTTGCCCACCCCGTTGGGGCCGCGCAGCCAGGTGATGCCGGCTTTCAGCGCGGTGCTGCAGCGCTGCAGCACGACGCGGTCGGGCCAGGCGAAGGCCAGCTGGTCCAGCTGCAGGGTGATGGCGTCAGCGGTCATTTGGGAGACTCCTTCAAGGTGTCGGTGGCCAGGGCCAGCCCGACCAGCAGCAGCAAGAGGCCGCCGCTGGTGCGGGCGGCCGGATCCGGGGAGGCGGGGGCGGTCTGCCACCACAGGGCGGGCAGCATCCACAGCACCCAGGCCGCCAGCACCGCGGGGCGCCAGGTCGACAGGGGCAGGGGGCCGGCCAGCAGCACCGCTAGCAGCACGGCACCGCCCGCGGCCCGTGGGCAACAGCATCTGCAGGCGGCGCCCGCGCTCCAGCGTGCGCCCGGACAGGGGCAGCTCGCGGGCGGCCCGGTCCAGCAGGGGTTGCAGATGGGCCTGGTTGAG
>NZ_BADL01000156.1 GCF_000333615.1 Ideonella sp. B508-1 | reverse complement strand
CATGGCTTGATTCGGTTGGAAGGAAGTGATTCGCAGAGTTGTTCTATGGGCATGCGCAGACAAGGCGGTGCCCTCCGCAGCGTCCACCGGACNTGCTGGCTGTCGGGAATGCAAAAACAAAAGACGGCGTCGCCGCGCCGGGCTCACGCGGCTCAGAGGCTGAAGGCGGCCCCCAGGTAAAGCTCGTGGATGTCGTCGCGGGCCGCCAGCTCCTGTGCACTGCCCTCGGCCGCCAGACGCCCGTTTTCGAGCACACAGGCATGGTGGGCGTGACGCAAGGCGCACCACGTGGGCATTGGTCAGGACCAGGCCGTCGGAGGCGACGATGAAGCCCGAGCCCTGGCCGCGGAAGGGCACCTTGCCGTGCGGCTGCTGGCCGCCGCGCATCTGGAAGCCGGGCATGCCGCGGAAGAAGCGGAAGAAGGGGTCGTTCTGGATGTCCGGGCCGTCCTCGTTCGGGTCGGGCTGGCGTTCGCCCGAGACCATCACGCCGACCACGGCGGGGCCGGCCTGCTTGACGATGGCCCGGTAGTCCGGCACCGCACCGGGGGGCAGCGGCGCCACCGGGGCGGCCGGCACCACGGCCGCGGCGGCGGCGGCCGCCACCGGGGTGGCGTCGCCACCGCCCGAGAACAGGTGCTTGAAGTCGATCGCCCCGGCGCTGCCGGCGGCCACCAGGGCGGTGGTGGCGGCGGCGGTGACGACGACGGTGGTGAGGGTCTTGATCTGGCTCATCGCGGGAACTCCTGGTCGGTCATGGAAGCGCGGTTCAACCGCATGGCCGCCATGGTGCGCAAAGGCGATGAGGCCTGCGTGAGGCGAAGATGAAGCCAAGATGAAGGCGGCCCCCGAGCACGACAACAGCCGGGCAAAGCGGGTGCTTTTGGGGCCATTGACGCCCCGTCGCTTCTCTAGAGTTCGCATCGGATCGACGTATGACATCGGACAACTTACGGAGCCACGGGGACGATATGAACCTCAATCAGATGCGCCTGTCACACAGGCTGATGGCCGGATTCGGATTGGTGCTGGTGTTGCTGGGCGCGGTGATGGCCGTGGGCAGCATGAGTCTGGCATCCACCGCGGATGAAACACGGCAGATGATGGCGGTGCCACTGACCAAGGAGCGGCTGGTCGGCGAGTGGTACCGGCTGAGTCAGGTGGGTGTGAAGCGCTACACCGCCATTGCCAAGAGCAGCGACCCCAGCCTGGCGGACTTCTTCGCCGCGGATGTGAAGGTGTCCACCGCGCGTGGCAACGAGATCATCCAACAGCTCGATGCACTGCCCAAGAACGACGCGGAGACGGCGGCGGTGGCGCAGCTGGCCGCCGCACGGAAGGACTACATCGCCATGCGCGACCGCATTGCCGCCGCCAAGAAGGCCGGTGATGCGCAGGAGGCCCAGCGGGTGCTGGAGCAGGACTTCCTGCCCCGGGCCAACGCCTATCTGGCCAAGATGCAGGAATACCTCCAGCTGCAGCAGTCCATCCTCGATGGCATGGCGGCCCGGGTGAGCGAGCGCACCAGCGCGGCGCAATGGCGCATGGGCACGCTGGGCCTGCTGGCCCTGCTGGCCGGCGCTGGCTGCGCGCTGTGGCTGACACGTTCCGTCACCCGCCCCTTGCAGCAGGCTTCCCGCCTGGCCGAGGCGGTGGCCGCCGGCGATCTGACGCACCGCGTGCAGATCGAGGGCCAGGACGAGATCGCCACGATGATGCGGGCCCTGGACCGCATGGGCGAAAGCCTGCACCGGGCGGTGGACCAGGTGCGCAGCAGCTCCGAGAACATCCAGACGGCCTGCCGCGAGGTCTCCATGGGCAACCAGGATCTGAGCCACCGCACCGAGGACACCGCCTCCAACCTGCAGCGCGCCGCCAGCGCGATGTCGCAGCTCAACAGCTCCGTGAGCCAGACCGCCCAGGCGGCCCAGGAGGCCAACCACCTGGCCGCCAGTGCGGTGACGGTGGCCGGCCGGGGCGGCGAGGTGATGGGGCAGGTGGTGCAGACCATGGAAGGCATCCATGCCAGCTCCCGCAAGATCGCCGACATCATCGGGGTCATCGACGGCATCGCCTTCCAGACCAACATCCTGGCCCTGAATGCGGCGGTGGAGGCGGCGCGTGCCGGCGAGCAGGGCCGGGGCTTTGCCGTGGTGGCCGGCGAGGTGCGCAACCTGGCCAGCCGCTCGGCCGAGGCGGCCAAGGAGATCAAGTCGCTGATCGGGGCCAGTGTCGAACAGGTGGAAAGTGGCACCTCCCTGGTCGCCCATGCCGGCCAGACCATGGACGAGGTGGTGGGCGCGATCCGGCGCGTGACGGACATCGTCGGCGAGATCAGCGTGGCCAGTGCCGAGCAGGCCCGGGGCGTGGCGCAGATCTCCACGGCGGTGTCGGAGATGGACGCTGCCACCCAGCAGAACGCGGCCATGGTGGAACAGATGGCCGCCGCCGCCTCCAGCCTGCAGGGGCAGGCGCAGAACCTCGTCGGCGCGGTGCAGGTCTTCCAGCTGGCCGACGCCGAGCCGGCCCTGCCGGTCTGAACGAGCGGATCAGCGCAGGCGCACCTGCACCCGCAAGCCCCCCAGCGGCGAATCGCCCAGGGTGATCTGCCCGCCGTGGCGCTGGGCCACCGCCTGGGCGATGGCCAGGCCCAGGCCGCTGCCGTCGGCGCGGCCGCTGTCGCGGCGCCAGAAGCGGTCGAAGACGCGCTCGCGCTCGGCCGGCGGGATGCCCGGGCCGTCGTCGTCCACCGTCAACCTCGGGCCGTCGGCCTCGGTGCTCACCTGCAGCCGCACCTGGCCACCTTCGCGGCCATAGCGCAGCGCGTTGTCGGCCAGGTTGCGCACCAGGGCGGAGAGGGCGGCGCGGTCGCCGTGCATGGGCACCGGCTGTTCGGCCTCCAGGGCCAGCGTGACGTGACGGGCCTGGGCCTGGGGCCAGAGGTCGGCCAGGGCCTCGCCGGCCAGCTCGGCCAAGTCCAGGGCCTGGGGCTCGGGCGGCGGGCTGCCGGGTTCGTTGCGGGCCAGGGCCAGCAGCTGCTCGACCAGGCGCGCGGCGCGTTCGATGCCTTCGCCCAGGGCCTGGATGGCCGCACCGCGCTCGGCCTCGGCCGGGGCGTCTTTCAGGGCGCGCAGCTGCAGCTTCAGCGCGGTCAGCGGCGAGCGCAGCTCATGCGCGGCGTCGGCCACGAAGGCGCGCTGGGTGCTCATGCCCTCGTACCAGCCGGGCCAGCAGGGCGTTGACTCTAGAGGTCCCCGGGAC
>NZ_BADL01000157.1 GCF_000333615.1 Ideonella sp. B508-1 | reverse complement strand
ATTCAGCCGGTCCCGGGGACCTCTAGAGTCACCGTGCCGATGGGCACCGGCGCATTGCGCAGGATCCAGTCGCGGGTGGTGTGGATGTGGCGGCCGGTGGAGAGGTCCATCACCGTGTCGGCGCCCCAGCGGGTGGACCAGACCAGCTTTTCCACCTCCTCTTCGATGCCGGAGCTGACGGCCGAGTTGCCGATGTTGGCGTTGACCTTGACCCGGAAGTTGCGGCCGATGGCCATGGGCTCCAGCTCGGGGTGGTTGATGTTGGCCGGGATGACGGCCCGGCCGGCGGCCACCTCGTCGCGCACCCACTCGGGGGTGATCAGCTCCGGGATGCGGGCGCCGCGGGCGTCGCCGCGCAGCCGGGCCTCGCGCTCGGCGTCGCCGCCGTAGGCCTGCATCCACTCGCGCCGGCCCATCTCGCGCAGGGCGACGAACTCCATTTCCGGTGTGACGATGCCGCGGCGGGCGTAGTGCATCTGGGTCACGCACTGGCCGGCGCGGGCGCGGCGCGGGGTGCGCTGCAGGCCGGCGGCCTGCTGGCGCAGGGCCTGCAGGCGTTCGGCGTCCGGGGTGTCCCGGCGGTCGCCGTCGTCCACCGCCTGCGGGGCCCGGCCGGCGTAGGGTTCGGTGTCGCCGCGGGCGTCCAGCCAGGGCGCGCGCAGCGCGGGCAGGCCGGTGCGCACATCGGCCGTGAAGCCCGGTGCGGTGTAGGGGCCGGAGGTGTCGTAGACGGTGACGCGCTCGCCGTTGCTCAGCGCGATCTCGCGCAGGGGCACGGCCACGCCGGGGTGCCGCGTGCCGGGCACATGCACCTTGCGCGAGGCGGGAAAGGGCGCGCAGGCCTGGGCCAGCAGGGAGGCGAAGGGGGGCTTCTCGGGCGCGTTCATGGCGGTCTCCTGAAAGGAACAGATGGACTGCTCCGGAGACCGCCCCGCCCCGGCTGATGCGGGCGGGGCCACGGCCGGGCTCGCGCCCGAGCCACGGACCACGCCCTCAGGGTGGGTCTAGCGCTCTTCTTCCGCCGGTACGAACCGGATCAAGTTCTCGGGTTGGGTGGGTCACCCTCTCAGCGCTGCGCGCGCACCCCGGAGCGGGATGCAGTGTAGCGCGCAGCGCCGGTCCCGCTTCAACCCAGAGGCACCGGCACGAACAGGGTCTCGTCGTCGCGCTTGATCAGCAGGGCCACCTGCTTGGGGTGGGTCTTGAGCACGGCGCGGATGTCGTCCAGGCCCTTGACCGGCTTGCCGTTGATGGCCAGCACGATCGGCCGGTCAACGCGATGGCGCACCGGGTCTGAAACAGCTTCGGAAAGCCATTCGGCAGCGCGCCGGAAATCGGGAATGGTCCGGGTTTTCAACGGGTTAGTACGCAGGGCACGAATCCCGGCGGGCCCGTGATCGCCGGGGGCCCAGCCGCACGGATGGAACCAAGCGCACCCAACAAAGAGACGCGATGCGCAATGCCCTGTCCAGCCACATCGAAAACTTGATTTCGGTCGGGCTGCAGCCGCGCCGTTCGGAGGGGAAAAGGCAACCTGTTCTACGACTCATGGACTCGCTGCATGAGGCAGCACGGCCTGGACCCGGCGCGGCCGACGCCGGCGCGCATCCTGCCCTCGGGCCAACTGCGCGAGCACCAGCAGCGCATGGAGAGCTTCCTGCGCGTGGCCCGCGCCGGGATGGAGGAGATGTACCGCCGCGTTGCCGATCTGGGCTACATGCTGCTGCTCACCGATGCCGACGGCATCGCGGTCGACTACATCGGCAACCCGGCTTCGGAACAGCAGCTCAAGGCAGCCGGCCTGTACCTGGGTGCCGACTGGAATGAGGCGCATGCCGGCACTTGCGGCGTGGGGACCTGCCTGATCGAGCAAGTGCCGATCACCTGCCACCAGACAGAACACTTCGACGCCACCCACATCGCGCTGACCTGCACCTCGTCGCCGCTGTTCGCGCCAGATGGCCAACTGCTCGGTGTGCTGGACGTGTCGGCACTGCATTCGCCCGAGGAGCGCGAGAGCCAACACCTGGTGTTTCACCTCACCTCGATGTACGCGCAGATGATCGAGGACGCCAACTTCCTGCGCACCTTCGGCCGTCACGGGGTGCTGCGGCTGGGCAAGTCCTGCGGGCTGGTGGAGGTGTCGGGTGAGGTGATGTTCGCCTTCGACGAGGACGGCAGCATTGTTGGCGCGAACACTGGCGCGCGGCGCCGCTTCGGCGGTGGCACCGGCAGCTGCACCTCGGGGATTGAGCTGGTCGGCCGCACGCTGGACGAGGTGGTCGGACTCGGGATCGACAGTCTGCGGGCCCTGGCCCGGGGCGGCGCGGTCAAGGAGATGTCGGGGCTGTGGACGCAGTTGCAGGAGCACTACTACCCGGCGGTGATCGCACCGCGCCTGCGGCCGCAGGCGGCTGCGCGGCCGCTGCTGTCGATCGATGTGGTGGCCCGGCCGGAGGGCACTGCGCCGGCCGCGACCGCGCTGGATGCCATCGGCGGCGGCGATGCGCAGATTCGCGAGCTCATCGACCGCAGCAAGAGGCTGGTGGATCACGGGGTGAGCTTGCTGGTGCTCGGTGAGACCGGATCAGGCAAGGAAGTGCTGGCGCGCGCGCTGCACGCGCACAGCCGGCGGCGTGACAAGCCGTTCGTCGCCGTCAACTGCGCGTCCATCCCCGAATCGCTGATTGAGAGCGAGTTGTTCGGCTACACCGCCGGCAGCTTCACTGGTGGCCGGGCCAAGGGTGCGAAGGGGCTGATCCTGCAGGCCGACGGCGGCACGCTGTTCCTCGACGAGATTGGCGACATGCCCTTGCACCTGCAAACGCGCTTGCTGCGCGTGCTCTCTGAGCAGGAGGTGCTGCCGATCGGGGCCGAGCGGCCGGTGCCGGTGCAGCTCAACGTCATGGCAGCCACGCACCGCGACCTGAGCGACCGCGTGCTCGATGGCAGTTTCCGCGAAGACCTGTACTACCGCCTCTCCGGCGCCGTGCTGCAGCTGCCGCCACTGCGCGTGCGCGATGACCGCGGCTACCTGATCGAGCGGCTTTGCGCCGAAGAGGCGGAACGCCTCGGCCGCGAGGTGACCCTGTCGGGGCCTGCGCTGCAGGCGCTGATGCGCCACGACTGGCCAGGCAACGTGCGCGAACTGCGCAATGCGATGCGCTATGCCGTGGCGATGAGCCGTGACGGTCTGATCGAGGTGGACGACCTGCCGGTGCAGGTGCTGCGCGGCGCGCAGGCCGGCCCGGCGCGGCTGGCGCTTGAACGGCCTGCAGTGCCGTCGGGCGACGTCGGCCACGAGCTTGGCGGCGCGCGGCTGCTGTCGGCCCTGAAGCAGCACAAGTGGAACGTCACGGCCGCCGCGCAGGCGCTGGGCATCTGCCGCGCCACGGTGTACCGGCAGATGAAGCGCCACGACATCACGCCGCCGCATCTGCTGTGAGCGCCGATGCCCGCCGGCGCTGCGGCGGGTCTCGTGGTCACCACGGCAGCACGTCGTCGGCGCGCGGTGGGCCCGATTGGTCAGGGCGTCAGAACGTGTGGTTGATGCCCACGTTCAGGAACGTCGTCTTCTTGCCGGGCGCGAAGCTGCCGTCGGCGACGATGCTGGTCTTCAGGCTGGCCAGCGATTTGGCGTCGACGAAGGCGGCCTGCGCGTACAGCGTGGTGCGCTTGGACAGCGCGTGGTCGTTGCTCAGCACGAGGTTGCGCGTGTGGTCCTCGCTGTTGCGCTTGTCCTTGTTGTCGTAGTAGGCCAGCGTGGCCGTGTTGGCCTGGCTCCACTGCCAGTCGACACCGCCGCTGTACGCATCGACCTTGGAGGTGGGCAGGCCGTCGGAGTTGCTGTTCTTGCCCTGCAGCCAGTTGATCTTGAACGTGAAGGCGCCGAACGGCACCGCGCCGCCCAGGCCCGCGTGCTCGATGTTGCGGTTACCGGTGGTGAGGTCCTTCATCGCCTGGTACGAGGCCGACAGCACCACCGGCCCGTTGTACGCGGCGCCGACCGCATAGGCGGTGTTCTTCGAGGTATTGCCGGCCTGCTCGCCCAGCGAATACAGCACGCCGAAGGTCACCGGGCCGAGCGTGTTGCGGTACTGGATCGCGTTCTTGAAGAAGATCCCGACGTCGTTGTTGGTGTTCACCGCCGTGCTGCCCGCCAGCGGCTCGAGCTGGTTGTAGGCCCAGGCGTAGAGATTGGAGAACTGCTCCTTGAAGGCCCGCGGTTCGGTGCCGAGGTGCGCCAACAGCGCCGGGCCGTACTGGCGCCCGATCGTCACCGAACCCCAGTCGCCCGACAGGCCGAGGTTGGCCTGCCTGCGGAAGATGATGGTGCCCGAGCCGGCGGTGTCGCCGCTGCCGTGCAGTGCGCCGGTGTCCATGTCGAAGTGCGACTCGAGGTTGAAGAAGGCCTTCAGACCGCCCCCCAGGTCTTCGCTGCCCTTCAGGCCCCAGACACTCTGGCGCAGGCCGCTGGTCTCGACACGGGTCTGACTGCCGCCGGTGCGCGACTTCGACTGGCTCAGGATGCCTGCGTCGACGATGCCGAAGAGTTGCACCTGCGAATCGGCCAGGGCCGGGGCAGTGAAGGCGGCGATGGCGGCCATGGCCAGCAGTGAGCGGTGAAGGTTCTTCATGGATGTCTCCTTATGGGTTGGGTTCTGCGCCCCGGCCCGGATGGACCGTGAGCCCGAGCCCTTCTGCAGCCTCCATGCCACTGCCATCGGGCGGCGACGGGGTGGTGTCGCAGCGTGTCGCTCCTCGTGTGAAGGCCCTGTCTGCGCTGCGACAGGTGTCGCGAGCAGCGACAGTCGATCTGCGACAGATGCTCAATGCAAGGGTGGGTTGGGGCCGTGTTCCAGGACGTTTGCTGGCCTCCCATGTCCTCTGGCCGTTGGCATGGAAGCTGCGGATCCAGGCCGTGCGGCACCGATCCGCGCGATCCACATACCAGGAGACATCCATGCAGAAGTTCACGAGCCGGCTGGGGCTGCTCGCCATGCTCACCACGTTCGTCGCGTCCACGGCGGGCGCGGCCAACCCAGGGATCGACGATCCGAACAACTGGCCGCAATACCACCGCAGCTACAACGCTTGGCGCTACAGCCCGCTGGACCAGATTAACCGGGGCAACATCCAGAAGCTGAAGGTGGCGTGGATTCACCAGCCCGGCGCCGTGACGCACGGTCTGCAGGCCACGCCGATCGTCATCGATGGCGTGATGTACACGATCGCCGCGGACAACAACGTGTTCGCGCTCGACGCCGCCACCGGCAAGGTGCTGTGGCGCTGGACCGCCAAGCTCGATCCGATCGTCAAGGAGGTGTTCTATCAATCCGCCAGCCGCGGCGTGACCGTCGGGCGTGGCAAGGTGTTCGTGGGCACGCTGGACGGCCGCTTCGTCGCGTTGGACCAGAAGACGGGCAAGCAGCTATGGTCCACCCAGCTCAGCGACCAGCGCAAGGACTACGGCGCGCTGTTCTCGTCGCCGCCGCAACTGGCCGGCGACACGCTGTTCGGCGGCACCACCGGTGGCGACCAGCCCATCATCGGCAAGATCTTCGCCGTGAATGCCGACACCGGCCAGCGCACCTGGACCTTCGAGGTGCCGCGCGATGACCCGAAGAGCTGGCCCGGCGACAGCCGCACCCGTGGCGGTGGCTCGGCCTGGCTGCCAGGAACCTATGACCCGACCACCGACACGATCTACATCGGCACCAGCAACGCCTCGCCGGACTTCAACCACGACGGTCGCGAGGGCGACAACCTCTACACCGCGACGCTGCTGGCGCTCGACCCGAAGACCGGCAAGGTGAAGTGGTACCGCCAGGAGGTGCCGCAAGACACCTGGGACTTCGACGCGGCCTACGAGGCGCTGCTGGTGCCAGACGGCAAGGGGGGCACCTCGCTGGTCCACCTGAACAAGAACGGCTTTGTCTACGTGATGGACAAGGACAGCGGGGCGATGAAGAACGCCTGGCAGTACACCGAGAACATGAACTGGGCCAAGGGCGTGGACGTGAAGACGGGCCTGCCGATCGAGCCCATGTACCCCGAGACCGGGAAGGAGAAGCTGCACTGTCCCAACCTGCTGGGCGCGCGCAGCTGGAATGCGGGCGCGTACAGCCCGAAGACGCGGCTCTGGTACTCGCAAGGCATGGAGGTGTGCAACATCGTCGCCAGCGCCAAGCAGGGGCCGGTGCCCGGCATCGGCGGGCTGGCGCTGGGCCTGTCGGATATCCAGCTCACCGATCCGCCGGGCAAGAAGGCCGATGGCTGGCTGGGGGCGTTTGACCCGCTGACCGGCAAGCAGGCGTGGAAGGTGCGCTTCGACATGCCGCCGCTCAGCGCCGTGCTGGCCACCGGTGGCGGCCTGGTCTTCACGGGCGACATGCATGGCGTCCTGTACGCCTTCGATGCCGACAACGGCAAGGAGCTGTGGCGCTTCAACGCCGGTTCGGGCGCGCGCGGCGGCCCCGTGAGCTACGCCGTCAATGGCAAGCAGTACATCGCCATCCCGACCGGGCTGGGCTCCCACGCACCGGGCTTCCTGACCGGCGCGTTCCCGCAGATCCGCGACCTGCCCGGCGGGTCGGCGCTGATCGTGTTCTCGCTGGATTGAGCCAGCGCGACGTTTGTTCAGAGGGACGGTTCACCGCCGTCGTCGCCCTTGGGAGGAAGGCCGTGGGGCTTTCCTCCCCTTTTCAGTTGTTGTCGATGAACGAGGATGTGACGTGATGAGGAAATGCCTGCAGTGGCCGGTCGTGGCCTTGGGGGTGGCATCGTGGACGCAAGCGCAGGCGCATGTGACGCTGCCTTCCGATCCCCCCCCAGCGGTGGCCGCCTCGGCCCCGGCGCCGCCGTTCGACCTGCTCGACCCGGCGCGCATCGCCTCCGGCAAGGCGCGCTTCGGCTCGACCTGCGCGGCCTACTGCCATGGCCGCGAGGGCGAGGGGGGCAAAACCCCGCCGTTCAAGGGCCGCACCGACCTGACACCCGAGACTGCCTTCAAGACCATCAGCGAAGGCCGCCGCGGCACCGACGTGATGCCGCCGTGGGGCAAGGCGTTCTCACAGGAAGAGATCTGGGAGCTGGTGGCCTATATCCAGGCGCTGGGGCGGCAGCCGCGGCCCCAGTAGGCGTCAGGAGAACTCAACCCAGAGGCACCGGCACGAACAGGGTCTCGTCGTCGCGCTTGATCAGCAGGGCCACCTGTTTGGGGTGGGTCTTGAGCACGGCGCGGATGTCGTCCAGGCTCTTGACCGGCTTGCCGTTGATGGCCAGCACGATGTCGCCCTGCTCGATGCCGGCCCGCGCGGCCGCGCCCTCGGCGTCGTCCACCAGCAGGCCGCTCTCCACGCCGGCCTGGCGCTTCTCGTCGCGGCTGAGGTTGCGCAGGGCCAGGCCCAGCTGCGGCCCGTCGGCCGCCGTGTCGCCGGCCGAGGCGTTCTCGTCCTGCGCCTTGCCCAGCTTGGCCTCGATGGTCTTGCTGCCGTGGTCACGCCAGAGGGTCAGCGTCACCTTCTCGCCCGGGGCGGCCAGGCCGATCTGGCTGGACAGCGAGCCCGCGTCGGTCACCGGCTTGCCGTTGACCTGGGTGATCACGTCGCCCGGCTTGATGCCGGCTTCGGCAGCGGCGCTGCCCTTCTCCACCTTGGAGACCAGCGCGCCCTCGGGCTTGGCCATGCCGAAGGAATCGGCCAGGGCCTGGTTGACCGGCTGGATCATCACGCCCAGACGGCCGTGCTGCACATGGCCGGTGGCGACGATCTGGTCCTTGACCTTCATCGCGATGTTGATCGGGATGGCGAAGGACAGGCCCTGGAAGCCGCCGCTCTGGGTGTAGATCTGGGCGTTGATGCCGATCACCGCGCCGCTGCCGTCGAACAGCGGGCCGCCGGAGTTGCCGGGGTTCACCGCGGCGTCGGTCTGGATGAAGGGCACCACGGTGTCGTCGGGCAGCGAGCGGCCCTTGGCGCTGACGATGCCCTGGGTGGCCGTCTGTTCCAGGCCGTAGGGCGCGCCGATGGCCAGCACCCGGTCACCCACCTCGGCGGCGTCCGAATTGCCCAGGCCCACCGTGGGCAGATCCTTGGCGGCGATGCGCACCACGGCAATGTCGGTCACCGGGTCGGACCC
>NZ_BADL01000158.1 GCF_000333615.1 Ideonella sp. B508-1 | reverse complement strand
AGCGGTGGATCGTCTCCCCTTAAAGGGCGTGCNAGGAAGCGTCGGCGCCGGTGGGCGCCCTTTTGCAGCGCAGCTGCAGGTGGCGCAGCCGAAGGTTGGGCTGGCGCACGCCGGGCCAGGGCGGCCTCGGCGCTCTCGACTATGCCGTAGAGGCCGGGGGCAAATGCCGGCGGCGCGGGGAGCTCGCCGGCGGCGGGGGGGAGCTCGTCTTAGCACAGCGTGTGCAGGGTGGCGCCGGGCTGGCCCCAGCCGGGCGTGGCCCAGACCGGCCCGGCGCCCGCGCCCTGCGGGCCGGCCTGGCGCAGCGCGTGGGTGGTCAGCAGCTTGGCCAGCACCGCGGCATCGGCCACCGGAAAGCCCCGCGCCAGCGCGGCCGCGGCGGCGCTGGCCAGGGTGCAGCCGCTGCCGTGGCTGTGCGGGGTGGCGATGCGCGGATGCGCCAGGCCGCCGCGGGCCTGCGGGCTGTCCAGCCAGTCCAGGGCCTGGGTTTCGTCCAGCGCATCGCCGCCGGTCAGCAGCACGGCCTGGGCGCCCAGCGCGCGCAGCGCGGCGGCCTGGGCGGGCAGGGCCTCGGGACTGGCCTCGTCCGGCTGACCCAGCAGGGCCGCGGCCTCGCGCCGGTTGGGGGTCACCAGGTTGGCGCGCGGCAGCAGCTCCTCGCGGTAGGCGGCCAGCAGCTCGGCGTCGGCGAAGGGCGCGCCGGTGGAGGCGCGCAGCACCGGGTCCACCACCAGGGCCAGGTCGGGCTGGTGGCGGCGCTGGGTGTCGATCCAGCGCGCCAGCACGCGGGCGTTGGCCGCGCTGCCCAGCAGGCCGGTCTTGATGGCCGCGGGCGGCAGGTCCTCGGCCAGGGCGTCCAGCTGGGCCTGCAGCAGGGCGGGGGATAGGGCTTCGATGTGGCGCACCGCGCGGCTGTGCTGGGCGGTGACGGCGGCCACCACCGGGCACAGGTGCACGTCAAAGGCCTGGGCGGCGCGCTGGTCGGCCGAGAGGCCGGCGCCGCCGCCGCTGTCGGTGCCGGCCACGCTGGCGATGCGCGGGCGGACGGGAAAGTCGTGGGTCATGCCGTGCTCAGCCGATCAGGAAGGGCCGCCCACCCACCGGGGTGCTGGCCACGGCCATGGGCTGCGGCGCCATCAGGCCGGCCTCGAAGCCTGCGCGGCCGGCCCGCACCGCGGCGCCGAAGGCCGCGGCCATGCGCACCGGGTCGCCCGCCTGGGCCACGGCGGAGTTGAGCAGCACGCCGTCCAGGCCCAGCTCCAGGGCCTGCACCGCGTGCGAGGGGGCGCCCAGGCCGGCGTCCACGATCAGCGGCACGCCGGGCAGGCGCGCGCGCAGGGTGCGCAGCGCGAAGGGGTTGAGCAGGCCCTGGCCCGAGCCGATGGGCGCGGCCCAGGGCATCAGCACCTGGCAGCCCACGTCCAGCAGTCGCTGGCAGCCCACCAGGTCGTCGGTGCAATACGGGAACACCTGGAAGCCTTCGCCCACCAGCAGCTTGGCCGCCTGCAGCAGCTCCCAGGGGTCGGGCTGCAGGGTGTGCTCGTCGCCCACCACCTCCAGCTTGATCCAGGCGGTGTCATAGAGCTCGCGCGCCATGCGGGCCAGGGCGATGGCCTCGCGCGCGCTGCGGCAGCCGGCGGTGTTGGGCAGCAGGTGGCCGCCGTGCTCGCGCAGGTGGGCGCGCAGGCCGGCGACGAAGCCGTTGTCGCCGCCGGCCAGGGTGCGCTTGAGGCCCACGGTCAGCACCTGGGCGCCGCTGGCGGCCAGGGCGCGGGTCAGCACCTCGGGCGAGGGGTAGCCGGCGGTGCCCAGCAGCAGGCGGCTGCGCAGCGGCACGCCATAAACGGTCCAGGGGGAATCGAGCGTGTCGAGGGACATGGGCATCAGCCTCCGACGATGGCTTGGAAAAGAGCGATCTCGTCGCCCGGTTGCAGCAGGGTGGCCGCGCGCTGGGAGCGGGGCACGAAGGTGGCGTTGACCGCGCTGGCCACGGCCTCGGGCGCCAGGCCCTCGGCGGCCAGCAGGTCGGCCAGGCTCAGGCCGGGCCGCCAGGGGCGCGGTTCGCCGTTGAGGGACACGGTGGGCGTGGACTCAGGCATGGGCGGCCTCCTGATGGTGCGCGAGGGTGGGCAGGCCGAGTTCGGTCAGGGCCTGCTCCACCAGCGCCGGAGCCAGCAGCCAGCCGTGGCGGAACAGGCCGTTGATGGCCAGCCAGCCGGGGGCGTGTTGCACCCAGGGCCGGTGGTCCGGCAGGGCCGGGCGCAGATTGGCCTCCAGGTGGACGATGCGGGCCTCGGCCAGCTCGGGGATGACGCTGTGCGCCGCGGCCATCAGCTCCACCGCGCTGCGCAGGCTCACGGGCGAGCGGTCCTCACTGTCGAGCTCGCTGGCGCCCAGCAGCACCAGGTCGCCCGGCCGCGGCACCAGGTAGACCCGGTGGCGCGGGTGCAGCAGGCGCAGCGGGCGCTGCAGCGGCACGCCAGGGGCGTGCAGCCAGACCACCTCGCCGCGCACACCGCGCAAGGTGGGCCGCGGGTCCGATGGGCTCATGGGATGAGCCTGGGCTGGGTTCTCCGGTCGGGCGCCCAGCCCACGGGCGTCGATGGCCAGGTCCACCGTCAGCGTCTGCCCCTCGTCCAGCGTCAAGCGGTGAGGGGACACCTCGCTCACCCGCCGGCCCCAGTGCCAGGTCACGCCGGGCGCGTCGGCGGCCAGGGCCTCCAGCAGGGCCGGGCCCAGCACCTGGCCTTCGCCGGGCAGGCGCCAGCCCCACAGCCGCGGGGCCAGGGCGGGCTCCAGGGCCTGCAGGGCCTCGGCGTCCAGCGGTTGGGCGGCGGGCCAGGCCGGGTCCTGTGCGCGGGCGGCTTCCAGCCGGGCCAACACCCGCTGGGCCGCGCCCAGGTCGCTGGGGTGGGCCAGCAGCAGGCTGTCCTGGCGGCGCACCAGGCCTTGCGGCGCGTCGGCGCGCGCCGGCAGCCGCCGGGCGATGGCCTGCCACAGGTCCAGCGAGCGCCAGCCCAGCGCGGCCACGTCGGGTTCGGCCTGGTCCAGCTCGGCCAGCGGGCTGAGCATGCCGGCGGCGGTGAAGCCGGCGGCATGGGGTGCGTGAAACAGGCTGCCGCGGGCCGGGGCCAGGGCGTCGGGCGCGGGGTCCACCACGCTGACGCGCCAGCCCGCGTGGGCCAGGCGCCAGGCCAGCAGCCGGCCCAG
This sequence comes from Ideonella sp. B508-1, assembly GCF_000333615.1. Classification (GTDB taxonomy): domain Bacteria; phylum Pseudomonadota; class Gammaproteobacteria; order Burkholderiales; family Burkholderiaceae_C; genus Ideonella. Next base: position 942 of record NZ_BADL01000158.1, on the reverse strand, counting down.
CACGCCGGCGCCGGCAATGCCGGCATGGGGTCGCGATGAGCTCGCCATCTCAGGCTTCCGGCTGGATGGGGATGTAGAGCGCGCCGCCGGCGGCCTTGAACTCGGCCGACTTGGCGGCCATGCCTTCTTCGGCCGCGGCCTGCTGCTCGGCACTGAACTGGCGCACGTCCTGGCTGATCTTCATCGAGCAGAACTTGGGCCCGCACATGGAGCAGAAATGGGCCTGCTTGGCCGCGTCCTTGGGCAGGGTCTCGTCGTGGAAGCTGCGCGCGGTGTCCGGGTCCAGGCCCAGGTTGAACTGGTCCTCCCAGCGGAACTCGAAGCGGGCCTGGCTCATCGCGTCGTCGTGGGCGCGGGCGCCGGGGTGGCCCTTGGCCACGTCCGCCGCGTGGGCCGCGATCTTGTAGGCGATCAGGCCCTGCTTGACGTCCTCGCGGTCGGGCAGGCCCAGGTGCTCCTTGGGCGTGACGTAGCAGAGCATGGCCGTGCCCATCCAGCCGATCATGGCCGCGCCCACCGCGCTGGCGATGTGGTCGTAACCGGGGGCGATGTCGATGGTCAGCGGGCCCAGGGTGTAGAAGGGCGCGCCGTGGCAGTGCTTCAACTGCTCGTCCATGTTGGCCTGGATCAGGTGCATCGGCACATGGCCCGGGCCCTCGATCATGGTCTGCACCTCGTGCTGCCAGGCGATCTGTGTCAGCTCGCCCAGGGTGCGCAGCTCGGCGAACTGGGCCTCGTCGTTGGCGTCGCTCAGCGAGCCCGGGCGCAGGCCGTCGCCCAGCGAGAAGCTCACGTCGTAGGCCCGCAGGATCTCGCAGATCTCGGCGAAGTGGGTGTAGAGGAAGTTCTCCTGGTGATGCGTGATGCACCACTTGGCCAGGATGGAGCCCCCGCGCGAGACGATGCCGGTGCGGCGCTTGGCGGTCAGCGGGATGAAGGGCA
>NZ_BADL01000159.1 GCF_000333615.1 Ideonella sp. B508-1 | reverse complement strand
GCACGGCCAGATCAGCCAGCTGGACCTGCTGGACGCGCGCCGCAGCGAGCTGCGCAGCCTGCGCCAGGCGGTGCAGGTGCAGGGCGCGCAGTTCCAGTCCACGGTGGCGCTGATCCGCGCGCTGGGCGGCGGCTGGGATGCCACCGCCGCGCCGGCTGCGGTGGCCAGCGCGGCGCCCTGAACCCATCGACACCCTGAGCGCCTGGTCGGTCGCATCCGCGGCCTGTGCCTCTGCACCTGCCGCCCGTCGCATCAAGGGGCGCATGGCGGGGCCCCCTTGAAAGAATCCCGCGGTCACCCTCCGGAGATTCGATCGATGCGCCCCCTGTGCGACCGCCTGTCTCGCTGCCTCATCCCGCTCACCCTGGCGCTTCCCCTGCACGCCCTGGCCGACGATCCCCTTGCGGGCCTGGACCAGGGCATGGTGGGGCCGCGCGCCCAGGTGCTGGTGCTGGCCACCGCGCACCTGCGTTACCTGCCTGCCGACTTTGACGCCAAGGCGCTGGACGGCCTGATGCGCCGGCTGGCGGGCTTCAAGCCGGACGTCATCACCGTCGAGCTGCAGCCGCCTGCCGAGTGCGACCTCGTCAAGCGCCGGCCTGAAAAGTATGGGGAGGGCTACAACTGCTCCCGGACCGAGGCCGCGAAAGCCGCCACCGGGCTCGACATCCCGGCCGCGCTGCAGGCCGTGGAGAAGACGCTCAAGACCTGGCCCGCCCAGCCTTCCGCCGCGCAGCGCCGTGCCCTGGCGGCCCTTTTTCTGGCCTCTGGGGACACGCCCTCGGCGCTGGTGCAGTGGCTGCGTCTGCCGCCAGGGGAGCGCAAGGAGGGCGACACGCTGGATGCCGCATTGGTGGCTCAGCTGGAGCAACTCACCCGGCAAAAGGACGAGAGTCTGCTGATCGGCGCCCGTCTGGCTGCGCAACTGGGGTTGGAGCGCGTCCATGCGATCGACAACCACACGGGTGATTTCATCGAGGTCGAGGGCGAGGAGGAGAAGATCTTCTGGAACCAGTTGCAGACCGCCTGGAAAGACCAGAGCCCCCAGGCCCGGCAGGACGAGGAACAGACCGAGGCGCTCAAGCACGCCCCGGATCTGCTGCCGATGTACCGCCAGTTGAACCGGCCCGACGTGCTGCGGCGGCTGGCGCAGTCGAATGTGGCCCCCGCCATGCGCTATCCGTCGCCGCAGCGCTATCCGCAGTGGTGGGTGGCCGGCTGGGAAATTCGCAACCTCCGCATGGTGGCGAACATCCGCGAGACCTTCCGGGAGCACCCTGGCGCGCGCGTCCTGAGCATTGTCGGCGCCTCGCACAAGCCCTGGTTCGACCACTGGCTGGGCCAGCTGCAGGGGGTCGGCATCGTCGATGCCGAACAGGTGCTCGATTGATCGCTGTCGGGGCGAGCTCAGCGGGCGGCGGAAGCGCCGCTGGGCCCTGGCGCCGGGGTGGCCGGGATCAGCAGCACATTGGCCTGGCCGCCCACGCAGTCGGTGGTCTGGCCGGCGCGGCAGGGCGCCAGCGGGCTGCCGGGAATCGGCTGAACCTTCCAGCCCGGCCGCTCGATCAGCAGCATCCACAGCGTCACCACCACGGCAGTGGTGATGGCGAGGATCACCAGGCGCTGGCGCCGGGTGGTGGGGCGGTAGGGGTTGGGGCCGGTGTCGGCCTGGGTTTCTTCACCCCGTGGGCGGCGGCGCAGGAACATCGCGGGCTCCGCCTCAGGCCGCGCGCTTGAAGGTGGCCAGCACCACGCCGGCCGTGATGAACAGGCTGCCGAAGCTGCGGTTCATCCAGCGAATCTGGCGCGGGCTGCGCAACAGGCCCAGCACCTTGCTGGCCAGGCCCACATAGCCGGTCATCACGCAGAACTCCACCACCGCGAAGGTGGCGCCGATGGCCAGGTACTGCAGGGGCAGCGGGCGCGTGGTGTCCAGGAACTGCGGCATCACCGCCAGCAGGAAGACCGTGCCCTTGGGGTTGAGCGCATTGACGGTCCAGCCGCGCAGCAGCAGCGAGCGGGCATGACCCTCGGCGGCCTGGGCATCGGCCGAGGCGATGGGCGTGGCCGGGGAGCGCCAGGCCTGGATGCCCAGCCACACCAGGTAGGCCGCGCCGGCCCACTTGACCAGGGCGAAGGCCCGCTCGGAGGTGGCCAGCAGGGCGCCCAGGCCCACGCCCACCACCAGCAGCTGGGTGATGACGCCCAGCGCCAGGCCGAAGGCGATGCGCTGCCCCTGGCGGAAGCCATGGTTCAGGCCGGCGCCCATGGCGGCGATGGCACCCGGGCCGGGCGAAAGGCTGATGGCCACGGTGGCCAGGAAGAAGGGAAGCCAGGTCGAGAAGTCCATGGTGCAGGTCGGTCCGCAGGGCAGGGCCTGAGAGTGTAGGCCGGCCGGGGAGGCTTCAGCGGCCGGTCGGCTGCTCCAGAGAGGTGGGGCCCGGCGCCGGCCCCGGGGGCGGCTGGTCCTGCCGGGCCTCGGACATGCCCCAGCGGTGGAGCTGGTTGCGGCCGGCTGCCTTGGCCTGGTAGAGGGCGGCATCGGCCAGGCGCAGCAGGGCCTCGCCATCGTGGGCATCGTGCGGGTACAGGGCCAGACCGGCGCTGGCCGTGACGTGCACCGCGCCCTCGCTGCCCAGGCCGTAGGGCCGGCGCAGCGAGTGCAGCACCCGCTGCACGATGTGCACGGCCTCGTCCTCCTGCTTGAGCGTCGGCAGCAGCAGCACGAACTCGTCGCCGCCCATGCGGCAGACGGTGTCGTGTTCGCGCACGCCCTCGAGGATGCGCTGGGCCGCGTCCTGCAGCAGCAGGTCGCCCGCCGCATGGCCCAGCCGGTCGTTGACGCCCTTGAAACCGTCCAGGTCGATGTAGGCCACCGCCAGGGGCTGGCCGTCGCGCCGGCTCAGGGCCAGGCCCTGGCGCAGCCGGTCTTCCAGCAGGCGGCGGTTGGGCAGGCCGGTCAGGGCGTCGTGCATGGCCAGGTGCTCGATCTCGTCCTGGTAGCGCTTGAGCGCGCTGATGTCGGCCAGCACCCACAGGGTGTCGCGGGCGTCGTCGGACAGCCGCGCGCCCTGGATGTCGATCCAGATCGGGCTGCCGTCCAGGCGCTGCAGGTGCAGCTGGGCCCGCACCGGCCGGCCGGCCAGCAGGTCGCCGCGGCGGGCCTCCAGGCGCTCGGGCAGGTCCATCGACTCCGGGCTCAGCCGCGGGTGGAGCTCGTCCAGCGAGGCGCCCTCGGGCAGGCCGAACATGCGGAAGATGGCCCGGTTGGCCCAGACCATCTGGTGGTCGCGCAGACGCAGGATGCCCACCACCTCGTTGTCCAGCATGGCGGTCTGCTCGGCCTCCAGCTCAAGCCGGCGGGTGATGTCGCGCGAGGCGCAGTACAGCAGCCAGCGGCCATCGAGCATCAGGGCCACGCAGGAGATCTCCACGTCGATCACGCCGCCGTCGGCGCGGCGGTGCCGGGTGTGGAAGCTTTGCCGCTTGCCCAGCGGGAAGTCCTCGATGCGTCGGTCCAGTGTCTGGGCGTCGTCCGCGCAGTCCCAGGTGCTGACGTGCCGGCCCATCAGGGCCTCGCGTGACCAGCCCAGCATCTGGGCGAAGGAGTCGCTCATCTCCACCAGCCGCCCGTCGCGGTCCAGCACATGCACCGCGTCGGCCGCCGCGGTCAGCAGCACCCGGGTGAGGCGGCCGGCCTCGTCGAGGCGGCGCATGCTGTGGTTCTGCAGGCGCCAGGAGCGCAGCGTGAACCAGGCACTGGCCAGCACCGCAGCCGTGGCCAGCGCCGCCAGGCCCCCGATGCGCCAGGCCACCGGCTGCCAGGGCTGCATGGCCTCGTCGGCGCTGACGCCGGCAATGGCCATCAGCGGAAAGGGGCTGGCGGTGGTGTAGGCGTTGATGCGGTCCACCCCGTCGACCACGTTGTGGGCGCGGAACACCCCTTGCTCGGGCGAGGCCTGGAGGGCCTCGGCGAAGGAGGGCGCGATGCGGCGCGTGCCCAGGGGCTGGGCCTGGCCGTTGCGCCCGGTGTGGCGGCTCAGCAGGGTCATGGCCGTGGAGCGCAGGCTCAGCGAGTCCGAGGGCGCCAGGGCGTAGCGGCGGCAGAGCTGGTCGAAGTGGGCCAGGTCCAGCTCGCCAATCACCATGCCCTGGAAGTGCCCGGCGCGGTCCTCGACCCGGCGGGCCAGGGCCAGCGTCCAGCGGCCGCTGGATGGGTCCAGGCGGGGTTCGCCGATCAGCAGGCCGCTGCCGACCTGTTCCTGGGCCTGCAGAAAGATGGCCTCGTGGGCCAGGCTCTGGCCCAGCGTGCTCGGGTCCGAGCCCTGGTTGCGCACCACGCCCTGGGCGTCGGTCTGGCGGAGATGGGCCACCTCGGGCACCAGGGCCATGTGCTCGCGCAGGGATTCGTCGATCAGGCGGCGGCGGGTCTCCGCATCGACGGCGTCGCGCAGATTGGCCAGGGCCACATGGCGCATGGCCAGGTCGATGCGCTGCAGGTCGGCCGTCACCGTCTGGCGCAGGTCGGCCGCCCGGCTGAAGACCTGGACCTCGGCCTGGCGTGCATAGGTGTCGTGGCTGACGCGCAGGGCATAGCCGGCCATGCCCAGCACCAGGCTCGCGGCCAGCAGGTGGCCGGCCAGCAGCGGGGCCAGGGTCAGGCGCTGGAGCTTCAGCGGACCGGCGGCGTCGACAGGGGTTCCCCGGTCCGGCCCGGCCTGAGCGGCCGACGTGGTGAAGTTGCTGCGCACGCCCCTGCTGCGGCCTGTTGCCGTCCTGTTCGATGCCAATACCCGCCGTTGACCGGCTGTGGACCCCTTGGTCTCAGGCGAATTCTGCTTGGGGGGTCATCGTTTGTCAGGGGGGCGCCGATTGACGTCGGTCAATGAACGCGCCGTGGCGGGCCGCGCTGTCAGATCCGTCACGCCGGGCCACAATCCGTCCATGTCCAAGCCCAAGACCGTCTACACCTGCAGCGAATGCGGCGGCAGCAGCCCCCGCTGGATGGGCCAGTGCCCGCACTGCAAGGCCTGGAACACGCTGGAGGAGACGGTGGCCGACGCTCCGTCCGCCGGCAAGAACCGCTTTCAGGCCCTGGCCCAGTCGCAGCCGGTGGTCACGCTCTCGGAGATCGAGGCCGGCGATGTGGCCCGCACGCCCACCGGCATCGAGGAGCTCGACCGGGTGCTGGGCGGCGGCATCGTCGAAGGCGGGGTGGTGCTGATCGGCGGCGATCCGGGCATCGGCAAGTCCACGCTGCTGTTGCAGGCGGTCGATGCGCTCTCGCGCCAGCTGCCGGTGCTGTACGTGACGGGCGAGGAATCGACCGCCCAGGTGGCGCTGCGCGCCCAGCGGCTGGATCTTTCCGGCGCCGCGGTGAGGGTGCTGGCCGAGATCAACCTGGAGAAGATCCTGGCCACCATCGCGTCCGAACGGCCCGCCTTCTGCGTGATCGACTCGATCCAGACCGTCTATTCGGACCAGCTCAGCAGCGCGCCGGGCTCGGTGGCCCAGGTGCGCGAATGCGCGGCCCAGCTCACCCGCACCGCCAAGGGCGGCGGCTGCGCCATGGTGCTGGTGGGCCATGTGACCAAGGAGGGCGCGCTGGCCGGCCCGCGGGTGCTGGAGCACATCGTCGACACGGTGCTGTATTTCGAGGGCGACACCCACAGCAGCTTCCGCCTGGTGCGGGCCTTCAAGAACCGCTTCGGGGCGGTCAACGAGATCGGCGTCTTCGCGATGACCGAGCGCGGCCTGCGCGGCGTGTCCAACCCCAGCGCCATCTTCCTGTCCACCCATTCCGAGCCGGTGCCCGGCTCCTGTGTGCTGGTGACGCTGGAGGGCACCCGCCCGCTGCTGGTGGAGATCCAGGCCCTGGTCGATGCCGGCGGGCCCAGCCCGCGGCGCCTGTCGGTGGGCCTGGAGCGCGACCGCCTGGCCATGCTGCTGGCGGTGCTGCACCGCCATGCTGGCGTGGCCTGCGCCGACCAGGACGTGTTCGTCAACGCGGTGGGCGGGGTGCGCATCTCCGAGCCGGCGGCCGACCTGGCCGTGCTGATGGCCATCCAGAGCAGCCTGCGCGGCAAGCCGCTGCCGCGTGGCTTCATCGCCTTCGGCGAGGTGGGCCTGGCCGGCGAGGTGCGGCCCGCCCCGCGCGGCCAGGAGCGTCTGAAGGAAGCCGCCAAGCTGGGCTTCAGCGTGGCGGTGGTGCCCAAGGCCAACGCGCCCAAAAAGCCCATCGAGGGCCTGACCATCCACCCGGTGGAGCGCATCGACGAGGCCATCGCCCTGCTGCGCACGCTGGACTGAAGTCGCGACGAGAACCTGTCCGATGAGCTTTGCCCCCCGTCCGACGCCGCCCTACTACGCGGTCATCTTCACCAGCCAGCGCACCGACGTGGACGCAGGCTACGGCGCCATGGCCGAGCGCATGGTGGCGCTGGCGCAGCAGCAGCCAGGCTACCTGGGCGCCGAGAGCGCCCGCGGCGAGGACGGCCTGGGCATCACCGTCTCGTACTGGCAGAGCCTGGAGGCCATCGCCGCCTGGCGGCGCGAGACCGAGCACGCCGCCGCCCGCGACGAAGGCCGGGCCCACTGGTACAGCCACTACGAGCTGCGGGTGGCCAAGGTGGAGCGGGCCTATGGCTGGGACGCCGTGCAGGACGCCCCTGGCGACCCGCAGCCACGCTGAGCCCGGCCCCGTAAAATCGACGATCTCACTGCATCTCCCAACGACAAGGAACACCCCATGGGCCTCGATGACCGCGACGGCAAGATCTGGATGGACGGCGAGCTGGTGGACTGGCGCGACGCCAAGGTCCACGTGCTGACCCACACGCTGCACTACGGCTGCGGCGCCTTCGAGGGCGTGCGGGCCTACAAGACCGACAAGGGCACGGCCATCTTCCGCCTGCGCGAGCACACCCAGCGCCTGTTCAACAGCGCCAAGATCCTGCGCATGAAGGTCCCGTTCAGCATCGAGCAGGCCGAGGAGGCCCAGAAGGCGGTGGTCAAGGCCAATGCGCTGGAGAGCTGCTACCTGCGCCCGCTGACCTGGCTGGGCTCCGAGAAGCTGGGCGTCTCGCCCAAGGGCAACACCGTGCACCTGATGGTGGCGGCCTGGGCCTGGGGCGCCTACCTGGGCGAGGACGGCATGGCCAAGGGCATCCGCGTCAAGACCAGCAGCTACACCCGCCACCACGTTAATATCACGATGACGCAGGCCAAGACGGTGTCCAACTACACCAACTCCATCCTGGCCAACACCGAAGCCACCGACGACGGCTACGACGAGGCCCTGCTGCTGGACGCCGCCGGTTTCGTCTCCGAAGGCTCGGGCGAGAACGTCTTCATCGTCAAGGACGGCGTGATCTACACCCCCGACCTGTCGGCCGGTGCCCTCAACGGCATCACCCGCAACACCATCTTCCACATCTGCCAGGACCTGGGCATCAAGCTGGTGGAAAAGCGCATCACCCGCGACGAGGTCTACATCGCCGACGAGGCCTTCTTCACCGGCACCGCCGCGGAAGTGACCCCGATCCGTGAACTCGACCGCGTGCAGATCGGCAGCGGTGCGCGCGGCCCGATCACCGAGAAGGTGCAGACCGCCTTCTTCGACATCGTCAATGGCCGCAACCCCAAGTACGCCCACTGGCTGACCCTGGTCTGAGCGTTGCAGGTTCTCCCTTCCGTCCGACATCCCGAGGTTTGACCCCATGAGCGCCAACACCGCCACCCAGGCCCCCGCCGTCGTCGAAGTCACCGCCCAGGACCTGCAGGGTCCCGGCGTGGTCTTCTGCCCCAACCCCAAGATGACCCTGTGGAGCAACCACCCCAAGGTCTATGTGGACCTGAGCCACGAGGGCGAGGGCAAGTGCCCGTACTGCGGCACCGTCTACCGCCTGAAGGCCGGCGAGAAGATCGCGCACGGTCACTGACGTGACGACCGCGCCGGCGGATCTGGCATTCGTCTGGCGTGAAGCGCAGACGGCCCTGCTGGACCACCTGCGCAGGCAGGATCCGTCCCATGCGCTGCGGCGGGTGGCGCGCTCCCTGGCCCTGGCCGCGGGGCGCCCCGTGGCCCTGCTGGCCGCTGGCGGCGATCCGGCCGCCTGCTGGTTCGGCGGCCCCGGTGCCCGGCGCGAGGCCTTGCAGGCCGGGGGCTGGTGTTTGGCCCTGACTCGGACCGGCCTGGCCGTGGGGCAGCTCTGGCTCGACCCGCAGCCAGTGCCGGCGGACCGCGACGCCCTGCTGCGCACGCTCGACCCCCTGATCGAGACCGCCGCCGAGTTGCTGGCGACCCTGCTGGAAACGCAGGACCCACGTTCTCCCGCCTCGCTGGCCCTGGTCCAGGCGGCCATCCGCGAGGCCGGCACCTACGTCTGGGAATGGGACCTGCGCACCGACGTGCTGGGCGACATCGACGAGGGCGCGCTGATGCTGGGCTATGCCCCGGACGCCCTGGGCCACACTCAGGCCGACTGGGACCGCCTGATCCACCCCGAAGACGCTGCGTCCGCTGAGGCGGCCTACCAGGCCCATGCCCGCGGCGAGGTGCCGCTGTACCAGTGCCGTTACCGGGCCAAGGCGGCCGATGGCCGCTGGCGTTGGATCGAGGAGCGTGGCCGCGTGGTGGAGCGCGATGCCCAGGGCCGGCCGCTGCGCATGCTGGGCACCCAGACCGACGCCACGCCGCTGCTGGCGCTGGAGGAGGCCCGCCAGGAGCGGGCCCTGGCCCAGGCGGCCAATGCGGCCAAGACCCAGTTCCTGTCCCGTGTGAGCCACGAGCTGCGCACGCCGCTGCATGCGGTGCTCAGCTTCACCGAACTGATGGCCACCGATGCCGATCACCCGCTGCCCGAGGTCCAGCAGCGCCGCCTGGCCCATGTGCAGCAGGCGGGCCGGCACCTGCAGGCCCTGATCGACGACCTGCTGGACCTCTCCCTGGTCGAGGCCGGGCGGCTGCAGGTGCGCCTTGAGCCGATCGCCTTGGCGCCGCTGCTGGGCGAGGTGCAGGCCCTGGTGCAGCCCCAGGCCGAGGCCGCGGGCGTGGCCATGCACTGGCCGGCGGTGCCCGAGGGCGCGCAGCTGCAGGCCGACCCACGCCGCCTGCGCCAGGTGCTGCTGAACCTGCTGGGCAACGCCATCAAGTACAACCGGCCGCAGGGCCAGGTCACCGTGGGCGTGGCCCGCGACGGTGGCGGCTGGGCCATCGCCGTGGCCGACACCGGACTGGGCATTGCCCCCGAGCGCATGGCCGAGCTCTTCCAGCCCTTCAACCGCCTGGGGCGCGAGCGCGGGCCGGTGGCCGGCGTGGGCCTGGGCCTGGCGCTGTCGCAGCTGCTGGTGCAGGCCATGGGCGGGCACATCGCGGTGCAGAGCACGTTGGCCGATGCCCAGGGGCAGGGCGGGGGTTCGACCTTCCGGCTGACCCTGCCGGACGCATCTGCACCCGCATCTGCACCCGCATCCAGACCCCTCCCGCCCTCCGACCCCGAGCCCGTCGTCCCATGAGCCATACCTCCGCCCCGATGACCATGGCGGCCCTGGGCCTGGCTGCGCCCGCCGAGGCCCTCTACCGCGCCCTGCTGCGCGGCCCGGCGGCCTCGCCCGAGGCCCTGGCCGAGCGCTGTGCGCAGCCCCTGCCCGAGGTGCAAGCCCTGCTGGGCCAGATGAAGGCCCGTGGCCTGGTGCGCAGCGAGGGGCCCGAGGGGCTGGCCTGGTTTGCCACCGCCCCCGAGGTGGCGGTGGAGCTGTTGCTGATGGAGCGCCAGGTCGAGCTCAACCAGGCCCGCCAGGTGCTGCCCGAGCTGCAGCGCGACCTGATGCGCGGCGGCGCCATCGCCGATGCCGACGCGCTGCAGATCATCCCGGCCGACGCCGAGTCGCAGCTGCCGGCCTACCTGCAGATGCACCAGATGGCGCGCCAGGAGCTGCTGAGCATGCTGTGTCCGCCCTTCATCGTCTCCGCGCCGGATGCGATGGAGGCCGCCCGCGAACAGGCGCGCCAGCGCGGCGTGCGCTACCGCACCCTGGTCGTGCCGGAGCTGCTGCAGTGGCCGGGGTGGCCGCAGGCCGTGCGCCAGGCCCGGGCGGTGGGCGACGAGGTCCGCGTGCATGCGGCCCTGCCCTTCAAGATGGTGCTGGCCGACCGGCGCGCCGGCCTGATCCCGCTGCGCCTGGAGGACCCGACCGGCCCGGCCCTGCGCCTGGGGCCCACCGCGGCGCTGGAAGCCCTGTGGCAGCTGTTCGAGGTGCTGTGGGCCCAGGCGGTGCCGGCCCTGGAGGCCGAGCCGCCCGAGGGCGCGTCCGGGGCGGCCGATCCGGTCGACAAGGACCTGCATGCCCTGGTGACCCTGCTGGCCGCCGGCACCAACGACAAGCAGATGGCCGGCATCCTGGGCATCTCCGAGCGCACCCTGCTGCGCCGCATCCACGCCCTGTCCACCCAGCTCAATGCGCGCTCCCGCTTCCAGTGCGGCTGGCTGGCGGCGCGCCACTTTTCGGCGCCGGACTGAACAGCCCTGGTGCGTGTCGTGGCCCGCGGCGGTTCCGGGCCTGTCGTGCTTCTGTCATGTCATGAATCCGCCAGCCTCGCGGCGGTGCTTCTGCACTCCAATCACCGCACAGCGAACGGTGAGCACAGGTCCCGCAGGGCCGGCCGTCGCGGCAACACGAGGAGTGAGGACATGCAGTTGGATGTGAACAAGGCCGGGCGTGTGGCGTTGGCGCTGGCCATGCTGGCGGCCGCGGGAGGGGCGCAGGCATCGATGCTGACCCATCAGCCCGACTGGGTGCAGGAAGGCACGGTTGCCGATGCACAGTTCGGTGGCGTGATCAACGCCCAAGGCGATTTCAACAAGGACGGCTTCAAGGACCTGTTGGTGAGCAGCTCGGCCAGCCAGGGCACGCAGCGCGGCGCCATCGAGCTCTTCTATGGCAGTCGCAAGGGCCCGGCCAAGACGGCGGCCTGGCGCTACGAGGGCACGATGGACTGGTCCCAGGTCGGCTCGTCGCCGGTGGTGGCCGACGTGAACGGTGACGGCTGGCCGGACCTGGTGGTCGGCGCCTACAACCAGTCCGGGGCTGTGCCCTACAACGGCGCCGTGCTGGTCTTCCTGGGGTCGGCCAAGGGCCTGCCGGCCACGCCCTCGCAGGTGCTGGAGGGGCCGTCGAGCAATTCTTTCTTCGGCTGGAAGATCCGCGCGCTGGGGGACTTCAACCACGATGGCTATGCCGACATCGCCGTCTCGGCCATGGGCGCCAACGGCAATCTGGGGACCATCTCCATCTACAAGGGTTCGGCCAGCGGCCTGGCACCCACCCCGGTGTCCACGCTGACCGGCGCAGCGCCCTGGACCTATTTCGGCCGCATCTTCGAGGTGGGTGACACCAACGGCGACGGCATTCCCGACATCCTGGTGGGCGCCGTCAGCCCGGTGGGCGGCATTCCCGGCATGGCCTGGATCTACCGTGGCAGCACCAGCGGTTACGCCAACACCCAGGCCGAGACCCTGCTGTCCCCAGTGGAGCTGGCCGACCTCGACGGCTTTGGCGAGAGCGTGGCGGTGCTGGGCGATGTGGACGGCGACGGCTACCCCGACGTGGCGGTGGCGGCCCCGTCTTACCGTAAGAACTTCAAGAACTCCGGCCTGATCGCGGTGTTCTATGGCTCGGCCAATGGCATCGCTGCCTCCGGGCGCACCCAGATCCTGGAGGCCAACAGCACCAAGATGCTCTACCTGGGCATGACCATGTTGGGGGGCCGCGATGTCGATGGCGATGGCCGGCCTGATCTGGTGGTGGGCACCGCGGATGTCGCCCGTCCGGCCGATCCCACCGAGCCCTTCCCGGGCGGCATCTGGATCTACCATGGCAGCCCCACCGGCCTGGACACCACGAACATCTACAAGGTGTATGGCAAGAAGGACTCGCGCGACGAGGTGGGCATCAATCTGGAGGTCAGCGACGTCACCGGCGACGGCGTGATGGACCTGATCACCGGATCGAGCCTGTACACCGACACCCTGGAATACCAGGGCGTGGCGCGCATCTACCGCGGGGTGAAGACCCAGCGCTGAACCGGCGATGGCGCGGGGCCGCCCGCGTCCACCGACCGGGCGGCTTCAGGCGCCGGGCGCCGACCCGGCGTCCGCGCCGCCTTGCTGCCTGGCCGCATGGCCACCCACCAGGGCCAGCGGCACGGTGCTCAGCAGCCCGAACAGGGTGAACCACCACGGGCTGTCGGACGAGCCCATCAACAGCATCAGGATCAGACCCAATGCGCCGTAGGCCGCGGCATTCAGGTAGGGCAGTCGGCCCGCCATGCGTGCGGCCAGGTAGCCACCCAGCACCGTGGTGGCCGAGCCCAGCAGCAGCGAGGCGCCCAGGTAGCTGGGTTCCTGCACCACGGCCTCGAAGGCCTGCTGCAGGTCGGCGTGGTCGGCGCCGGGCGTCAGGGCCTTGCGGCCCATGAAGAGGGTCAGCAGGATGCCGCTCAGGCCATCGAGCAGCAGGGTGACCATCATCGCCATCCCGACGGACTTGTAGTGCACGTGGCGCAGCAGCTGCATCAGCATGGGCGGGGCTCCGAGGGGGTCAGCTCAGCCGGCGCAGGAGCAGCAGCAGTCCCAGCGCGATCAGGCCCAGGGGCCACCAGTGCTGTACCCACTGGTGCAGCGAGGGCAGCCAGCCCAGGCGGGCCAGCAGGAAATAGGCGCCGACGGCGATCAGGGCCAGCGGCAGGAACAGCGAGCGGGAACGGGCAGCCATCGCGAGGGGGCGGGTGCCTCAGTGGGCGCCGCTGACGCGTTCGAAGAACTCGGTGATGCCGGTCTCGCTCATGCGCCGGGCATTGGCCAGCTCGCCGCCCTGGGTGGCGTAGAGCACCTGGTTGTCGGGCGAGAGCACCACGGCGGCCGGGATGCCCTTCTTGATCGGGTTGCCGTAGGCGGCCGCGATGTCCAGGTTGTGGTCGAAGTTGCCCACGTCCACCTTGACCACCTTGAACTTGGCGGCCAGCAGCTTGGCATTGGTCTCGCTGTGCATGGCTTGGTCCAGGGCCCGGCAGTCGCCGCACCAGTTTGCCCCCAGGATCAGCAGCACCGGCACATGGGCGGCCTTGGCCTGGGCCAGGGCCTGCTGCACGGCGGCATGGGCGTCGGCCTGCTCGTCGTAGGGCGGGGCGGGGGTGGCGGCGCGGGCCAGGGTGGCCAGCAGCAGGGCGAACAGGGCGAACAGGGCGAACAGACGACGCATGGGCAGCCTCTTGGGAAACGGCGGTGCGGAAGATGCCGCATTGTCACCGCTGCGCGGGCCGCCGTCAGGGGGGCGCCAACCCGGGGGACGGGGCCAGCTGTCGGTAGGCCTGCTCGGCCAGGGCGTCCAGCCGGGGCTGGCTGACCGGGCCGCTCAGGGCATAGCCCAGCCGGTTCTCGCGCCAGTAGAAGCTGCGTGTCTCGCCGCTTTGCGCCTGCCCGAAGCCGGCCGGCACCGGTGGGCCCGGCGGCAGCACGGAGACATACAGCGTCAGCCGCACGCCCTGCGCGTCCTGGTACATGAACTGGGCGCGGGCCGGGGGCGTGGCCTCGCCCGCCCCGGCGGGCAGCAGGCGGCCGCCCACCAGCGCAAAGCCCTGGGCGCTGAAATCCGGCGTGTGCAGCGGCGTGCCCAGCCGGCGCGAGAGCCACTGCAGCAGGTGGGCCTGCTCGCCCGCGCCCACCTCCACCGGGTGGCGCTGCTCGGGGGTGAAGACGGCATGGGCGATGGCCGCGTCCTGCACATAGGCCGGGGCCGCGGCCACCGAGCCCGGCGGCTTCGGGGCATCCGGCCACTGGCCGCGCGCCCACCAGCCACTGCCCGCGCCCAGCACCAGCGTCAGGCTGGCGGCCAAGGCCATCGGCCAGGGTGAGCGGGCGAAGCCGCGCCACCGGGGCGGCCGGGCGGGCGGAACCTCGGGCTGCACCGCGGCCCGCAGGCGTTCCGGCAGGGGCTCGTCCAGCCATTCGCGGCCCAGGGCCTGCAGCTGGGCGCGCTGGGCCTGCCAGCCCATCACACGGGCCGCCTCGGCGGGGTGCTGCTGCAGCCAGTCGGCCACGGCGGCCGCCTGCGCGGGGGGCAGCTCGCCGTCGGCAAAGGCCTGCAGCGTCAGATCGTCGGGGTGCTCGGTGTCCATGGGGCTCACTTCACCACCCGCAGCGGTGGGGTGTGGGGCGCCTGCCGGGGCGCGGTCGGGTCCAGGTGCTGGCGCAGCTGCTCGCGGGCGCGGGCCAGGCGCGACATCACGGTGCCGATGGGCAGGTCCAGGATGTCGGCGGTCTCGCGGTAGCTGTATTCCTCCACCGTCACCAGCAGCAGCACCTCGCGCGCGGCCGGCGTCAGCCGGGCCAGGGCCCGCTGCAGGTCCAGCGCATGGCCCAGGGCCGGGGTGGGGTCGGACTGCAGCAATGCCGGGCCCTGGTCCTCGTCCCAGGGTTCCATCAGGTGCTCGCGGCCATCGCGCAGGCCGTTCAGGTAGAGGTGGTGCATCAGGGTGAGCAGCCAGGCCAGCAGGGCCGCCGGCATGGCGCCGCGGGGGCTGAACAGCGCCCACTTGCGGCAGGCGCGCTCCACCGTGTCCTGTACCAGGTCGTCGGCGCGGGCGGCCTGGCCCGTCAGCAGCCGGGCGTGCCGCCGCAGCCGCGGCAGCAGCGGCACCATGGCCTCGGGGCGCAGCTCGTCCATCGGTCGGCTCAGGGCTTGGCCAGGTGCCAGACGCCCTTGACGCCATCGCCCGTGCGGTCGCCGGGCTTCTGGTCCTTGGCCCAGCGGTAGAGCGGGCGGCCCATGTAGGCCCATTGGGCCGTGCCGTCCTCGCGCATCACCAGCGTCCAGTCGCCCTGGGCGGCGGCGCCGGCCGGGGCCAGCAGGGGCGGCCAGTTGGCGGCGCAGGGGCCGTTGCAGCTGCTCTTGCCGCTGCCGGCGCTGTCCTGGTCGAAGGTGTAGAGGGTCATGTGGCCGGCATCGACCAGCACGCCGTCCATGGCCATGGCGGGGGCGGCCGGCGTGCCGGCACGGGCCCCGAGGGGCAGCAGCAGGCAGGCGCCCAGGGTGCACAGGCTGGACAGGACGGTCAGGGCAGGCAGGGGGGAGTGCCTCATGGCAGGGCCTCGCAAAAGAGTGTCGGGTCCTGCATGAACACGGCGGGCGCGCGGTTTATTCCATCGCGTCGGCGTCGCCGTCGGAGGGGTCATCGACGCCCGCATCGTCCGGTGGCCGCGGCAGGCCCAGGGCCCGCAGCCGGCGGCGCAGGGCCTCGCGCGGGACTTGCAGCTGGCGCGCCATCGCGGCCAGGGTGATGCCCGGCTGGGCCAGCAGCGGGCCGAGCTGCTCGGCCCCCAGACTCTCGGCGGGCGGCGTGTCCAGCCAGCGGGCCATCAGGTTGTAGATGGATGGGCGGGAGATGCCCAGGGCCTCGGCCGCCTCCTTCAGCTGCCAGCCGTGGGCATCCAGCGCCTGCAGCAGCATCGTCCGGTCGATGCCGGCGGTGCTCTGGCGCGCGCGCGGCGCGGCCAGGGCGCCGGCGGGGGGAAGGCCGGGCTCGGTGTCGTCGGCCGCGGCCAGGACCGCGGCCGCGGGCGGCGGGGGCATCGCGGGCGGGCGGGCGGGCGCCGGGTTCGGCGGCAGGCGCAGCGGCTCGCCCAGCAGGGCCTCCACCGAGGGCCAGAGCCCGGCGGCGCGGTCCAGGGCCAGGCGGCGCATGGCCTGTTCGAGCTGGCGCACATTGCCTGGCCAGTCGTGCAGGCACAGTGCGCGGGCCAACTCGGTGGGCATCTCGGCCAGGTCGTCCGGTGTGGCACCGGTGTCCAGCCAGGCCTGGCGGGCCAGCACGCCCAGGTCCTCGCGGCGGCTGCGCAGGCTGGGGGTGAAGAGGGTGAAGGTCTGCAGGCGCCGCAGCAGCGGCAGGTTGAAGCCGCTGGTCTCCAGCGGCCGGTCGGTGGCAGCGATCAGCCGGGCCCGGCTGCGCAGCGGCTGGGCCGCGCCCAGGGGGCGGAACTCGCCGCTCTCGATCACCCGCAGCAGCATGGGCTGAACGGTGGGCGGGCAGTCGCCGATCTCGTCCAGGAAGAGGCTGCCGCCATCGGCCTGGGCCCACAGGCCGGTGCGGGCCACCTGGGCGCCGGTGTAGGCCCCGCGGGCGGCCCCGAACAGCTCGGCCGGGGCCAGGCCCTCGCTGAGGGTGGCCATGTTGACGGTGACCCAGGGGCCTTGGGACCAGGGGCTGAGCTGGTGCAGCGACTGGGCCACGCGTTCCTTGCCGGTGCCGGATTCACCGCGCACCAGCACCGGCAGCGCCGCCGCGGCCACCCGCGCCACCTGGCGGCGCAGGCCCTCCATGGCCGAGCTGACGCCCAGCAGCAGCGGGTTGTCGGTGACCGGCAGCTGGTGGGTGCGGTGCAGGCACAGCAGCACCCGCTTGCCCAGCTGGATCACGCCGCTGTCGCCCTCCACGGGCAGAGGCACGGTGCGCGGGCCGGTCAGGGGCTGGCCCTGCCACTCGGCCCGCACCCGCTCGTCCTCGGGGCTCAGCGTCAGGCCGTCACCCCCTAACTTCAAGGTCAGACTGGCGCGAGAGATGCTGGCGTGCAGCAGTGGCTGGGCCCAGCCGGCCGCGGCCTGCAGGGGCGAGAACAGCGGCTGGTAGCGGTTGAGGGCCAGCGGCGTGTCCGGGCTCAGCACCGCCTGCTCGCCGATGCGTCGCAGGTCCGGGTGCCAGATCACGGTCAGCACCCAGGCCGGCGCGGCCTGCAGACCCACACCGGCTTCGGTGAAGGTCTGCGTCATGTCGGACGACAGGGGCGGCGGCAGCGTGGGGTGTGACATGTCAGAGGGGGGATTGACGCGTCAATCGAAGCGATGGCGCGTCAATACCGCCATTTTCTCCCGCAAATGGGCCCCAAAGGGCCGCGGATCGGTGTCGGCGGCCTGGCACGGTGTTTGAAGGGGAAGGCCATCCGCCCAACGCCCTCCAGCCATGTCACTTCGCATGTGTGCCCTCACCCTGTGCAACACCACCGCGCACCTTGTGCATGTTCTCGTGACCCAGGGCGAGCAGGTGCTGGCCCGTCTGCCGCCCCACGGCACCTTGCGCCTGCCCTGGTCCGACAAGCCGCCGCCGAATGAAGCGGACGCCTGCTACACCGTGGTGGCGGTCATCGGCGGGCACACCACGGCCACGCTGGTGCTGTCCGACCGGCAGGCCGTGATCAGCGTGCGGGCCGGCGAGTGGCCCGGCCGCTACGAGTTGGCGCTGGGCTGAGCCGGCGAGAGGGGGCTGGGCTCAGGGCCAGTCCTTGCCCACGGCGATCATCGGGTCGAAGCTGAAGACCCGTGTTTCCACACCGCCGTCCATGCGGGTGATCTGCACGGTCACGACGAAGGAGAACTTCCAGATGCCCGCGGGTTCGACCACCGTCAGGATCTCGGGCGAGTGGGCGCTGCAGATCTTCAGGTTCTGGGCCACGACGCAGCTGGTCGGGTTGAAGTCGTCCAGGTCGAAGGTGGCCTGGTCGCAGTCGAAGGGCGAGGGCGAGAACAGCGGGCGCACATAGGGCGCCGGCAGGGTGATCAGCGTGGCGTCGGTGATGGCGAAGCCGGCGAAGGTGGTCGGGTTGCCATAGCCCACGACCTCGAAGCCCAGGGTGTCCCCCTGCGCGAACTGCAGGCCGCCGGCCGCCCAGCCGGTGCGCTGAAAGGCATTGGGTTGGTCCGGCTCGCCATCGACAATGGCCCAGACCAGCTGATTGCCCAGCTGATCGGCATCGAAACTGACCCGCAAAAGGTAGGTGGAATTGCTCATGTGTTGTCACTCCTTGGTGGCCACGGCGGCCGCAGGAGGGATTTCGGAGCAAGCCCGGGGATATTGAGGTCTTTGCGCCGTCAGGCGCTCAACGAGCACCGGCCTGTGCGGTGGCCAGCCAGGGCGTGAGCGCTGGCTCCTGTGCGGCCATTTCCACCGGAAAACCGTTGCTCAGCGCGGCGCGCAACAGGCGCTGTCCCTCCACGGGCGTGCCGACCAGGGCCTGGGTCAGGGCGGCGTAGTAAAGCACCTCCGGGTCCTTGGGGGCCAGGTTCACCGCCCGCATCGAGGCGTCCAGGGCTTCCGTTGCGCGCCCCGCACGGGCGGCGTAGATGCCACGGCGCATCACCCAGTTCGGGTTGTCCGGGTAGGCGGTGGTCTGCTTGCGGGCGCTGTCGAGCGCGCGCGACCAGGCCGCGCGGGCTTCGGCATCCTGACCCGGCAGGTGCATCAGGGCCTCCGCCAGATTGGCATGGGCGTCGGCATCCGGGTAGCTGCGCGGCCAGCGGGCCAGGGCCTGGCGGGTGGCCTCGGCCGCTTCGGGCCAGCGTTCACGCAGGGCCAGCACGCTGCCCAGGTTCTGGTAGAGCTTGTAATGTGGCCGCACGCGCAGGGCCTGCTGCAGCACGCTCTGCGCATCGTCCAGGCGCTGCTGCATCATCAGCATGCCGCTGAGGCTGAAGGCCGCCACGCTGTCGGTGGGCCGCGCGGCCAGGCTCTGCCGGTAGGCGGCCTCGGCCCCGACGTAGTCACCGCGTCGGAACTTGAGCGTGCCCCATTCGTCCAGCAGGGGGGAGGCCAGCGGGTGGGCGGCCAGCGCGGGCTCCAGCAGGGCCTGGGCCTGGTCGAAGCGGCCCATGCTGTTGAGCTGGGTGGCATACCAGGCCACGACCAGCACGTCCTGCGGGTCCAGCAGCCGGGCCTGGTCGAACTGGGCCAGGGCCTCTTCGCCACGCTTTTGCTGGTTCAGCAGCAGGGCCTTGGCCAGGTGGGCGCGGGCCAGCTGGTTGTCCAGGGCCAGGGCCTTGTCGGCCCAGAGGCCGGCCTGGCGCAGATCGCCGGCCGGGTCTTCCCCGGTGCGCTGCCAGTGCCGCAGGCTCAGGGCCAGGCTGCGCAGGGCCGCGGCCGGGGCGCTCTGCGGGGCCTGCTCGGTCAGCCGCTCCAGCGCGGCCACGGCGCGGTTCAGCGCGTCGGCATCGTCGAACTCGTTGATCCAGGCCTCGGCCTGTTGCAGATCGGCCAGCTGCTGGGCGGCCGTGGGGGCGGCCCCCGGGCCGCGCACCCACCAGAACGTGCCGCCCGCCGCCAGCACCAGCAGGCCGCCCAGGGCGGCGACCCAGAGCCGGCGCCGGGTGGGGGTGGGGCCGGACGGCGCCACCGCCGTCGCCGTGGGCAGCGTGCCGGCCGGGGGTTGGCTCATCACCTGCGCCAGGGTCTGGGCCACCGCCTCCATGCCGGCCGGCCGGCGGGCCGGGTCGGCGGCCAGCAGCGCGCTCAGCAGCGGGTGCAGCCCGGCGGGCCATTGCTGCGCGCGTGCGCGGTCCTGCGCGTCGCGCAGCGCCCAGTCCGGCCAGTCGCCCTGCAGCCGCCGCCAGGCCTGGGCCAGGCTGGGCGGACCGTCCTCGCCCAAGTGGCCCAGCAGGCACTGCAGCAGGATCAGGCCCAGGCTGTAGAGATCGCTGGCCGGGGTGGGGGCCTCGCCGCGCAGCTGCTCCGGTGCCATGTAGGCCAGCGTGCCCGCGTATGGGCCGGGCGCGGCCTGGCTCTGGGTGGCCAGCGGGTCGATGCGCCGGGCGATGCCCAGGTCCAGCACGCGCAGCCGGGTGCGGACCGAGGTGCGGCTGGCGTCCGAGGGGGTGAGGCCGTCGGTGGCGGGCTCCTCCAGCATCAGGTTGGAGGGCTTCAGGTCGCCGTGCAGCAGGCCTTGCGCATGGGCTTCGGCCAGGGCTTCGGCCAGTTGGCGCATCCAGTCGCAGGCCTCGGTCACCGGCGCATGGCCGTGGTCCAGCAGCCATTGCTTGAGGGTGGGGCCGTGCACCTGCTCCATCACGATGTGCACCTGCTCGCCATCGTCCCAGGCCTCGTGCACCGCCACGAAGGCGGGGTGGCGCAGGCGGGCCGTCAGGCGCGCCTCGCGCCAGCCGTCCATGCCGCTCTGGCGCGGCACGGTCTTGATGGCCACCGGGCGGTCCAGCCAGGTGTCCCAGGCCGCCCGCACCTGACCCGCTCCGCCCTGCCCCAGCAGGTCTTGCAGGCGGTAGCGGCTGGCGGGGGACGACAACGGCTCAGTCATGGGACGTCCGAAGTGTAACCAGATCAGGGGACGGTGCCAGCGGGGGGCTCGGCCTCAGGGGCGGGCGGCCCAGTCGCGCGCCAGCAGCCCCCACAGGCCGCTGTCGGAGACCTCGCCGGCCACGATCCAGCGCTCGCGCAGCCGCCCCTCTTCCTGGAAGCCCAGGCGCTGCAGCGAACGGGCCGAGGCGGTGTTGCGGGGGTCGATGTCGGCCTCCAGCCGGTGCAGGCCCCAGGGCCCGAAGGCCTGGGCCACCAGGGCGCGCAGGGCCTCGTCCATCCAGCCTTGCCCCCAGGCGTCGCGGGCCAGGGCGTAGCCGATCTCGGCGCGGCGGTTCTGGCCGGAGAGATTGAACAGCGAGCACACACCGATCACCCGGCCATCGGCCAGGCGCTCCAGCCCCAGGCGCAGGGCCTCGCCGCTGGCCAGCGCGGCCGTGTCCCCGGCGATCATCGCCTGGGCCTGGTCCAGCGTCGTCCAGGGCGGGCTGCTCCAGTAGCGCATGGTCTGCGGGTCCGAGAAGATGGCGAACAGATCGGTCGCATCGCGCGCCTGGACGGGGCGCAGCCGCAGGCGGGGGGTGAGCAGGGGCAGGGCAGAGAAGTCCATGGGGCTCAGTCTGCCAGCAGCACCCGGACCAGCTCGTCCGGGTCGGTGAACACATGCCGGGGGCGCTGCGCCTGCAGTTCCTCCCGCGAGCCATGGCCCCAGAGCACGCCGGCCGCGGCCAGGCCATTGCGGTGGGCGGCGGTGATGTCCACGGCGCGGTCGCCCACCATCAGCGCCTGCGGGCCCACCCGCCCCTGGGCCTTCAGCTCGGCGATCTGCTGCCACTTCTCGCGGCCGATGTCGCCCCCGCTGACGAAGCCGAAGTGGTCCTGCAGGCCGAAAAGCGCCAGGATGCGCTGCGCGAAGTCTGCCCGTTTGGACGTGCACAGGCCCAGGGGCAGGCCCGCCTCGCGCAGGGCCTGCAGGGCCTCGGGGATGCCGGGGTACAGCGTGTTCTCGGCATAGCCGATGTCGCCGTAGCGTTCGCGGTAGGCGCTGATCAGCGCGCGCACATGGGCGTCGTCCTGCACGCCGGTGATCTGCCGGAAGGACTGCTCCAGCGGCGGGCCGATCCAGGCCGAGATCCCGGCGGGGTCGATTTCGGCGTGGCCGAAGCGGGCCAGGGCGTGGTTGATGCTGCGGCAGATCCCCACCGCAGGGTCGCTCAGCGTGCCGTCCAGGTCGAACAGCAGGGTGTCGTGGTGGGCCATGGCGCGCAGTGTCGCCGATGGGCTCCGGCGGTGCACGGGTTCAGGCCGTGCCGGGCGTCGCTGGCCGCACGGCCCAGGGTGAGAGCGCCCAGGCGGCGCTGGCCCACAGGATCAGGCCGGCGCCCAGGGGGCCCCAGGCGTTGTCGGGACGGCCGGTGGCCAGCGGGGCCAGGATGGCCAGGCCGACCAGGGCCAGGCCGGTCAGCAGGTGGGGGCGGTAGCGGAACAGCCCGGCCAGCGGCAGGAAGTGCAGGCCCACCACCGCGATCACCATGGGGAGGAACCAGGCGCCCAGCCCCAGCCACTTCAGGGCGTTGCCCAGCACGAAGATGGCGATCCACTGGCCGGCGTTGATCCAGTGGAAGCGCTGGGCGCGCTGTTTCGCTTCGGGCTGCGCCTCCAGTGCGCGCAGAGCGTCGCGGTGGTGCCGGTGGACCGACAGGGCCCGCCCCAGCAGGGCCAGTCCCGGCAGCGCGGGCAGCAGCCAGACCCAGACGGGCGGCTGCGCCAGGGCGATGGCCAGCCCGAGAACGATCCACAGACTGCCGAACACGCTGAAGAACATCGCGCCGATGGCGCGGCTGGCCAGAGCGGCCTGCGGGGAGGGCCCTGCCGGGGCGGGCGTGGGGGTGGGCATCTCGGTCGGTTGGGGCACGGCGCAGGTCCTTCGGCCCCGGGGCGAGGCTTGGAGGCCAGCTTATCGCAGCCGTGCGAATGCCTGGACCGGCCGGGGGTGTTCCGCGCGCGGGGGGCTGTGCGCGGGGCGACTCAGGGCGTTCGCGCCAGGCTGGGATGGGGCCAGTCCGGCGCGGGGGCGGCCTCACCGTCCGCGCGGGCCTGTCGGCCGTCCCGCCAAGCGCGCTGCCAGGCCTGCAGGGTTGGCGGCGTGGCGCCGACCAGGCCGCGCACCAGGCACACCGCGCTGGCGCCGGCCGCGGCCGTCATGCGCGCCTGGTCCGGCTGCAGCACACCGCCGATGGCCACCACTGGCGCCGGTGACAGGGCGGCCCACCAGGCCAGGTTGTCCAGGCCCTGCGGTCGCCAGGGCATGGTCTTGGTGGTGGTGGGCCACACGGGGCCGCAGGCGATGTAGCTCGGCCGCAGGCCGGCCGCGCGGGCCAGTTCCCAGACGCTGTGGCTGCTCAGGCCCAGGGCCACGCCGTCCTGCTGACGGGCGCGCTGCAGCCGAAGGCGTTCCGGTGCGCTCAAGGTGGCCCAGTCCTCCT
>NZ_BADL01000160.1 GCF_000333615.1 Ideonella sp. B508-1 | reverse complement strand
CGGCCGCTCGCCGGTGCAGGTCGCCATCGAGGCCAGCCGCCTGCGGCTGCGCCCCATCCTGATGACCTCCATGGCCTTCATCATGGGCGTGCTGCCCCTGGTGCTGGCCCGTGGCGCCGGCGCCGAGATGCGCCACGCCATGGGGGTGGCCGTGTTCGCCGGGATGATCGGCGTGACCGCCTTCGGCATCTTCCTGACCCCGGTCTTCTACGTGCTGCTGCGCCGCCTGGCCGGCAACCGCCCGCTCAAGCAGCACGGCGAGGTGCCGCACGACGTGGAGCCGCTGCTGGAGCCCGACATGGCCCCGGGGGGCGCGGCCCTGCCGCCGCACCCGGCCGCCCCGCGGGGTCTGCATGACTGAACCTGAACTGGAGCACGCGATGACGTCTTCCCTTGCCCACCCCCCGCGTCTGTCGCTGGCGCCCCTGCTGGCCGCCCTGGTGCTGGCCGGTTGCGCCAGCGCCCCGGCGCCGGACCTGTCCGCCCTGCCGGCCACGCCGGCCGCCTTCAAGAGCACACCGGCCGCCGCCCCCGAAGGCCACTGGGCGGTGGTGCCGCCGGCCGACGGCGCCGAGCGCGGCGCCTGGTGGGCGGTCTTCCACGACCCGGTGCTGGACGATCTGATGCAACGGGCCCAGGCCCGCAACACCGATCTGCAAGTGGCCGCGGCCCGGCTGCAGCAGGCCCGCGCCGGCCTGCGCCAGGCCGATGCCCAGCGCCTGCCGCAGCTGGGTGCCAGCCTGGGCGTGGCCCGTGGCACCAACCAGAACGCGGGTGTGACCCCGGCGCCCGTCATCAACCAGGCCACGCCCGGCCTGAACCTGGCCTGGGAGACCGACCTGTTCGGCCGCCTGAGCCTGGGCAGCCAGGCCGCGGCGCTGGACGCGCAGGCCAGCGAGGCCCTGCTGCAGAGCACCCGGCTGATGGTGCAGGCCCAGGTGGCGCAGGCCTATTTCGCGCTGCGCGAGAGCGACGCCGAGCGCCGCCTGGTCCGCGAAACCCTGGACGCCTACCGCGACACCCTGCGCCTGTCCGAGCGCCGGCTGGCCGCGGGCGACCTGGGCGAGCTGGACGTGCAGCGCCTGCGCACCGAGGTGGCCAGCACCGAGGCCGACGCCCTGGCCCTGGACCGCCAGCGCGCCGCGCAGGAGAACGCGCTGGCCGTGCTGCTGGGCGAATCGGCCAGCGGCTTTGCCCTGGCGGACCCGACGCAGGACTGGACCGCCCGCCCGCCCGCGGTGCCGGCCGGCCTGCCCAGCGCCATGCTGGCGCGCCGGCCCGACGTGGCCGCGGCCCAGCGCAGCCTGATGGCCGCCCAGGCCCGGCTGGGCGTGGCGCAATCGGCCTGGCTGCCGGACCTGAGCCTGACGGCCAGCGGCGGCTATGCCTCCACCGACCTGGGCGATGTGTTCCGCTGGTCGGCCCGGGCCTGGTCCCTCGGCACGCTGCTGTCCATGCCGATCTTCGACGGCGGCCAGCGCCAGGCGCAGGAAGAGCGCGCCGGGGGCGAGGCCCAGATCGCGCTGGCCGGCTACCGCCAGCAGGTGCTGACCGCGCTGCGCGAGGTGGAAGACCAGCTCAGCGGCCTGGGGCTGCTGCAGGCCCAGGCCGACGTGCTGGGCCAGGCCGTGGCCTCGGCCCGCCGCGCCACCGCGCTGTCGGACATCCGCTACCGCAACGGCCAGATCAGCCAGCTGGACCTGCGGACGCGCGCC
>NZ_BADL01000161.1 GCF_000333615.1 Ideonella sp. B508-1 | reverse complement strand
AGTCGGCCAAGATGCATGGGCACGATCCCTGGGCCTACCTGCGCGATGTCCTCGAACGGCTGCTCGCACATCCGAACCATCGGCTCGACGAGTTGCTGCCGCATCGATGGCGGCCCTGCGATGCCGCACCAAAGGTCGCAGCATGAAGAACCTCGATGCACTCATCGACAACGGTGGCAGCTTGGGCATCGGCCCGATGGGCTCCATCGAATGTACGGCGACCGCAGACGACGGCCACAACGCGATGGCGATGCTCGTGCGCCGCGATGGCGAGTCGTTGAACGCGCTGCTCAAGCGCCTCGACCGTGCGGTGGGGCGCTTCTTCGAACACGACGAGATCACCGACGAAGTCAACGGGCCTTGATCCACGGGGACGCGTCAAGACGGGACGGCTGGCCGCTTACGTTTTTCATGGCCGGCATGCAAGCTGTCCGCGCTCAGGCGCCGGGCTCGGTGGGCCAACGCACCTGCAACCCCAGCCCCCCCAGCGGGGCCGAACGCCCCACCTGCACCTGGGCCCGCTGGACAGCGGCAATGCGCCGCACGATGGACCAGCCCAGGCCGCTGCCGCTGCGGCCGGTGCCCAGTTTGCGGAAGAAGCGCTCGCCCAGGCGGGCAAGTTCGGCGTCTTTCAGGCCGGGGCCGCTGTCGTCCACGGCCAGCAGGATGCCTTGGGCGTCCTGGCTCAGGCGCACCTGCACCTGGGCGCCTTCGGGGCTGTAGCGCAGGGCGTTGTCCACCAGGTTGCGCAGCAGCACCCGCAGCAGGGTGTCGTGGCCGGGCTGGGGCAGGGCCAGCAGCAGCTGGGCCGGGGCGTCCAGCGACAGGGTTTGCTGCCGGGCCACGGCCTCGGGGGCCAGTTCGCCCACCACGGCGCGGGCCAGGGCGGCCAGGTCCACCGGCGGGGTGCCGGGGGTGGGGGCGGCGGTGTCGGCGGCTTCCAGCCGTGACAGGGTGAGCAGCTGCTGCACCAGGTGGCTGGCGCGGTCGCAGCCTTGCAGGGTGGCTTGCAGGGCGTGGCGGCGTTCGGCGTCTTCACTGGCGGCCAGGGCCACCTGGGCCTGGGCGCGGATGGCGGCAATGGGGGTGCGCAGCTCGTGGGCGGCGTCGGCGGTGAAGCGGCGTTCGCTGTCCAGCAGGGCACCGATGCGGGCCAGCAGGTCGTTGAGGTTTTGCAGCACGGGCAGCAGCTCGGCCGGTGGGGTGGCGCCGGGCAGCACCACGGGCGACAGATCGCCCGGCTGGCGGCCGGCCAGGGTCTGGCCCAGCTGGCCCAGCGGGCGCAGGCCGCGGCGCACGGCCCACCACACGGCCAGGGCGATGAGCGGCAGGGCCAGGGCCAGCGGGCTCATCAGGCCCACCAGCATGCCTTGCAGGATGTCGGCGCGTGAGCTCATGCGCTCGGCCACATAGACCTGCACGCCGCGGCCGCGGCCCTGGGTGGCAAAGAGGCGCCAGGGTTCACCGTCCAGCGCGCGGGTTTCAAAGCCGTGGCGCAGCTCGGTCAGCGGGGTGAGCGGGGCGGTGGGCGAGCGCATGCGCAGCTGGCCGTCCTGCCAGACCTGGAAGGCCACGCGCTGGGCGTGGCGGTGCAGGGTGGGGGTGTCCACGCGCCCGTGGTCGCTGCCCTGATCGTCGGTGTCCGCGTCGTCGTCACGGGCATCCGCCTCGGCGGCGTCCAGGTCGTGGGCGTCGACCTCGCCATGGCCGGCCTGGCTCACCAGCAGTCCGGCCACCTGGGCCAGGTGGGCGTCCAGCAGCTCTTCCAGTTCGTGGCGGGTTTCGTTGTAGGTCACCCAGGCGGTCAGCAGCCACAGCAGCGCCACCGCACCGGTGACGCTGAGCATCAGCCGGCGCTGCAGCGAGACGGGGCGCGCCACCCGGCTCATGCGGGCCGGGGCAGCATGTAGCCCACGCCGCGCACGGTGACGATGAGCTCGGGCCGCAGCTTGCGCCGCAGGTGGTGCACATAGACCTCCACCGCGTTGCTTTCCACCTCCTGGCCCCAGCTGTAGAGGTGCTGTTCCAGCTGCTCGCGGCTGAGCACGCGGCCGGCGTTGAGCATCAGGGTCTGCAGCAGGTCGAATTCGCGGGCGGAGAGGGCGACGGGTTCGCCCGCCAGGGTGACGCTGCGGCTGGCCGGGTCCAGGGCCACGTCGCCGGCGGTCAGCTGTTCCTGCGGCTGGCCGTGGGCCCGGCGCACCAGGGCGCGCAGGCGGGCGCCCAGCTCCAGCAGGTCCACCGGCTTGACCACGTAGTCGTCGGCCCCGGCGTCCAGGCCGCGGATGCGGTCGCTCACGGCGTCGCGGGCGGTCAGCACCAGCACCGGGATGGCGGTGCCGGCGCGGCGCACCTGGGCCAGCACGTCCATGCCGTCGCACAGGGGCAGGCCCAGGTCCAGCACGGCGGCGTTGTACACACCGCTGCGCAGCTCGCGCTCGGCGGCCTGGCCGTCGCGCACCCAGTCCACCAGAAAGCCCTGCTGGCGCAGGCCGGCGCGCAGGCCATCGCCCAGCAGGGGGTCGTCTTCAGCCAGCAGGATGCGCATGGGGGCTCGTGGGCTCAGTCGTCGTCGTTGTCGTGGTCACGCTCGCCACCCACCAGGGCTGCGCCCTGGCCGGTGCTCACCGGTGCACTGTGCCATTGCCAGGCCCAGAAGCCCAGGGCGCAGATCAAGACCAGGGCGCCCAGCCAGCCGTGCTGGCGGCGGATGCCTTCGCCCGGCAGGCCGCGCTTGAGGCCGGTGAGCATGGCACGGGGCAGGTTCTCACGGTGGCGCAGGCTGCCCACGGCCACGCCCACCAGGTGCACCACCACCAGGGCCATCAGGGCGTTGGCGGCCAGTTCGTGGCCCTCGTCCAGCCAGCCGGGCAGGCGCTCGGTTTCGGTGGCCCAGCCCAGGCCCACCGTCAGGGCGATGAGCCCCAGCAGCGCGACGATGGCCAGCGCGCCGGCCGGGTTGTGGCCGGTGTAGTGCAGCGGCCGATCGCCCAGCAGCGAGGTGACGTAGCGCCAGGCGGCGGCCGGGCTGCGCACGAAGTTGGCGAAGCGGGCGTGGCCGGTGTCCAGCAGGCCCCACACCACGCGGAAGGCCACCAGGCCGGCCAGGGTGTAGCCGCAGCTGATGTGGATGAGGTGCAGGCGCTCACTTTCAGCGGTGAGCCAGGCGCCGGCAAAGCAGGCCACGGCCAGCCAGTGGAAGACGCGCACCGGCCAGTCCCACACCTTCACGGGGGCGAGGACGGTCTCGTGGGTCTCGGGGGCCGAGGCCTCGGCCGGGGCGGCGCCGGGGTTCATCGTGGTCATGCTTGTTCCTCAGCGCGGGATGCGCACGTCGTGTTCGCTGAAGCGGCCCTGGGGCGCGCCGGTGTGGCAGGCCGCGCAGTTGGACGCCTTGCCGATGGCCGCGCGCTGCCAGGTGGCCGCGCTGATCTCGTGGTGCTCGCGCACGAACCAGGCGCTGCGGGTGATGCGGTCCTCGGGCGGGGTGTCCTGGGCGCGGCGGCCGGTGGCGGCGTTGGCCTGCAGCCATTGGCTGATCTGCCGGGTGGTGGCCGGGTCCAGCGACGCATCGGTGCCGAAGTGTTGGGGCAGGTTCTGCATCAGCCGGGCCCAGGAGGCCGCGGGCAGGCCGCTGGCCGGGAAGGCCACGTGGCAGGCGCTGCATTCGGCCTGGTACTGGGGCAGGGCGGGCACGCGGGCGCTGCGGCCGTGTTCGCCGTGCTCTTCTTCCTCGGCGTGCAGGGGGCTGGCCAGCAGGGCCAGGGCGGCCATCAGGGGCAGGATGGGCAGAAGGGGGGTCTTCATCGCGGCCTCACTTCAGCGTCATGAGCCAGGCCAGCACGTCGGCCTTTTCGTTGGCCTGGCATTCGCGGCCGACCACGTCCTTGCAGTTGCGGCGGAACCACTTTTCCGTCTTGGCCAGGTCGGTGAAGCGCTCGGCGTTCACTGCCGGGGCCATGGGGGCGATGCTCTTGCCGGTGACGGCGTGCTTGCCGGCCTGGGTGGGCTGGGCGGTGTGGCAGCTGGCGCAGGCCCATTCCTGGCCGTGCCGCTGGGTGAAGAAGGCCTGGCCGCGGGCGGGCTCGGCGCGCACGCCGGCTTCGGCGCTGTAGCCGGCCAGCAGCTCAGCGGGGGTGGCGGCCAGGGCGGCGGTGCTCAGGCCGCCCAGCAGCGCGGCCATGAGGGCGGCCGCACCGTGTTGTCGGATCAGGGAAACCATGTCGGACCTCGGAATGAACGATGGTCGGCATGGTCGCCAGGGGGGATGAAGCCCGCCTTAAGAGGGGCCTGACGCGGGCTCGGCCAGCAGGCTGCGGTTCTTGCCCAGGCGCTTGGCGCGGTAGAGCGCCTCGTCGGCGGTGCGGAAGGTGGCGCTGATCGGCTCGTCGGCCCGGAAGGCGGCGATGCCCGCGCTGATGGTGATGTGCAGGCCGGCGGCGCTCAGGCCGGCCACCGTTTCGCACAGGCGGCGGCCGAAGGCTTCGGGGTCGCTGCCATCGGTGAGCAGCACGCCGAATTCCTCGCCGCCCAGCCGGCCGCACACCTGGGGCTCGGCGCAACGGGCGATGGCCTGGGCCACCGCGCTGAGCACCTGGTCGCCGGTCTCGTGGCCGTGGCGGTCGTTGACCTGCTTGAAGTCGTCCACGTCCACCAGCATCAGATGGCCGCTGCCGGGCTGGCGCTGCAGGTGCTCGCCCACCGCCAGCATGAAGCTGCGGCGGTTGTGCAGGCCGGTCAGCCCGTCGCGGAAGGCCAGCCGGGCCAGCTCGCGCTGGCTCAGGAAGATGCGCTTGCGCTCGTGGCGGAACAGCAGGTTGAGCGTGACCCCCAGCGCCATCACCGAGAGCAGGAAGAGCAGCACCCAGTCGGCGTCGTTGGCGCGCAGCAGGGGCTCGAACAGGCCCAGCAGCAGAATGCCCCAGACGGCCGCCGCGCTGACCGTGTAGGACACCAAGCCGGTGTAGATGGGCGACATGCCCACGGTGATGGCGGCCCCCAGCGGCAGCACCCAGAACACGGGCGAGCTGGTGATCAGGATGTCGACCTTCAGGCCCAGGGCGAGGAAGACGATGTAGAGGCAGCGGGCCAGGCCGTTGGTCACCGGCCCGCGGGTGGACCAGGTCAGCGCCATGGCCACGGGCATGCACAGCCCGGCGATCACCACCGCGGTCATGTTCAGCTCGGACGGGTGCCGCAGCAGCACCGACACCAGCCACACCGTCCAGCCGAAACCCTGGATGGCGGTGGCCAGCGACCGCGTGTCCCGCACGGTCACCTGGCGGAAGAGCTGTCGCTCCGCCGGGTCCTGGAAGTCGTTCTGACGTTCCAGATGTTCGATCCGCCACGAGAAATGCATGGTCTCCCCCGGAGACCATTCTGGCAGAGCTGTTACCAGCTGTGACTTGATGGGGCCCCGGGAAGACCCAGGAGGCCGGATGTCAGCTGGCCAGCACGGCGGCCATGGCCTCGGCGGTGCGCTCCACGTTGGCGCTGTTCAGCCCGGCCACGCACATGCGGCCCGAGCGCACCAGGTACACGCCGAACTCCTCGCGCAGGCGGTCCACCTGGGCGGGCGAGAGGCCGGTGTAGCTGAACATGCCGCGCTGGGTGATGAAGTAGTCGAAATGGCGGCCCGGCACCTTGGCGCTGATGATGGCGTGCAGCTTGGCGCGCATGGCCTGGATGCGCTCGCGCATGGCGTCGAGCTCTTTCACCCACAGAGCGTGCAGCTCGGGCGTGCCCAGCACGGTGGCCACCAGCTGGCCGGCATGCAGCGGCGGGCTGGAATAGTTGCGGCGCACGGTGGCCTTGAGCTGGCCCAGCACCACGTCGGCCTGCTGGGCATCGGGGCAGACCACACTGAGCGCGCCGCAGCGCTCGCCGTAGACGCTCAGGCTCTTGGAGAAGCTGTTGGCCACGAAGAAGGACAGGCCGGCCGCGGCCAGGGCGCGCACGGCGTAGGCGTCGGCGTCCACGCTGTCGCCGAAGCCCTGGTAGGCCAGGTCCAGGAAGGCCAGCAGCTGGCGCTCGCGCAGCACCGGGATCAGCGCGTCCCACTGGGCGGGGCTGAGGTCCACGCCGGTGGGGTTGTGGCAGCAGGCGTGCAGCAGCACCACGCTCTGGGCCGGCAGCTGGCGCAGGGCGTGCAGCATGTCGTCAAAGCGCAGGCCGCCGGTGGCGGCGTCGTAGTAGGGGTAGGTGTGGACGGTGACGCCCGCGCCTTCGAAGACGGCCTTGTGGTTGTCCCAGGTGGGGTCGCTGACCCAGATCTGGCTCTGCGGGAACCAGCGGTGCAGAAAGTCGGCGCCCACCTTCAGGCCGCCGCTGGAGCCCACGGCCTGGATGGTGGCGACGCGGCCGTCGGTCAGCACCGGGTGGCCGGCGCCGAAGAGCAGCTTCTGCACCTCGGTGCGGAAGGCGGGCAGGCCTTCCATCGGCAGGTAGGGCTTGGGGCCGGTCTGGGCGGCGATGCGGGCCTCGGCCTCGCGCACCGCGGCCATCACCGGGATCTGCCCGGCATCGTCGAAGTAGATGCCGATGGACAGGTTGATCTTGTTCGGACGCGGGTCCTTCTGGAAGTTCTCGTTGAGCGTGAGGATGGGGTCGCCGCCGTAGGGTTCGATGTGCTGGAACATGGACGCTCTGCTCTGTTGGAGAAAGGATCGGAAGGACCCGGGATTGTCCACCAAAGGCCCGGCGGCATGGGCGCCCTGGCATGATGGCCGGGCCATGTCGACCCCACCCCCCTTCCACAGGCTGCGGGCCTGGGCCGGCGCCGTCTTGCTGCTGGGGGCCCTGTCCGCCTGCGCGACCGCACCGGAACCCGCTGCACCCGCCGCCGCCGCTTCTGCTGTTTCGGCTGCTTCGCCCGCGGGGCCGGCCCTGCCGCTGCGCCTGATTGCCTTCAACGATTTCCACGGTCACCTGGAGGCCGCCGGCCAGAGCCTGCCCTGGCCGGATCCGGCCCAGGCCGGCCGTCCGGTCAGCGTGCCGGTGGGCGGCGCGGCGGCCCTGGGCGGGCTGGTGCAGCGCCTGCGGGCCGGCG
Source organism: Ideonella sp. B508-1 (assembly GCF_000333615.1). Classification (GTDB taxonomy): domain Bacteria; phylum Pseudomonadota; class Gammaproteobacteria; order Burkholderiales; family Burkholderiaceae_C; genus Ideonella. Next base: position 18,115 of record NZ_BADL01000161.1, on the reverse strand, counting down.
CGCCCGACAGCCTGCTGATTTCCAGCGGCGACCTCGTGGGCGCCGCGCCGCTGGTGTCCACCCTGTTCCGCCACGAGAGCACGGTGGCCGTGGCCAACCGCCTGGGGGTGGACGTGGGCGCGGTGGGCAACCACGAGTTCGACGCCGGCCTGACCGAGTTGCAGCGCCTGATGCACGGCGGCTGCCGGGCCGATGCGGCCGACGAGGCGGTGCGTTCCTGCGCCGACGGCCAGCCCTTCACTGGCATGCGCTTTCCGCTGCTGGGGGCCAATGTGGTGGACGTGGGCGGGCGGCCGGTGCTGGCACCCTCGGCGGTCTTCCAGATCCACGGGGTGCCGGTGGGGGTGATCGGCGCGGTCACCCGCAGCACGCCGGGCATCGTCGTGCCCTCGGGCATCCGGGGCCTGCGCTTCACCGACGAGGCCGAGGCCATCAACACCGCGGCCCGCGCCCTGCAGGCCCAGGGCGTCCACACGCTGGTGGCGGTGGTGCACGAGGGCGGCGAGCTGGGCAGCCCCGGCGAGCGGGCCGACTGGAACGATGCCAGCTGCCCCGGGGCGCATGGACCGATCTTCGACATCGCCCAGCGCCTGCTGCCGCAGATCCAGGTGGTGTTCTCGGCCCACACCCACCAGGGCTACCGCTGCGAGCGCGACGGCCGGGTGATCATCCAGGCCACCTCCTATGGCCGCGGCGTGTCGGTGGTGGATCTGGTGCTGGACGCCAAGACCGGCGCGCCGCTGCCGGCCCAGACCCGCAGCATCAACCTGCCGGTGCTCAACAGCCTGACCCCGGCGGCGCTGCGCACGCGCATCGTGCAGGCCACGCCCGCGCCCTGGGGCGAGGCCCTGGCCCAGGAGGGCGACGACCCGACCCTGGCCGCCCTGGTGGCGCGCGACGTGGCGGCGGTGCGGCCGATCGCCGAGCGGCCGGTGGGCCGGCTGCTCGGCCACTTCACCCGCGGTGGCCCGCATGGCGAAAGCACCGTGGGCCACCTGGTGGCCGACGCCCAGTGGGCGGCCACCCGCGCGCCGGCCCAGGGCGGCGCCGAGCTGGCGCTGACCAACCCCGGCGGCCTGCGCGGCGACCTGCTCTGCGACGGCCAGCAGCCGCCCTGCGCCGTGGGCTATGGCGCGCTGTTCACCGTGCAGCCCTTCGGCAACGACGTGGTGGTGCTGACGCTGACCGGCGCCCAGCTGCGCGCCCTGCTGGAGCAGCAGGCGCGGCCGGATGGCGAGGCCAAGCTGCTGCAGCCCTCGGCCAGCCTGCGCTACACCTGGACGGCCAGTGCCCCGGCGGGCCAGCATGTGAGCGACCTGACCGTGGGTGGCCAGCCGGTGCAGCCCGGGCGCGACTACCGTGTGGCGGTCAACAGCTTCCTGGCCGAGGGGGGCGACGGCTTCACCCTGCTGCGCCAGGGCCGCGACCGCCACACCGGCCCCAACGACGCCGACGCCCTGGTGGCCTTTGTGCAGCAGGCTGCGCCTGCGCCCGACCCGGCGCCGCGGGTGACCTGGCGGCCTTGAGGCACCAGCGGCCGGCTCTGCAGCCTTGAGCCGCCAGTGCCCAGTGCCTCGGCCTTGAGCCCGCCGCTCAGTCCCCCGCCCAGGCCAGCCAGCGCCCGTGCGGGTGCGTGCGGGCCAGCAGCCGGCGCCCGATGCCATCCGCGCTGCGCGCGTCCGGCCCGCTGAGCACCCAGAAGGTGTGCAGGGCCGGGTCGGCGCGGTCCTCACCCGCCACCGGGTCGGCGGGCGGCGTCAGGCCGCTCAGCGCCTGGGTGCGCGGCCCGTCCTCGGCGGAGAGCCACCACAGCCCGCGTTCGCGCACCAGGGCCTCGGCCCGGCGGCGGAAGTCGGCCAGCGTCCCGGGGCTGAAATAGGCCAGCACCCAGCTGTGCCACAGCACCGGGGTCACGTCCGGCGGCAGCCGGTCCAGCCAATTGGCCAGCAGGCTCAGGCCGTCGGTGTGGGCCCGCACGGTGGGCGGGTGGGTCTCTGCCAGCGCCATCGCGCGGCGCAGGCGCTCGGCCCGTTCGGCGTCGCGCGGCCACAGGCAGGCCGACAACCAGCGCCGGGCCAGCGGGTCGCGCAGGTTCACCGGCTGCAGGTCGCAGCCCAGCGTGGCGGCCAGGGTCCAGGCGTCGGGGGCCAGCAGGGGGGCGGGCAGCGGGCCGTGCACGCGGCAGGGCAGGGTGGGCGTGGCCTCGCCCGCCGGGCCCACCGCCAGGTCGGCGCGGCCATCGTCGAACTGGTAGACGGCGCGGTAGTGCGCCAGGTTCAGGTTCAGGCCGGCGCTGGCGCCGAAGTCGAACAGGGCCAGGCGAGGGCGCCCGCTCAGGCGGGCGATCTCGGCCAGGACCGGGCGCAGCACCGCGCCGCGGCCCACCTCGTTGGTCTGCGTGCCGCGCAAGGCCAGGTGCTGGCGCAGCACTTCGGCGTGGCGGGTGACGAAGGCATCGAAGGCCGCGGGCAGGGCGGGGTCGTCCACCGCGCGGGGCGCGCCCACGCTGGCGTACCAGTGGGCCAGCGCGTCCGGCCGGGCCGGGCCACCGGCCAGCACCCGCTCGTGCAGCGCGGCCAGCCACAGCGTGGGGCGCAGCGGGCCGGGCGGCAGGGCCTCGTGCAGGGCCAGGGCGGCCGGGTGGCGCGCGGTCAGCCGGCACAGGCGCTGGTACAGCGGCTCTTCGACAAACTCGTGCAGGCCATGGCGCTCGTAGCGGGCGGCGTGTGGGTGATCGGCCAGGGGGCTGCAAAGGGTGGGCGTGTCCATGCCGCGCAGCGTAAAGCGGCCCGGCCGCGGAAAGTGTCGGGTGCCCGACAATTCCGGCCATGGCTGCCGATGCCCTGACCGATCTGTCGCTGCTGCTGGGCCACCAGTTCCCCCAACTGCCCTGGCCCGCCGCCACGCTGCAGGCCCTGCTGCCGCGGGTGCAGCTGCGGCGCCTGCCGGCGCAGGCGGTGGTGTTCGCCCAGGGCGCGGCCACGCCGGCGCTGTACGGCGTGATGGCCGGCGAGGTGGCCATTCGCCTGGGCACGGTGGACGGGGCGGTGTCGGTGGTGGAGCACACCCAGCCGATGCAGCTCTTCGGCCTGGCTTCCTTCGCCAGCGGCCTGCCCGCCACCTACGAAGCCATCACCACCCGGCCCAGCCGCCTGCTGGTGCTGGGGCCGGCGGCCTACGAGCTGCTGATGGACGGCGTGCCGGGCTTTGCCCGCGCGCTGATGGCCGAGTTCGCTCGCCGCCATGACGCGACCATGCGCCAGCTGGCTGCGGCCCGCCACCACGGGGCCATGGCGCGCCTGACGCTGGCGCTGGACCAGATGCGGCGCGAACAGCCCGGCCGCGAGCGCGACGCCCAGGGCTGGCAGCGCCTGCGCACCACCCAGGCCGAGCTGGCGGCCCTGGCCGGCCTGTCCCGCCAGACGGTCAACAGCCTGCTCGCCGCGCTGGTGACCCAGGGCCGCCTGCGCCGGGCCTATGGCGGGCTGTGGCTGCCGCCTTGAGGGCGTGACGTGCCGGGGCGCCGGCGCCGCTCAGGGCCGCAGCGCTGCCAGCAGGGCCGAGCCCAGGATGAGCGCGCCGCCCAGTGCCAGCGGCAGGCTGAGGCTGCCGGCGCCCAGCAGCAGGGCGCTGCCGGCGGCCCACAGCACCTCGGTGATCATCAGCACCGAGGTGGCGTTGGCCGGCAGCCGGGTGGCGGCGTACTGCAGGGCCAGGTTGCTGCCCACGTAGACGATGGCCAGCGCGGCGCAGGCCCCCAGCCAGCCCGGCGCTGCGGCAGGTGGCGTGGGCACGCCGGGCAGCAGTGCGGCCAGCGGCAGGGCCACCACCAGGCCGCCCAGGAACATGGCCAGGCCGGGGGCGCCGCTGTCGCGGTCGTTGGCCTTGCGCAGCAGGATGTTGTTGACCGCGAAGAAGAAGCCGGCCACCGCGCCCAGCAGGTCCACCGCGCGGGCGCCCTGCAGCAGGCCGTGGCCTTCGCGCGGCCACAGCACCAGGGCCGCGCCGCCCACCGACAGCGCCACCCGCAGCAGGCCGGCCCGGCTGATGCGCTCGTGCAGCACCCAGCGCGCCAGCACCACGGTCCACAGCGGCATCAGGTAGAACAGCAGCACCACCCGCACCACATCGCCTTCGGTGATGCCCCAGTTGAAGCAGGCGTTGTTGATGCCGGCGGCCACCACGATGCACCACAGCAGGGGGCGGCGCAGCAGGGCTGGCCAGGCGCCGCGCCAGCGCAGGCTGATCAGCGCGGCGGCGATGGCGAAGATGAGGGCGGTGGCCCACAGCGGGTGCAGGCCCAGAGCCTGCAGCTGGCGCAGCGGCCACCACGAGAGGCCCCAGACGGCGGCGTTGGCCAGCAGCGCGAGCGCGGGGCCGCGCCCCGCGTGGGAACGGGTGTCGGTCATGCCCCGGACCCGTTCAGTGGCAGTCGCTGCGGGCGATGGCCAGCAGGCGCTCCACCTCGGCGCGGTGGACGACGCAGTTGCGCCGGTGCCAGCGGCGGATCAGCCACATCAGGCTGGCCACGCCCAGGCCAAAGACGGCGATGGCGGTGAAGGCGGTCAGGCCCACCCGGGTCATGCCGGTGTAGACGGCGCCCAGGGCCAGGATGCAGGTCTGCTCGTTGAAGTTCTGCACCGCGATGGAACGGCCGGCGCCCATCAGGTTGTGGCCGCGGTGCTGCAGCAGCGCGTTCATGGGCACCACCAGGTAGCCACCCAGCGCGCCCAGCACGATCAGGAAGGGCACGGCCAGCCAGGCGTGGTGCACCAGGTTCAGGCCCACCACCAGCAGGCCCATGCCGATGCCCAGGGGCAGCACCTTGGTGGCCCGGTCCAGCCGCATGAAGACCGAGGCCACCACCGCGCCGGCGGCCGTGCCCACGGCCACCACGCCCACCAGGCTGGAGGCCTGGGTGGTGCTGTAGCCCAGGGCGGCGGCGGCCCAGGCGAAGACGATGACCCGCAGATTGCCCGAGACGCCCCAGAACAGGGTGGTGGTGGCCAGCGAGATCTGGCCGAGCTTGTCCTTCCACAGCCGGGTGTTGCAGTGGCCGAAGTCGCGGATGAGCTCCAGTGCGTTGACCGACAGCGGTTGCAGTGGCGCATCGGTGCGGGGGATGCGCAGGTTGAACATGGCCGCAATCAGGTACAGCGAGACGATGGTGGCGATGGCCGCCTGGGCCGGGGTGTCCACGCCGGTGTCGATCAGCGGCATGTCGAAACCGAGCAGGATGGGCGACAGGCGCGGACCCACCAGCTGGCCGCCCAGCAGCACGCCCAGGATGATGGAGGCGATGGTCAGGCCCTCAATCCAGCCATTGGCCTTGACCAGCTGGGAGGGCGGCAGCAGCTCGGTGAGGATGCCGTACTTGGCCGGCGAGTAGGAGGCCGCGCCCAGGCCGACGACGGCGTAGGCCAGCAGCGGGTGGCTGCCGAACAGCATCATCAGACAGCCGATGGCCTTGATGCCGTTGGAGTACAGCATGACCTTGCCCTTGGGCACCGCGTCGGCGAAGGCGCCGACCAGGGGGGCGAGGATGACGTAGAACAGCGCGAACATCGGCGTGAGCGCCGGGATCTGCCAGGCAGGGGCCCCGGAGGTCTTCAGCAGTTCGATCGCGCCGACCAGCAATGCGTTGTCTGCCAGCGAGCTGAAAAACTGCGCTGACATGATGGTGAAAAAGCCTTTTTTCATGCTGGGGCGAGGCGATGCGGTGTGTCGGGTGACGCTAAGGTCATTGCCCGGCCGTGGCGCGCAAGGTCTCCTTGGCAAAGCGAGCGGGTTTATAGCATGCGGGGTGTGCGGCCGGCTTGTCAGCCACGGCTGGCACAATCCCTGGCGAGAGGAAAACTCGTCATCATGCCCCGTCCGATCGAAGCCCTGGTTCATGTCCAAGCCATTCACCACAACCTGAACCGGGCGCGTGCCCAGGCCCCGGACGCCCGCGTCTGGGCGGTGGTCAAGGCCAATGCCTACGGGCATGGCATCGAGCGCGTGTTCGACGCGCTGCGCGGGGCCGATGGCTTCGCCCTGCTGGATCTGGCCGAGGCCGAGCGCGTGCGCGCCCTGGGCTGGCGGGGCCCCATCCTGCTGCTCGAAGGCTGCTTCGAGGCCCGCGACCTGGAGCTGTGCTCGCGCCTGAACATCTCGCACGTGGTCCACTGCGACCAGCAGATCGACTGGCTGGCCTCGCACAAGACGCACCAGCCGCACCATGTCTTCCTGAAGGTCAACTCCGGCATGAACCGGCTGGGCTTTGTCGGCCCGGCGGTGCGCGGGGCCTGGGCGCGGCTGAATGCGCTGCCGCAGGTCGACGAGATCACGCTGATCACCCACTTCTCCGACGCCGATGCCGACCGCTTCGGCCAGAACGGCATCGCCCACCAGATGGCGGCCTTCAACGCCGCCACCCAGGACCTGCCCGGCGAGCGCTGCCTGGCCAACAGCGCGGCCACGCTGCGCCACCTGGCCGAGGCCGGCGTGCGCGCCGACTGGATCCGCGCCGGCATCCTGCTGTACGGCAGCTCGCCCGACTTCCCCGAGCATGCGGCGGCCCAGTGGGGCCTGCAGCCGGGCATGACCCTGCGCAGCCAGCTCATCGCCACCCAGAATCTGCAGCCCGGCGACAGCGTGGGCTACGGCAGCCACTTCGTGGCCGAGCACCCGATGCGCATCGGCATCGTGGCCTGCGGCTACGCCGACGGCTACCCGCGCGTGGCGCCCACCGGCACGCCCATCCTGGTGGACGGCGTGCGCACCCGCACTGTCGGCCGCGTGTCGATGGACATGCTGAGCGTGGACCTGACGCCGGTGCCCAACGCCGGCCTGGGCAGCGAGGTGACGCTGTGGGGCCGCGGCCCGCACGACAGCCTGCTGTCCATCGACGAGGTGGCCCGCTCGGCCGGCACCCTGGGCTACGAGCTGATGTGCGCCGTGGCGCCGCGCGTGCCGGTGCGCGTGGACGGCACGCTGGGCTGAGGCCATGCGACGCCGGGTGCTGATCGTCTCGGCTCCCCTGGCGGGCACGCTGGGCCTGGCCGGCTGTGGCCGCGAGGTGGACCGCCCGAGCTGGATCATCAGCGCCGAGGTCGGCACGCTGCATCCGCATGTGCTGTGGGTGGTGGTGGCCCATGCCTCGGTGCGCCAGCCCTGGCTGCCCGATCTGAGCGGGTTTTCCGGAGGGCAGCACACCACCACCGACATCCGCCTGCAGACCTGGCAGGTGGACCTGCCCGAAGGCCGCCTGCGCCCGCTGCGTGTGCTGGCGCTGGACGAGGTGGACGATGGCGCGCCCTCGGTGTTTGTGGGCGAATGGTCCACCGCCGGGCTGACCATGACCGTGGGCTGGCGCGACCGGCACAACGTGCCACAGCACCGCTGGTGGCATTACCCGGCCGGGCGGCTGGCGGCGGCCGGCAAGGCCGGTCACTGGCGGCCCATGGGGCAGCCCCCGGCGCTGCCGGGCCCGTCCGACTCGGCCGTGTGGGCGCGCCTGACGGCCAGCCACGCGCGCGATGCGGTGGATCTCATCATCGACCGCGGCCGTGAGCGGGTGCGCGTCTTGCAACTCGACGCCCAGGGGCAGCCGGTGTGGCTGCCACCGGCCCGGCCGCTGCCGCTGGGCTGACTTCTTTTCTTCTGACGCGGCCCGTGGGGCCGCCCAAGCCCTCATGGAACACCTGCCCTCGCACCAGCTCTCGATGACCGTGCTGATGACCCCCGACATGGCCAAACTCAGCGGCAATGTGCACGGCGGCACCAATCCTCAAGTTCCTCGACCAGGTGGCCTACGCCTGTGCCAGCCGCTATGCCGGCCGCTACGTGGTCACGCTCAGCGTGGACCAGGTGATGTTCCGCCAGCCCATCCACGTGGGCGAGCTGGTGCACTTCCTGGCCTCGGTGAACCACACCGGTACCTCCTCGATGGAGATCGGCATCAAGGTGGTGGCCGAGAACATCCGCACCCAGGTCGTGCGCCACGCCAACAGCTGCTTCTTCACCATGGTGGCGGTGGACGAGGACGGCAAGCCGGTGGCGGTGCCGCCGCGCAAGCCCGCCACGCAGGAAGAACGCCGGCGCTGGGCCAATGCCAAGGTGCGGCGCCAGCTGCGCTCGGAGATGGAGCAGCGCCAGGCCGAGGTGCGCCAGGCCCCGCCGCCCCCGCCGGACCAGCCGCTGGAAGGTTGAGCCACGGCCATGCGCGCGCCCCGCATCGACCCCGCGGAGGTGGTGTTCACCGCCATCCGGGCGCAGGGGGCGGGTGGGCAGAACGTGAACAAGGTGTCCAACGCGGCCCAGCTGCGCTTTGACATCGGCGCCAGCAGCCTGCCCGAGGCCCTGAAGACCCGGCTGATGGCCTGGCCGGACCAGCGCATCGGCCAGGACGGCGTGGTCACCATCAAGGCCCAGGAGCACCGCAGCCTGCCGCGCAACCAGGCCGACGCGCTGGCGCGCCTGCAGGCCCTGGTGGACGCGGCCGCGCATGAGCCCAAGGCCCGCCGCGCCACCCGACCCACCTGGGGCTCGCAGCGCCGGCGGGTTGATTCGAAGGTCAAGCGCGGAGCGATCAAGGCCGGGCGCAGCAAGGTCGACCACTGACAGCTTGCCGAAGCGCAGCCCTGGATGACGCGATCAGGCTGGCGCCTGAAGTCGCGCTGCGTGGTTGAAATGCGGTCGGGGTGAGTTATTTGTTTCTGAATTTTCCTGAAATATATTTTCAGCCGATCACGCCCTTGCTGATGATTGGAAAAGATCGGAAATATATATTAATTATACAGAAATAATCTGGATACAAACAAAATTATCAGTCGCGATTGCGATGCAATATAGCAACGCTATGTAAATTTACAAAGGGCCGCCATCTGGAAGCACCGGCCCTGCGCGGTGGTTTACTCCAAAATAATTACTCCCTCTTGACAGATGTCAATCCATGGCCTCACACGGGTCTGGATGGATGGGTGTCGGGAAATGGTCTATCGGCCTAACTTTTGGAGTAGTTGAGTGATCAAGCAGACCTTGTTGAGTCAGAGTTTGACGGCGGCTTTTGGCGGCCTGCTGATGCTGGTGAATCTATCCGCGCAGGCCCAGGCCAGCACGGATGATGCGCAGCAGCCTCAGCGTATTTCGGTCACGGGTTCCAGCCTCAAGCAGGTGGATGCGGAGACCGCCGTGCCGGTGACGGTGATCAAGGCGGACACGCTCAAGGCCCAGGGCATCACCACGGTGGAGCAGGCCATGCAGCTGCTCACGGCCAACCAATCCTCCTCGGTCACCAGCGGCGCGGTGGGGGCGATGACGGCGGGGGCCTCCTATGCCGACATGCGCGGCCTGGGCGCCAACAAGACGCTGGTGCTGCTCAATGGCCGGCGCCTGGCCAACAATGCCTACGACGGCTCGGCCGTCGACCTGAACACCATCCCCTTCGCGGTCATCGAGCGCATCGAAGTGCTGCGTGACGGCGCGTCGGCCCTGTATGGCACCGACGCCGTGGGCGGCGTGATCAACTTCATCACCCGCTCGGACATGCACGGCGGCAGCATCACGCTGGGTGCGGACGCTCCCCAGCACTCGGGTGGCTCCGCTTACAACGGCAGTGTGGCCTATGGCTGGGGCGATCTGTCCAACGACGGCTACAGCATCATCGCCTCGCTGGATGTCGAAAAGCAAGACCGCATCAAGGCCACGCAGCGCTCGTTCGGCAAGACGGGGTATATCCCCTCGCGCGGGGTGACCAAGTCCTCCGGGAATACCTTCCCGGCCAATTACGACTACACCGGGATCGACGGCAACACCTACACGACCAATCCGGAATCCGGCAGTTGCACCAGCCCGAACACCTTTGCCAGCAGCAACGGCACCTGCCGCTATGACTACACCAGCAAGGTGGACCTGGTGCCGGAATCTCAGCGCACGACCGGTTACCTGAAGGGCACGTTCAATCTGCCGCAGGATTCGGTGCTGACGCTGGAGTACTTCGCCAGCCAGAGCAAGGTTGCGACCCATATTGCCGGCGTGCCCTATTCGGGCATGACGGTGGATGCCGGCACCCAGTTCTACCCCGGCAACGGCATCACCCCCGCGCCCACCGGCGTGGCGATCGACGCCTCCCAACCCATCACGGCCTACTGGCGTGACACCGCCAGCGGCGGGCGCCAGGACCAGACCACCAACACCCAGCAGCGTCTGCTGGTCTCCTTGGAAGGCATGCTGGGCGAGGACTGGGACTACTCGACGGCCCTGGCCTACAACCAGAACCGGTTCAGCTATTGGCTCACCGGCGGCTACACCAATGGCGATCTGATCGCGGCCGGGCTGGAGAACGGCACCATCAATCCCTTCGGCGCACAGGATGCGGCCGGCATGGCCTACATCAAGGCTGCGGGGGCCAGCGGCAAGCTGATGTCCGGCCAGGCCGAAACCCTGGACTGGGATGGCCATGTCAGCCGCGACCTGGGCGACTGGCTGGGTGCCGGCCGCAAGGCTGCGCTGGCCCTGGGTGCCGAAGTGCGCCACGAGAAGAACTATTACGCCACCGAAGCAGCGCTGGCCACGGAGGTGGTGGCCAGCACCGGCATCGACCCGAGTTCCGGCGGTGCGGGCAGCCGCGACGTGACCGCGCTGTACGCCGAATTCAACTTGCCGGTGCTCAAGACGCTGGATGTGACGGCCGCCGTGCGTGGTGACCATTACAGCGACTTCGGCAACACGGTGAACCCCAAGCTGAGCATGCGCTTCCAGCCGCTGGAAAAGCTGCTGTTCCGCAGTTCCTTCAGCACCGGTTTCCGCGCACCCTCGCTGTACGAGCTGAACTCCCCCGACACCTTCACCAACAGCGCGAACTCCTGGGATGACCCGGTGAACTGCCCGAGCGGCACGCCCGTGGCGGGCAAGAGCGCGTCGGCGGTGTGCGACACCCAGTTCATGGTGCGCAACGGCGGCAACAAGGCGCTGCGGCCCGAGAAGTCGCAGAGCGCGACCTTCGGCATGGTGCTGGAGCCCCTGCAGGATCTGACGGTCAGTGCGGACTTCTACTGGATCCGTCTGCAGCACCAGATCGGCGCCCTGGCCGACACCACGGTGTTCGGCGACCCCACCAAGTACGCGTCGCTGTTCCATCGCAATTCCAATGGCGACCTGTCGATCTCGGGCACCGACTGCCCCGGCAGCGATTGCGGCTACGTGGACCTGACCAACCAGAACCTGGGCGGCATCAAGACCTCGGGCGTGGACCTGTCTGCGGACTATCGGCTCAAGACGGAGTCGTGGGGCCTGTTCCGCTTCGGCTTGAACGGCACCTACGTCAGCAAGTACATCTACCAGAACGAGGAAAACGGGGTCTGGATCCAGAACGTCGGTGTGTACGCCGACAACGGCCCGATCTTCCGCTGGCAGCACACCCTGAGCGTGGACTGGACCTACGGCGACTGGTCGGTGAACCTGGCGAACCACTTCAAGTCCCACTACATGGACCAGAACGACCTGGCCAACGACACCTACAACCACCACCGCGTGGGCGAGTACTCGGTGTGGGACAGCAGCGTGACCTGGAATGCCACCAAGGCCCTGTCGTTGACGGCTGGCGTGCGCAACCTGTTTGACACCAACCCGCCGTTCTCCAACCAGGGGGCGACCTTCCAGCAGGGCTACGACCCGCGTTTCACCGACGCGACCGGCCGCACCTTCTTCGCCCGCGGCACCTACACGTTCTGACGCGCGCCGCGCGATCGGCACAGCCCCGCAGGCGCAGGCCTGCGGGGCTTTTTTTCATGTTCAGCGCGCCGGGGTCGCTACCCGCAGCGGGGCCAGCGCCTGGGCGGTGGCGGCCTCGGCCGCGCGGTGGGCCGCGTGCTCGGCCTCCAGCTGCTCGTACCAGGCCTCCAGCATCACGCAGCTGGTCGGCGGCTTGCCGTGCTCGTCCAGGCAGCAGGCGGCCAGCAGCTGTTCCTCGGCGTCGGTGTGGCGCAGGAACAGGTCGGCCACCCAGTCCACGAAGACGCGCAGCTTGGTGCTCAGGTGCCGGTTGGGCGGGTAGACCACGTAGATCGGCACCGGGTCGGCGTCCCAGTCGCACAGCAGGGGCACCAGCTCGCCCGCGTCCATGTGCGGGCGCAGCGTGAAGTAGGGGATCTGCACGATGCCCAGGCCGTGCAGCGCGGCTGTCAGGTAGGCGTTGCCGTCGTTGACCGACAACTTGTAGCGGCCCTGCACCTCGATGCGTTCGCCGTCGCGGTTGAAGTCGAAGACGAAATGCCGGCCGGTGCGGGCCGAGAAGTAGCTCACCACCTTGTGCTCGCCCGTCTCCAGCTCGCGCGGGTGGCGCGGCAGGCCGTGGCGGCGGATGTAGTCCGGCGAGGCCGCGCAGACGAAGCGCCAGAAGCCCACCCGGCGCGCCACCAGCGAGGGGTCGGTGATCTCGCCGCCGCGCAGCACGCAGTCCACGTTGTCGCTCACCAGGTCCACCGGCCGGTCGCTCACGCCCAGGTCGATCTGGATCTCGGGGTACTGGGCGTGGAACTGCGGCAGCGCCGGGATCAGCAGCAGCCGCGCCACCGAGGATGACACATCCACCCGGATGCGCCCCTTGGGCGTGACCCGCGCGTGGCTGAGCGAGCCTTCCAGCTCGTCCAGGTCGCCCAGCAGGCGGCTGACCCGCTCGTAGTAGGCCGCGCCATCGGGCGTGACCGTGACGCGCCGCGTGGTGCGGTTGAGCAGGCGCGTCTGCAGCTGGTCCTCCAGGGACTGGATCAGCCGGGTGACGGCGGCCTTGGGCAGGCCCAGCGAGTCGGCGGCCTTGGTGAAGGTGCCGGCCTCGACGACGCGGGTGAAGGCCTGCATGGCGCTGAGCTTGTCCATCGTGGGGACTCCTGCGGCGGGGTGGGTGGGATGCGCTGCATTGTTTCATCACCGGAAAAACTGTGTCTGGTGCACGGTGGTTTATTTCGATGGCCGCAACACCTATCGTTCACCCCAACGCTGAACCTCTTCCGTCCCCACCCCATGAACGCCCTCACCCCGCTCACCGCCGCCTGGCGCGACACCCAGGTCGATGCCGGCCTGGACGCGCCGCTGGCGGTGCGCATCCATGGGGCCGTGGACGGGGCCTGCGGGGCGAAGACCCGGCGCCCCCTGGTGCTGCACCTGCCCGGCGGCAGCTTCACCGGCGGGGATCTGGACAGCGGCCTGCCCACCGCCCGCCTGCTGGCCCAGAGCGGCGCGGTGGTGGTCTCGCTGGACTACCCCAAGGCGCCGGCCCAGCCCTTTCCGGCGGCGCTGCAGGCGGCCGGGGCCCTGCTGCGCAGGCTGCGCCGGGCGCGCACCCGGCTGGCCGGAGCCGGCACGGCCCTGTGGGTGGCGGGCGAGGAGGCCGGCGCCAACCTGGCGGCCGGCCTGGCCCTGTGGGCGCGCGACCAGGGCCTGCCGCTGGCCGGGCAGGTGCTGCTCTCGCCCCTGCTGGACCCGAGCATGGCCACCGCGTCGCTGCGCGAGGCGGGGCAGGGCTGCGCCGACTGCGCCATCGCCCGCGGCTGGGTGGCCTACCTGGGACGCCAAGGCGACCACCCATAGTGCCGCGCCGCTGCACGCCGCGCGCCTGGCCCATGTGACCCCGGCGCTGGTGGCGGTGGGCGCGGACGATCCGCTGTGTGACGAGGGCCTGGGCTATGCCCAGGCCCTGCAGGCCGCGGGCGTGGCGGTGCAGACACGCTGCCTGGCCGGCCCCACCGGCTGGCCCTGGGCGCTGAGCCGGCTCAGCAGCCTGCAGGCGCCCTGGGTGGCCGAGCTGCGACCGGCCCTGCAGGCCTTCCTGGCCGAGGGGCTGGCCTGCTGTCCCACCGTCCGGCGCCCTGCGCGGGGTGCCGGACGTCCTGAACCGGAGGCCGGCCCGAGCGCCGCCTGAGGTGACCCCTTTCTGACGGGCCCACCGGGCCCGGCCGAGGCCACCCCACGGGGAGGCCGGGGCCTGCTTTGCCCTGCTGTTTCGCATTCCCGCATCTGTTGTTCGCATCTGTTCGTCGTCTCGAGGAGCCCACCATGTCCTTCTTCACCACCTATTCCCGCCGTCCCCATCCCTTCGTGCTGACCTCCATCACCGCCGCGCTGGCGCTGGGGGCCGCCGCCCTGCTGGTGTCCCACCAGGCCGGGGCCGAAGGCACGCCCGCCGCCCCGCCCGCCATGCCGGTCTCGGTGGCCGCCGTTGTCCAGCAGGACGTGGCGCCCTGGACCGCCTTCTCCGGCCGCCTGGAGGCCGTGGACCATGTGGAGCTGCGCGCCCGCGTCTCGGGCACGGTCGTGGCCAGCCACTTCCGCGAGGGTGCGCTGGTCAAGGCCGGCGACCCGCTGTTCACCATCGACCCCGCGCCCTACCAGGCCGAGGTGGACCGCGCCCATGCCCAGGTGCTGGCCGCCCAGGCGCGGGTCAACTACACCCGCGGCGAGCGCGAGCGCGCCCAGCGCCTGTGGGACGACCACGCCATCGCCCAGCGCGACCTGGACGAGCGCGACAACGCCGCCCGCGAGGCCGAGGCCAATCTCAGCGCCGCCCAGGCCGCGCTGCAGACGGCCAAGCTCAACCTCAGCTACACGGTGGTGCGCGCGCCGGTGTCCGGCCGTGTGGGCCGGCGCGAGGTCACCGTGGGCAACCTGGTGGCCGCCGGCCCGGGCGCCCCGGTGCTGACCACCCTGGTCTCGGTCAGCCCCATCTACGCCAGCTTCGACGCCGACGAGGCGACGGTGGCCAAGGCCCTGGCCGGCCTGCCGGGCGGGGCGGGCCAGCGCGCCCGCATCGACCAGATCCCGGTGCAGATGAGCACCGCCGAAGGGGACGCCACGCCGCACACCGGCTTCCTGCAGCTGGTGGACAACCAGGTCAACACCCAGAGCGGCACGGTGCGTCTGCGCGCGGTGTTCGACAACGCCGACGGTGCGCTGATGCCGGGCCAGTTCGCCCAGTTGCAACTGGGCCAGGCCAAGAAAGTGCCGGCCCTGCTGATCAACGAACGCGCGGTGGGCACCGACCAGAACAAGCGCTATGTCTGGGTGGTGGGCGCCGACCACAAGACGGCCTACCGCGAGGTCACGCTGGGCGCGCCGGTCAACGGCCTGCGCGTGGTGGCCTCGGGCCTGAAGGCCGGCGAGCAGATCGTCGTCAACGGCCTGCAGCGGGTGCGCCCCGGTATCGAGGTGGCGCCGCAGCTGGTGCCCATGGACGCCAAGGGCGAGCTGCAGGCCCAGAACCAGAAGAAGGCGGGTGAGCGCTCCTGAGCCCCGGGCTCCCGCGCTGCCATCCCGCCCCTGAACCCCTTCCAGGACACCCCATGAACCTGTCCAAGTTCTTCATCGACCGGCCGATCTTCGCCGGCGTGCTCTCGCTGCTGATCTTCCTCGGCGGCCTGATCGCGGTGCGCGGGTTGCCCATCTCGGAATACCCCGAGGTGGTGCCGCCCTCCATCGTCGTGCGGGCCAACTACCCCGGCGCCAACCCCAAGGTGATCGCCGAGACGGTGGCCACGCCCATCGAGGAGCAGATCAACGGCGTCGAGGGCATGCTCTACATGAGCAGCCAGGCCACCACCGACGGCCTGATGACCCTGACCGTCACCTTCAAGCTGGGCACCGACCCCGACAAGGCACAGCAGCTGGTGCAGAACCGCGTGGCCCGGGCCGAAGCCCGTCTGCCCGAGGAGGTGCGCCGCCTGGGCATTACCACCGTCAAGTCCTCGGTGGACCTGACGATGGTGGTCCACCTGCTGTCGCCCACCGGCCGCTACGACATGACCTACCTGCGCAACTACGCGGTGCTCAACGTCAAGGACCGGCTGGCGCGCGTGCCCGGCGTGGGCGACGTGCAGCTCTTCGGCTCGGGCGACTACGCCATGCGCATCTGGCTGGACCCGCAGAAGGTGGCGGCCCACGGCCTGTCGGCCAGCGACGTGGTGGCCGCCATCCGCGAGCAGAACGTGCAGGCCGCCGCCGGCATCGTCGGCGCCTCGCCGGGCCTGCAGGGCATCGACGTGCAGCTGCCGCTCAACGCCCAGGGCCGGCTGCAGACCGAGGACGAGTTCGGCGACATCGTCGCGCGCACCGGCGCCGACGGCGCGGTGACCCGCCTGCGCGACATCGCCCGCATCGAACTGGGCGCGGCCGACTACGCGCTGCGCTCCATGCTGGACGGCAAGGACGCGGTGGCCGTGCCCATCTTCGCGGCCCCGGGCTCCAACGCCATCGCCATCTCCGACGGGGTGCGCGCCACCATGGCCGACATCCAGAAGAGCATGCCCGACGGCGTGACCTACGAGATCGTCTATGACCCGACGCAGTTCGTGCGCGCCTCCATCGAATCGGTGGTGCACACCCTGCTGGAGGCCATCGCCCTGGTGGTGCTGGTGGTCATCCTGTTCCTGCAGACCTGGCGGGCCTCCATCATCCCGCTGCTGGCCGTGCCGGTGGCGGTGGTGGGCACCTTCGGCGTGATGGCGCTGTTCGGCTTCTCGATCAACGCGCTGTCGCTGTTCGGCCTGGTGCTGGCCATCGGCATCGTGGTGGACGACGCCATCGTGGTGGTCGAGAACGTGGAGCGCAACATCGAGGGCGGCCTCACGCCGCGCCAGGCGGCCTACCGGGCCATGCGCGAGGTCTCGGGCCCCATCATCGCCATCGCCCTGGTGCTGGTGGCGGTGTTCGTGCCGCTGGCCTTCATCACCGGTCTGACGGGGCAGTTCTACCGCCAGTTCGCGCTGACCATCGCCATCTCCACGGTGATCTCGGCCATCAACTCGCTGACCCTCTCGCCCGCGCTGGCCGCGCTGCTGCTCAAGGGCCACGGCGAGCCGCAGGACTGGCTGACCCGCGGCATGGACCGCATGCTGGGCGGCTTCTTCCGCGGCTTCAACCGCCTGTTCCACCGCGGTGCCGAGCGCTACAGCGGTGGCGTGCGCGGGGCCATCTCGCGCAAGGCCGTGATGCTGACGATCTACGCCGTGCTGGCGCTGCTGACCGTGGGCCTGTTCCAGATCGTGCCCAAGGGCTTCGTGCCGGCGCAGGACAAGCAGTACCTGATCGGCTTCGCCCAGCTGCCCGACGGCGCCACGCTGGACCGCACCGAGGCGGTGACCCGGCGCATGGACCAGATCGTGATGCAGCAGCCCGGCGTGGAGCACGCCATCACCTTCCCCGGCCTGTCGATCAACGGCTTCACCAACAGCGCCAATTCCGGGATCGTCTTCGTGGCGCTGAAGGACTTCGACCAGCGCAAGGACCCGTCGCTGAGCGCCGGCGCCATTGCCCAGCAGCTCAACCAGAAGTTCGGCGGCATCCAGGACGCCTTCATCGCCATGTTCCCGCCCCCGCCGGTGCAGGGCCTGGGCACCACCGGCGGCTTCAAGCTGCAGCTGGAAGACCGCGCCTCGCTGGGCTATGACGCGCTGGACGCCGCGCAGAAGGCCTTCATGGCCAAGGCCTACCAGACGCCCGAGCTGGCCGGCCTGTTCTCGAGCTGGCAGGTCAACGTGCCGCAGCTCTACGCCGACATCGACCGTACCAAGGCGCGCCAGCTGGGCGTCTCGGTGACCGACATCTTCGACACCTTGCAGATCTACCTGGGCAGCCTGTACGCCAACGACTTCAACCGCTTCGGCCGGACCTACTCGGTGCGGGTGCAGGCGGATGCGGCCTACCGCGCCCGGCCGGAGGACGTGGGTGCGTTGAAGGTGCGTTCCAGCACCGGCGAGATGGTGCCGCTGTCGGCCCTGCTGAAGGTGGAGCCCACCTTCGGGCCGGAGCGGGCCATGCGCTACAACGGCTTCCTGACCGCCGACATCAACGGCGGGCCGGCGCCGGGCTACTCGTCCGGCCAGGCGCAGGACGCCATCAAGCGCATCGCCGCCCAGACGCTGCCCCCGGGCATCGCCTACGAGTGGACCGACCTGACCTACCAGGAGATCCTGGCCGGCAACTCCGCCTCGCTGATCTTCCCGCTGGCCATCCTGCTGGTCTTCCTGGTGCTGGCCGCCCAGTACGAGAGCCTGACCCTGCCGCTGGCCATCCTGCTGATCGTGCCGATGAGCCTGCTGGCGGCGATGACGGGCGTGTGGATCACCAAGGGTGACAACAACGT
>NZ_BADL01000162.1 GCF_000333615.1 Ideonella sp. B508-1 | reverse complement strand
CGAGCGCATGCGGGCCCTGGGCGCACGCGAGGTGATGACTTTTNCCTTCGNCCTGGAGGCCTTGCCGCCCTGGCCCGAGCACAAGGACGATGCCCTGTTCTTCGCCAACCGGGCCTTGGAAGCGCTCTACCGGCCCGAGCGGGTGCTGGATGCCTTTGCCGCCATCGCCCGCGACTGGCCCGAAGCATGGCCGGCCCCCCGGCTGGTGGTGGCCCACGACGGCGCGCTGCGCCCGGCGCTGGAAGCCCGCGCGGCCCAACCTGACCTGGCCGGCAAGGTGCAGTTCGTCGGCCGGCTGGATGCCGCGACCCAGGCCGGCTGCTACGCCTGCGCCCGCTGGTACCTGAGCCTGCCGGCCAGCGACTCGGTCTCCGTCTCGGTGCTGGAGGCCATGGGCCACGGCTGCATTCCCATCCTGTCGGACCTGCCGGCCAACCGTGAGCTGGTGGACGACGGCCGCAATGGGCTCATCCTGGCCGAGGGCGAGTTGCCCACACGGGCCCGCCTGGCTCCGCTGGCGGCCCACGCCGATGCGGTGGGGGCGGACTTGCAGGAGTGGGTGGGGCTGCACGCCCTGTTCCCGGCCAGCGTGCAGGCCTATGTGCAGCGGCTCGAACAACTTGGTGGCGCCACACGCGCATGAACATCCTCTACCTGAACCACTACGCCGGCACGCCCGCGCTGGGCATGGAGTACCGGCCCTACTACCTGGCCCGCGAGTGGGTGCGTGCCGGCCACCGCGTGACGATGGTGGCGGCTGACTTCTCGCATGTGCGGGCCCGCCAGCCCCAGGCTGGCACCGACATGGTGGACGGCATCACCTGCCACTGGCTGCCCACGCCGCCCTACCAGGGCAATGGCCTGGGCCGGGTGAAAAACATCTGGGCCTACCTGAAGCAGGTCTGGCAGCGCACGCCAGCGCTGATCGCCGAGGCCCGGCCGGATGTGGTGATCGCCTCCAGCACCTACCCGATGGACATCTGGGTGGCGCGGCGCATCGCCCGCCGGGCTGGGGCCGTGCTGGTGTTCGAGGTGCATGACCTCTGGCCGCTGTCGCCCATCGAGCTCTCGGGCATGTCACCCCACCATCCCTTTGCACTGCTGTGCGGCTGGGCCGAGAAGACGGCCTACCGCGATGCGGACGTGGTGGTGTCCATGCTGCCCAAGGTGCATGGGCACATGGCCTCGCGCGGGCTGGACCTGAAGAAGCTGACCATCGTGCCCAACGGCATCTCGCCCGAGGACTGGGCCGGCACGCCGGCCCCGCTGCAGCCCGAGGTGGCGCGGGTGATCGACGCAGCCCATGCCGCCGGCCGCACGGTGCTGGGCTATGCCGGCTCCATGGGCCTGCCCAATGCGCTGGACACGCTGCTGGACGCTGCCGCGCAACTGCGCGAGGACGCGGTGGAGATCGTGCTGGTGGGCGACGGCCACGAGCGCGAGCGCCTGGTGCGCCGCCTGGCCGACGAGGGCCTGGACCGGGTGCACTGGTGCGGCCCCATCCCCAAGGCGCAGATCCCGTCCTTCCTGGCCGCCATCGACATCGCCTACATCGGCTGGCAGAGCGTGTCCATCTACCGCTTCGGCATCGCGCCCAACAAGCTGATGGACTACCTGATGGCGGGCTGCCCGGTGCTGCACGCGGTGGAGGCCGGCAACGACCCGGTGGCCGAGGCCGGCTGCGGCGTGACCGTGCCGCCCGAATCGCCCGCCGCGGTGGTGCAGGGCCTGCGCCGGCTGCTGGCCGTGCCGGCCGAGGAGCGCCGCGCCATGGGCCAGCGCGGCCGTGCCTTCGTGCAGGCCGAACACACCTACCCCGTGCTGGCCGCCCGCTTCCTGGCCGCCTGCCAGCGCGCCAGAGGACAATCCTGATCACCATGAGCACCGACAAGCTGCCGTTTTTGCCCTTCGCCCTGCCCGAGATCGGCGAGGAAGAGATCGCCGAGGTGGTGGACACCTTGCGCTCCGGCTGGGTCACCACCGGCCCCAAGGCCAAGCGTTTCGAGGCCGCCTTCACCGAGTTTCTGGGCGATGCGTCGCTGGAATCCATCGCCGTCAATTCCGCCACCGCCGGCCTGCACCTGGCGCTGGAAGCGGTGGGCGTGGGTCCCGGCGACGAGGTCATCACCACCACCCACACCTTCACCGCCAGCGCCGAAGTGGCGCGCTACCTGGGCGCGGACGTGAAGCTGGTGGACATCGATCCGGCCACCTACTGCATCAGCCCCGCGGCGCTGGAGGCCGCCATCACCCCGCGCACCAAGTGTGTGGTGCCGGTGCATTACGGCGGCCTGGCGGCCGACATGACGGCCATTCTGGCCATCGCGAAGCGGCACGGCCTGAAGGTGGTGGAGGACGCGGCCCATGCGCTGCCCACCACCCACCGCGGTCAGCTCATCGGCACGCTGGACAGCGACGCCACCGTGTTCAGCTTCTACGCCAACAAGACCATGACGACAGGCGAGGGCGGCATGCTGGTGACGCGCCACCCCGAGGTGGCCGCGCGCGCCAAGGTGATGCGCCTGCACGGCATCAACCGCGACGCCTTCGACCGTTTCACCGCCAAGGTGCCCAGCTGGTACTACGAGATCGTGGCGCCGGGCTTCAAGTACAACCTGACCGACATTGCCGCCGCGCTGGGCCTGCATCAGTTGAAGCGCCTGCAAGCCTTCCAGGCCCGCCGCACCGAACTGGCAGCGGCCTATGCCCAGGCCCTGGCCGGCTTGCCGCTGCGCCTGCCGCCCCAGCCGCTGGCGGGTGATGTGCATGCCTGGCACCTGTATGTGGTCGAGCTGACCGACGAGGCCCCCATCACGCGCGAGGCCTTCATCGAGTCGCTCTACGCCGACGGCATCGGCTGCAGCGTGCACTACATCCCGCTGCACCAGCACCCGTACTGGAAGGAACACTATGGCCTGAAGGCCGAGGACTTTCCCCACAGCCAGCGGGCCTTCGAGCGCATCGTCAGCCTGCCGCTGTACACCCGCATGACCGAGGCGGATGTCGAGCGCGTGGCGGCGGCCGCCCGCAAGGCCTTGCGCGCCTGAGCCCCGGAGCCTGCCCGATCCCATGGCCAAGCGCCTGTTCGACCTGATCGCCGCCGGCCTGGGGCTGGCGCTGTTGGCGCTGCCCGGCCTGCTGGTGGCGCTGGCCATCAAGCTCGACTCACCCGGCCCGGTCTTCTTCCGCCAGGAGAGGGTGGGGCGGGGCGGCCGGCCGTTTCGCATCCACAAGTTCCGCAGCATGCGGGTGGAGGCTGAGCGCCAGGGCCAGCTGACCGTGGGCGCCGATGCGCGCATCACCCGGGTGGGTGGATGGCTCAGGCGGAGCAAGCTGGATGAGCTGCCGCAGCTGATCGATGTGTTGGTCGGTGACATGAGCCTGGTGGGCCCCCGGCCCGAGGTGCCTCGTTATGTGGCGGTGTATCCCGCGTCACTGCGCGATGTGGTGCTGTCCGTTCGGCCGGGTATCACGGACCCCGCTTCCTTGCGATTGGCAGACGAGAGCCTGCTGCTGGCCCATGCGGTGGACCCCGAGAAGGAATATGTGGAAGTGATCTTGCCCGCCAAGCTGGAAGAGGCAGCGGCGTACGCCAAGCAGGCGACCTTGATGAGCGATCTGAGAATTATCTTCAGAACACTCAGCTTGCTCTTAAAACGTATATGAATTGACAGAACAGGATATTCAATGACTCAAAAACAGCTTCACATTGGCATGGCCGGCGCCGGCTTGTCGTGCGCCGTCATCGCTCGCTTGCTTGCAGAGGCAGGGCATCGTGTTTCCATTCATGAAAAGAGGAGTCATGTTGCTGGAAACTGCCACACGGAGAGAGATTCTTCGACGCAGGTGATGGTCCATGTTTATGGGCCCCACATATTCCATACCGACGATGACGAGGTGTGGGCGTTTGTGAACCGGTTCATGAAATTCATGCCCTATGTGAATCGGGTCAAGGCGACGACAGGTGGGAAGGTTTATTCGCTGCCCATCAATCTGCATACGATCAATCAGTTCTTCGATCAGGCACTGAGCCCGAAGGAGGCGGAAGATTTCATCAAGGGGCAGGCAGATTCAACGATCACCGACCCTGCCAACTTCGAAGAGCAGGCCCTCGCCTTCATTGGCCGCCCCCTTTATGAAGCGTTCTTTCGCGGCTACACAGTCAAGCAATGGGGAGTGGATCCCACGCAGCTGCCAGCTTCTATCCTGAAGCGCCTGCCTGTTCGCTTCAATTACAACGATAACTACTTTTTCCACCGCCATCAGGGCATGCCGGAAGAAGGGTATACCAAAATGGTGGAGGGTATTCTTGATCATCCCTCCATCGAGGTGATTCTGGGCTCTGGCTTGACGCGCGCGGACGCTGATCGGTTCGATCATCTGTTCTGGTCGGGGCCGGTAGATGGTTTTTATGATTATGATCAAGGCCGCTTGCCTTACCGGACGCTCGATTTCGAGAAATTTACAGGCGAAGGTGATGTGCAGGGCTGCGCGGTGATGAATTACACCGACGAATCTGTTCCTTATACCCGAATCACCGAGCATAAGCACTTCTCCCCGTGGGAATCTCACGGAGGCTCCGTGTGTTACCGGGAATTCAGCCGCGCTTGCGGCGAAAGCGACATTCCTTATTATCCTGTTCACCTGACGTCGGGTAATGAGTTGCTGAACGCCTATCAGGACCGTGCCAAGGCAGAGCGTCGAGTGACATTCGTGGGCAGGTTGGGGACCTACCGCTACATGGACATGGATGTGACCATCCGGGCAGCGCTGGATTGCGGGCGAAGTTTTCTGGCAGGGCTCGGTGGTTGAGAAGAACACCTTGCCGGTGTGTGATTGAAAGACTGAGATGTCGCAACCCAGGGTGAGTTTCTGGCAAAACCTGGACCATTTCCTGGCCAGGCTGCGGCCCCACCGTGTGCCTCTGTCCTTGGCCATGGATGCGCTCATGGTCGTTGTGGCCTGGCATGCCACCTACCTGTTCCGCATGGGCTTCGAGCGCTGGCTGCACGAACGGCCGCCCTACGACGTCTGGGTACTGGTGGGCGTGGTGGTGGTGTACCTGTCGGCCTTTGTCGCGCTGCGCGTGCCCCAGGGCATGTGGCGCTTTTCAGGGTTCGGCGAGATCAAGCGCCTGACCCTGGCCTGTCTGGTGGCCGGGGTGGTCAGCGCCGCGGGCACCATGGGTCTGCAGCTCTATGGTGTGCCGAGGGCCGTGCTGGCCCTGCACCCCTTTGTGGCGCTGATGGCGGTCAGCGGCGTGCGCCTGCTGTACCGCGCGTTGTACGAGCATGCGCGGGCGCGCATCAGCGGCCAGGGCGGGCCGGAGCGCCGCGCGCTGGTGCTGGGCGCGGGCGAGGCGGCCAAGCGCCTCTTGGCCGGCATCCAGCACCAGGGCTGGGCGGTGCTGGGCCTGCTGGACGATGACCTCGCCAAGCAGGGCGCGCGCATCGCCGGTGTGCCGGTGCTGGGGCCCCTGACGGCGGTGAAAGACCCGGGCGTGCGCGGTGAGGCCACGCACCTGATCATCGCGCTGC
>NZ_BADL01000163.1 GCF_000333615.1 Ideonella sp. B508-1 | reverse complement strand
GCATGAGCCGCAAGTACAGGTCAACGGCACCCCGGCCCTGGTGTTCGAGAACGGCACCCGGGTGCCGGGTGCCATCGGCGGTGACCAGATCGAGAAGCAGCTGGCCAGCGGCCAGAAGTCCTGAACGGACGGCCCCCGCGCGGGGTCGCCCCTCGAAAAAGCCTCACGCGGCGGTGGCGGCGATGTCACACCGCCGCCAAAGATCAGCCGCTGACGCCACAATGGCGGCTCATGAACGCGACCAATCCTTCCGGCGTGGTGCACCACGTCGCGCCGCCGATGCCGGCAGAGCCTCCCCTGCGGGCGCGCCAGTATGGCCATGCAGGGCTCATTCCCTTCATCGTCGGCACCCTGCTGCTGTGGCTGGTCTACCCGGACCTGCAGCCCTGGGTGGCACTGGGCCTGGCCGCCTACGGTGCGCTGATCGTGGCCTTCCTGGGGGGCATTCACTGGGGGCTGGCGATGGATTCGCATGCCAGCGGGCAGCGCGCCTTCGGCTGGGCCATGGTGCCGCCACTGGTGGCCTGGCTGGCCCTGGTCATGCCGGCCCATGCCGGGCTGGTGGTGCTGGGCGTGATGCTGGTGGTCTGCTATCTGGTGGACCGCCGGCTCTACCTGGAAAAGGGCATGAGCGCCTGGCTCACCCTGCGCTTTCGTTTGACGGTGATCGCCGCCCTGTGCTGCTTCCTGGGTGCCGCGGGCACCTGAGGCCTCCCTCCCTTTCTCGCCCCACCTGCGCATGATCCACTTCCGCATCGACGTGGCCGACGTGGCCACCCACCGCTACCGCGTCACGATGACCGTGCCGGCCCCGGCGGCCGAGACCGTCGTCAGCCTGCCGGTGTGGATCCCGGGCAGCTACATGGTGCGCGAGTTCGGTCGCCACCTCAGCCGCCTGCAGGCGCGCCAGGGCAAGCAGGAGCGCCTGCCCGAGCAACTGGACAAGACCAGCTGGCGCCTGCGCTGCGAGGGGCGTGCCGCCCTGGTGCTGAGCTACGAGGCCTATGCCTTCGACACCTCGGTGCGCACCGCCTTCCTGGACGACAGCCGCGGCTTCTTCAACCCCACCAGCCTGTGCCTGCGGGTGCACGGCCGCGAGGATGCGCCCCAACAGGTGCAGATCGGCAGCCTGCCCAAGGGCTGGGACGTGGCCACCGGCATGGCCGCAGTGGAAGGCAGCCGGCACCTCTACCAGAGCGCCGACTACGACGAGCTGGTGGACCATCCCTTCGAGCTGGGCACCTTCTGGCGCGGCCAGTTCGAGGCCGGCGGCGTGCCGCACGAGTTCGTGGTGGCGGGGGCCTGGCCGGGTTTTGACGGCAAGCGCCTGCTGGCCGACACCCAGCGCATCTGCGCCGCCCAGATCGCCTTCTGGCATGGCCGGCGCAAGCCGCCCTTCGGCCGCTACGTCTTCATGCTCAATGCGGTGGAGGACGGCTACGGCGGGCTGGAGCACCGGGCCAGCACCGCGCTGATCGCCAAGCGGGCCGATCTGCCGCGCCAGGGCATGGGCAGCCCCGTGCCCGAGGGCTACATGACCCTGCTGGGGCTGATCAGCCACGAGTACTTCCACACCTGGAACGTCAAGCGGCTCAAGCCCGCCGAGTTCCTGCACTACGACTACACCCGCGAGAACTACACCGAGCTGCTGTGGTTCTTCGAGGGCTTCACCTCCTACTACGATGACCTGATGCTGGTGCGCGCCGGCCTGCTGGACGCGCCGCGCTACCTCAAGCTGCTGGCCCGCACCCTCAACGGCGTGATGGCCACTCCGGGCCGCAAGGTGCAGAGCGTGGCCGAAGCCAGCTTCGACGCCTGGGTCAAGTACTACCGCCAGGACGAGAACACGCCCAACAGCACGGTGAGCTACTACACCAAGGGCTCCCTGGTGGCCCTGCTGCTGGACCTGCGGCTGCGCCAGGCCGGGTCTTCGCTGGACGAGCTGATGCGCGGGTTGTGGGCCGACTGCCTGGCCAGCGGCCTGAGCGAGGCGGCCGTGCTGGCCGCGGTCGAGCGCCTGGGCGGCGCCGCGCTGGCGGCCGATCTGCGCGACTGGGTGCATGGCCACGACGACCTGCCGCTGGCGCCGGCCCTGGCGGCCGCGGGCATCCAGGTGGGCCAGGAGCCGCCCTCCTGGACAACCGCCCTGGGCCTCAAGCTCAGCGAAGGCCCGGTGACCGGCGTGCAGGTCAAGTCGGTGCTGGCCGGCAGCGTGGCGGCCCGTGCCGGTCTGTCGGCCGGGGACGAGCTGTTGGCGGTGGACGGCTGGCGCATCCGCCGGCTGGACGATGCGCGGCAGTGGCTGCCGCCCGAGCCGGCGCCCTTCGAGCTGACCTTCGTGCGCCAGCAGCGCCTGCGCAGCCTGACGCTGCGCCCGGAGCCGGTGGTGGCCGACGTCTGGACGCTGGCCCTGGGCGAGCGCCCGGCGGCCAAGGCCCTGGGCCTGCGCAAGGCCTGGCTGGGCCGCTGAGACCCTTTTCACTGATGCGCCGGTAGAGCAGGTGAGGGACAGCAGTCGGCGTCGGTGGCCGTCCTCGTGGCGGCGATCTGTGGCGCTGGGCCTGCTGGTCATCCTGGTGAGCGTCTTGCACCTGCTGGTGGTCCAGCGGGTCTGGCAGAGCCGCCTGGGGGCGGGGTCTGCCGACAAGCCTCCTGCGCCCATCGATGTCGCCTTCGTTCAGGCGCTGGCCCCCGCGCTGCCACCGGTGGTGGCGGCCGCCGCGCCGCCCCGGCCCCGCCGCGCCGCTCCGGCGGCTCCCCGGCGGGCGGCCTCGTCCCCGGAGGTGCCGGCGTCCGCGCCCGAGCCGGCCGCTTCGGCCCCGCCGGATGAGGCGCCCGGGCCGGTGGATGTGGTGCAGCGGGAGCCCGAGGTGCCCGCTGCGGAGGGGGCCGAGCCGGCCTCGGCGGCATCCGCTGCCGCCAGCCCGGCCTCGGCGGCCAGTGCCGCCCTGGCCTTCGATTGGCCGCCGTCCACCCAGCTGAGCTACACCGTCAGCGGGAGCTACCGCGGGCCGGTGGAAGGCTCGGCCAAGGTCGAATGGCGGCGCCAGGACAGCCACTACCAGGTGCGTGTCACCGTGGGTGTGGGGGCCGTGGTGGAGCGGCGCATGCTCAGCGATGGCGAGCTGACCCCGGACGGCCTGAAGCCGCACCGCTACGACCAGGAAACCGACATCCCCCTGCGGGGCACCCAGCGTGAGACGGTGCGCTTCGACGGGGACACCATCACCCTGGCCAACGGCAAGACAGTGCCCACGATGCCCGGGGTGCAGGACGCGGCCAGCCAGTTCGTGCAGCTCACCTGGTACTTCCTGACCCACCCGGCGCGGCTTCAGCCGGGCCAGGAGGTGTCCTTTCCGCTGGCCCTGCCGCGGCGCGTCGGCAGCTGGCGCTACCAGGTGCTGCCGCCCGAGCCGATGGCGCTCAAGGTGGGCGCCCTGTGGGCCTACCCGCTCAAGCCCCTGCCGGGCACCTTCAAGCCCAACGAAGTGGCGGTGCAGATGTGGATCGCCCCCACCCTGCAGTACCTGCCGGTGCGCATCACGATGAATTGGCGCGACGAGGCCATGCTGGACATGGTGCTGGACGGCGCGCCCCTGCAGGCCGCGCATTGAGCGTCATATAGTCGGTTCATCATTCCCCAAAAAAACCGAGAGGACGACACCATGAGCTATGAATGCATCCTGACCGAGGTCCGGGGCGAGGGCGCGCGCAAGACCGGCCTGATCACCCTGAACCGGCCCAAGCAGCTCAATGCGCTGAACGGGCAGCTGATGGACGAACTGGGCGCGGCGCTGCTGGCCTTCGAGGCCGACGAGGGCATCGGCTGCATCGTCATCACCGGCAGCGAGAAGGCCTTTGCGGCGGGCGCGGACATCGCCGCCATGGCCACCCTGGGCTACATGGAGGCCTACACGGGCGGCTTCATCACCCGCAACTGGGAGACCATCCGCCAGGTGCGCAAGCCGGTGATCGCCGCGGTGGCCGGCTTTGCGCTGGGCGGTGGCAACGAGCTGGCCATGATGTGCGACATCATCCTGGCTGCCGACACCGCCAAGTTCGGCCAGCCCGAGATCAAGCTGGGCACCATCCCCGGGGCCGGTGGCACCCAGCGCCTGCCGCGCGCGGTGGGCAAGGCCAAGGCCATGGAGCTGCTGCTGACCGGCCGCATGATGGGCGCCGAGGAAGCCGAGCGGGCCGGCCTGGTGGCCCGCGTGGTGCCGGCGGCCAGCCTGCTGGACGAAGCCCTGGCCGTGGCCGCCCAGATCAACGAGCTCTCCGGCCCCAGCCTCATGATGATCAAGGAATGCGTGAATGAGGCCTACGAGAGCGGCCTGTCCACCGGGGTGCGCACCGAGCGCCACATGTTCCAGTCGCTGTTCGGCACCGAGGATCAGCGCGAGGGCATGGGCGCCTTCCTGGAGAAGCGCAAGCCGGTATTCCGTCACCGTTGAGGGGTCGCCCGGGGGTGGTCGGCACACGACCCCCTCAATTCAGGCCGGGTGTGGTCGATAACTGACCTCAACAGAGACCGAGACCTGGAAGATACCAGCCATGCCGGCCGCCCAAGACACCCTGGAAAACCCCAGCCTGACCCCTTCCGCCGCCGCCGCGGCCGCACGCCCTCGGGTGGCCGCGGAACTTCGGCAGGTCAGCCTGGAAATGCCGGACGCCTGCGAGCGGCTGGAGTACGTTGGCAAGATGACCGAGCGCGCCGCCAACCGCGTGCTCGAGTCGGTCGACGAGGCCAAACCCCTGTGCGAGAAGCTGATCAGCCGGGGTGACGAGCTGGTCGAGGTGATGCGCCGCCAGGCGGAATCCCCCGAGATGGATGTGGCCCGCGCACGTGCGCTGATGCGCATGTGTGCCGATTACGTGGCCAGCACCACCGATTTTGCCCGCCAGCAGAACGAGCACCTGACCACCATCCTGCTGGCCCAGGACTTCCAGGACCTGTCGGGCCAGGTGATCAAGAAGGTCACCGACATCCTGCTGCGGGCCGAGGCCGAGCTGCGCCACGTGGTGGAGGAGCTTCCGGCCGCCGGGGTGGAAGAGACCTCGACCGAGGATGGTCATCAGCTCGAGGGCGTCCAGGTGCCCGACCGGGCCATGCAGCAGGAAGACGTGGACGACCTGCTGGCTTCGCTGGGCTTCTGAGCGCGAGGGCGCAAGGGCCCGTCAGACCGGTTCAGGGCTGCAACCAGACCGGCGGCTGACCGGCGATCAGGCGGGCACGCCGATGGCCCGTGTCGCCCAGTTCCAGCCAATCCATTTCCAGCACCTGGGCCTGCACCACCGCGAAATGCTCGCGCGCGGCCAGGCCGCTGGGGGCTGCGTCGGTGGGGCTGCCCGGCGGCAGCGGCGCCAGGTAATCCTGGGCGGCGGGCGTGGAACGCAGCCGCGCCCAACGCGAAGAGACCGCCAGGCCGCTGGCCTGCACGCGGCATTCCACCTGGATGCGCAGCTGCCAGCTCAGCTCGGGCGACCACATCACCAGCACCCCGCGGGGCTGGGCCCTGAGCTGGCCCACCTTGGGGGAGCGCGCGTCGGTGAAGAAGACCAGGTGCTCCTGGTCGGGATCGACCTCGCGCAGCACCACAGTGCGGGCATCGGGCAGACCGTCGGCTGAGACGGTGGCCAGGCTGGGGGTGCGCCAGGGATGGCCGCGCAGCTCGGCGGCCAGAGCCAGCTCACGCCACAGCTGCTGGTGCAGCGTGGTGCTCACAGGCGCGGCGGATGGTGCGCTGACAGGGGCGGCCAGGGCGGCGGACATGCCGCCAGTGTGTCAGAACGGCGCAGTGCCGCCCACGGGATTTGCCCGCCCCCGGGGCGCGGGGGCAGGGCCGCCAGACCTTCCGGCGCAGGGCCGGCGTCTCAGACTTCCCGGCGCAGCGCCGGGAAGAGGATCACGTCGCGGATGCTGGGCGAATCGGTCAGCAGCATCATCAGGCGGTCGATGCCGATGCCGCAGCCGCCGGTCGGGGGCATGCCGTACTCCAGCGCGCGGATGAAATCGGCGTCGTAGTACATGGCCTCGTCGTCGCCGGCTTCCTTGTTGGCCACCTGGGCCTGGAAGCGGGCGGCCTGGTCCTCGGCGTCGTTCAGCTCGGAGAAGCCGTTGCCGAACTCGCGGCCGGTGATGAACAGCTCGAAGCGCTCGGTGATGGCCGGGTTGGCGTCGCTGGCGCGGGCCAGCGGGCTGACCTCGACGGGGTAGTCGATGATGAAGGTGGGCTGCCAGAGCTGCTCTTCCACCGCGGCCTCGAACAGGCCGAACTGCAGCTGGGCCAGACCCCAGTGCTTGGGCGGCTCCTCGCCCAGCTCCTTGAGCTTGGCGTGCACGGCCTCGGCCGAATCGGCCTCGGCCTCGCTCAGGCCGGCGTACTTCACCAGCGAGTCGCGCACCGACAGGCGGGCGAAGGGCTCGTCCAGGTGGACTTCCTTCTCGGCGTAGGTCAGGCGGGCCGAGCCGGTGGCCGCGCGTGCGGCGTGGCGCAGCAGGGCCTCGGTGAAGTCCATCAGGTCGTGGTGGTTCCAGTAGGCCGCATAGAACTCCATCATCGTGAATTCCGGGTTGTGCCGGACGCTGATGCCTTCGTTGCGGAAGTTGCGGTTGATCTCGAACACCCGCTCGAAGCCGCCCACCACCAGGCGCTTGAGGTACAGCTCGGGCGCGATGCGCAGGAACATCTCCTGGTCCAGCGCGTTGTGGTGGGTGACGAAGGGCTTGGCGTTGGCGCCGCCGGGAATCGGGTGCAGCATCGGCGTTTCCACTTCCAGGAAGCCGTGCTCGACCATGAAGTTGCGGATCGAGGCCACGCCCTTGCTGCGGGCGATGAAGCGCTTCTTGGCTTCCTCGTCCATCATCAGGTCGACATAGCGCTGGCGGTACTTCTGCTCCTGGTCGGTCATGCCGTGGAACTTGTCCGGCAGCGGGCGCAGGCTCTTGGTCAGCAGGCGCACCGAGCTGGCCTTGACCGACAGCTCGCCGGTCTTGGTCTTGAACAGCGTGCCTTCGCAGCCCAGGATGTCGCCCAGGTCCCAGCGCTTGAAGGCGGCCAGGGTCTCGGCGCCCACCATGTCCTGGGTGATGTAGAGCTGGATGCGGCCGGTGGCGTCTTGCAGGGTGGCGAAGCAGGCCTTGCCCATGACGCGCTTGAGCATCATGCGGCCGGCCACGCTGACGGTCACGCCCTGGGCTTCCAGGGCCTCGGCCTCGGCGCCATCGTGCTGGTGGTGCAGGGCGGCGGCGCGCTGCTGGGGCTTGAAATCATTGGGGAACACCGCCTGCCCCGCCTCTTTGGCCGTGGCGCGCAGCTCGGCCAGTTTCTCGCGACGCTCCGCGATCAGCTGGTTGTCGTCGGGCGAGGGCAGGGAGATGTCGGTGCTCATGGGCGCAAGGGGTTGCGGTGGTGGAGGGGCCGGGAGTGTGGGTTTTCCGGCGGCAAGCCCTCCATTTTAGGCCGTGGTGCCATCGGGGCGCCCGGCCCGGCGCCTAAAATTGGCGGTTTTGATCGCTGCCCCGACCGGCCGCAGGGCCTGTGCGCCGGGGTGCTCGTCCATGCATCGTCACATTGCCGTTGTCGGCCTGGGCTACGTTGGCCTGCCGGTGGCCGTGGCCTTCGGCCGCCAGCACCGCATCGTCGGTTTCGACATCAACCCCACCCGCGTCGCCGAGCTGAAGGCCGGTCATGACCGCACCGGCGAGGTCGCCGACGCCGACCTGGCCGCGGCCGACATCCTCTACACCGACCAGGTGGCCGACCTGCGCCGCAGCGACTTCTTCATCGTCGCCGTGCCCACGCCGGTGGACCAGGCCAACAAGCCCGACCTGACGCCGCTGATCTCGGCTTCGCGCAGCGTCGGCCAGGCGCTCAAGAAGGGCGACATCGTCGTCTACGAATCCACCGTCTACCCCGGCGCCACCGAGGAAGACTGCGTGCCGGTGCTGGAGCAGGTCTCCGGCCTGAAGCACGGCGTGGACTTCTTCTGCGGCTACAGCCCCGAGCGCATCAACCCGGGCGACCGCGAGCACACCTTCACCACCATCCGCAAGATCGTCTCGGGCTGCGACGCCGCCACGCTGGAGACGGTGGCCGAGGTCTATGCCTCGGTGGTGACCGCCGGCGTGCACCGGGCCAGCAGCATCAAGGTGGCCGAGGCCGCCAAGGTGATCGAGAACACCCAGCGCGACCTCAACATCGCGCTGATGAACGAGCTGTCGGTGCTGTTCGCCCGCATGGGCATCGACACCGCCGAGGTGCTGGCCGCCGCCGGCAGCAAGTGGAACTTCCTGCCCTTCCGGCCCG
Organism: Ideonella sp. B508-1; assembly: GCF_000333615.1. GTDB lineage: Bacteria > Pseudomonadota > Gammaproteobacteria > Burkholderiales > Burkholderiaceae_C > Ideonella. The sequence continues at coordinate 6,500 of NZ_BADL01000163.1, read as the reverse complement.
GCCTGGTGGGCGGCCACTGCATCGGCGTGGACCCGTACTACCTGACCTACAAGGCCGAGCAGCACGGCTACATCCCGCAGGTCATCCTGGCGGGGCGGCGCATCAACGACAACATGGGCCGCTACGTGGCGCGCAACACCGTCAAGCTGATGCTCAAGAACGGGCTGGACGTGCCGCGCTGCCGCATCGGCGTGCTGGGCATCACCTTCAAGGAGAACTGCCCGGACATCCGCAATTCCAAGGTGGTGGACCTGGTGCGCGAGCTGCAGGACCACGGCACCACCGTGGTGGTGGTGGACCCCTGGGCCGACGCCGACGAGGTGCGGCACGAATGCGGCATCACCCTGGCCCGGCTGGAGGACGAAGCCCCCTTCGACGCCCTGGTGGTGGCTGTTGCGCACCGTGAGTACCGCGCCCTGATGCCCGAACAGCTGCGTGCGCTGGTGAAGGGCGACCGGCCCGTGATCGCCGACGTCAAGTCCCTGTTCGACCGCGAGGCCCTGGCCGCGGCCGGCGCCACCGTCTTCCGTCTGTGACGGCCTGAGCCCCGACATGAGCACCCAAAACTTCGCCCTGATCGGCGCCGCCGGCTACATCGCCCCGCGCCACATGCGGGCCATCAAGGACCTGGGCCACACCCTGGCCGTGGCCTACGACATCAACGACTCGGTGGGCATCATCGACAGCCTGCACCCGCAGGCCGAGTTTTTCACCCAGTTCGAGCGCTTCTACGAGCATGCCCAGGTGCTGCGCCGCGACCCGGCCCGTGCGCTGGACATCGTGGCCGTCTGCTCGCCCAACCACCTGCACCACCCGCACATCGCCGCCGGCCTGCGCCTGGGCACCGACGTGATCTGCGAAAAGCCGCTGGTGCCCACGCCCGCCCTGCTGGACGAGCTGGCCCGGGTGGAGCAGGAGACCGGCCACCGGGTCTACAACATCCTGCAGCTGCGCCACCACGACGCCATCCTGAAGCTGCGCGAGAAGGTGGCGGCTGCCCCGGCCGACACCAAGTTCGACGTCACGCTGACCTACATCACCTCGCGCGGCAAGTGGTACGCCGAGAGCTGGAAGGGCGACCCGCGCAAGAGTTTCGGCGTGGCCACCAACATCGGCGTGCACTTCTTCGACATGCTGCACTTCATCTTCGGGAAGTTGCAGGCCAATGTGGTCCACCACAACGGCGAGGCCAAGGCCGCCGGCTACCTGGAGTACGAACGCGCCCGGGTGCGCTGGTTCCTGTCCATCGACGCCAACGACCTGCCGGCCGAGGTGAAGGGCCAGAAGCCCACCTTCCGCAGCATCGACATCTCGGGTGAGCAGCTGGAGTTCTCCGAAGGCTTCACCGACCTGCACACGGTGAGCTACCGCGAGATCCTGGCCGGCCGCGGCTACGGCCTGGCCGATGCGCGCCACTGCGTGGAGACGGTCGACGTCATCCGCTCGGCCGCGGCCCAGCCGGCGGGCAGCCTGGGTCACCCCTTCCTGCAGCAGCTGGCCTGAGGCCCCGCCATGAGCGTCACCATCCACCCCAGCGCCATCGTCGACGAAGGCGCGCAGCTGGGCGAGGGCACGGCCGTCTGGCACTTCAGCCATGTCTGCGCCGGCGCCCGCATCGGGCCGCGCTGCTCGCTGGGGCAGAACGTCTTCGTCGCCAACGACGTGGTGATCGGCGCGGGCGTGCGCATCCAGAACAACGTCTCGGTCTATGACGCGGTGACGCTGGAGGACGATGTCTTCGTCGGCCCCAGCGCGGTGTTCACCAACGTCTTCAACCCGCGCTCGGCCGTGCCCCGCAAGCACGAATACCGCCGCACGGTGGTCCAGCGGGGCGCCACCCTGGGCGCCAACTGCACCCTCGTCTGCGGCGCCACGGTGGGTGAATACGCCTTCATCGGCGCCGGTGCGGTGGTCACCAAGGACGTGAAGCCCTATGCGCTGATGACCGGCGTGCCGGCCCGCCAGACCGGCTGGATGAGCCGCCACGGCGAGAAGCTGGCGCTGCCGGTGGACGAGGCCGCTGACATGGAAGCCGCCTGCCCGGCCACCGGTGAGCGCTACCGCCTGCAAGGCGGTCGCTTGGAGGCCCTTTGACCATGCAATTCATCGATCTGAAGGCGCAGTACGCCGTGCTCAAGGCGGACATCGACGCCGCCATCCAGCAGGTGCTGGACCACGGTCAGTACATCATGGGGCCGGAAGTGGCCCAGCTGGAGACGGCCCTGGCCGCCCGTGTGGGCGTGGGCCACTGCGTCACCGTGGCCAGCGGCACCGAGGCTCTGCTGATCGCGCTGATGGCCCTGGACCTGCAGCCCGGCGACGAGGTCATCACCAGCCCCTTCACCTTCGCCGCCACGGCGGAGGTGATCGCGCTGCTGGGCGGGGTGCCGGTCTTCGTCGACGTCGAGCCCGACACCGGCCTGATCGACGCCGGGCGGATCGAGGCGGCCATCACGCCCCGCACCCGGGCCGTGATGCCGGTGAGCCTGTACGGCCAGGTGCCGGACATGGACGCGATCAACGCCATCGCGGCGCGCCACGGCCTGCCGGTGATCGAGGACGCCGCTCAGAGCTTCGGTGCGTCGTATCAAGGGCGGGCCAGCTGTGGCGTCTCGACCCTCGGTTGCACCAGCTTCTTCCCCAGCAAGCCGCTGGGGTGTTATGGCGATGGTGGCGCGCTGTTCACCGACGACGCCCGCCTGGCCCAGGCCGCGCGGGAGATCCGCGTGCACGGCCAGAGTGCGCGCTACACCCACACCCGCGTGGGCGTGGGCGGGCGCATGGACACGATCCAGTGCGCGGTGTTGCTGGCCAAGCTGCCCCGGCTGGACTGGGAGCTGCAGCGCCGCCGCGAGCTGGGCGCGCGCTACCACGCGCTGCTGGCCGATGTGAACGTGGGTCTGCTGACCGTGCGCGAGGGCCGCGACAGCGTCTGGGGCCAGTACACCGTGACCGTGCCGGACCGGCCGGCCGTGCAGGCCGCGCTGAAGGCGGTGGGCATTCCCACGGCTGTGCACTACCCGCGCCCGCTGCACCAGCAACTGGCCTACGAGCGTTTCGCGCCCGCGGGCGGCTGCCCGGTGGCCGAGCAACTGGCCCAGCAGGTGATGAGCCTGCCGATGAGCCCCGACCTGGGCGAGGCCGACCAGGACCGCGTGGTGGCGGCGCTGGCCGCGGCCGTGGGCCGGCGCGGCTGAGGCCCGCTGCGGCATCCATGGCGTCAGCCCCGCCGGACCACCGCTCGCCCTTGCAGGGGCTGGTGCGCGCCAGCCTGACGCTGGTGGCCGGTGGCGCGCTGGCCCAGGCCCTGCCGCTGCTGCTGGGGCCGCTGCTCACGCGCCTGTTCTCGCCGGCCGATTTCGGCCACTACCACCTGTTCGCCGCGGTGGCCGCCAACTTGGCGGTGGTGGCCTGCGCGCGCTACGAGTTCGCCCTGCCACTGGCGGCCGATGCGGACGAGGCCCAGGCCCTGCGGGTGCTGGCGCTGCGCATCGCGGCCCTGGTGACGCTGGCCAGCGCGCTGGGCGCGGCCGGCTGGTGGGCCTGGAGCCGCGAGCACTGGGTGGTCTGGCTGCCGCTGGCGGTGGCCAGCGCCGGGCTGGTGTCGCTGGCCACGCTGTGGGCCACGCGCGAGCAGCGCTTCAGCGCCCTGGCCGCGTCCCGGGTGCTGCAGTACGGCGGCGCGGCCCTGGCCCAGGCGGCTGCGGGGGCGTTGGGCTGGGGCGTGACCGGCCTGGTGGTGGCGCCCATCGCGGCCACCCTGCTCGCCACGCTGGCGCTGCGCCTGCCGATGGGGAGCGCCGGCCTGCGCTGGGGAACGTTGGCCGCGGTGGCGCGCCGGCACCGGCAGTTCCCGCTGCTCAACACGCCGCATGCCTTCCTGGGCGCGCTGCAGGACACGGCCAGCGTCGCCCTGATCGCGGCCAGCCTGGGGCCGGCGGCGGCCGGCTTCTGGGGCCTGTCGCTGCGCTACCTGAAGGCGCCGGCCACCCTGGTGGGCAGTGCGGTGTCGCAGGCGCTCTATCCCAAGCTGGCCGCGGCCGGGGCGCGGCCCACGCCGGCCGCCCGCCAGGCCCTGCGCCGGGTGATGGCGGCGCTGGCCGTGCTGGCGCTGGCGCTGGTGGCCGGGCTCTGGGGGCTGGCGCCCTGGGCCTTTGCCGCGCTGTTCGGCGAGCCCTGGCGGGCCGCGGGCGAGCTGGCCCGCGCCCTGGCCCTCTACATTGGCCTGCACTTCGTGGCTGCGCCGCTGGCGGTGGTGACCATGGCCTGGCAGGCCCAGGCCTGGGCGCTGCGCCTGGCGGTGGTCGGCCAGGTGGCCTTCGTGGCCGCCCTGGCGGCAGGCCTGCACTGGGGCGGTCTGCAGGGGGCCGGCTGGGCGGTCTCGGCGGCCATGGCCGGCTATTTCGGCTACTACTTCTGGGCCCTGGCCACGTGGCCGGTCATGGGCGAGGCAGAGGACAATCGCGCACCGTGAACTGGCTGAGATCCACCTTCAACCGCTGGCGTCGCCGCTGGGTGCGCGCGCTGCTCTACCGCATCGTCTTCGGCGAGCGTTCGCAGGGGCGGGACCTGCCGCACACCCGCATCTCGCCGGCCGCCTGCATCGAGCAGGAGGACAAGCTGGTGCTGGCCGACCATGTCTACATCGGCCCGTTCAATTACCTGGAGTGCAGCGGCGGCATCACGCTGGGAGAGGGTGTGCAGATCACCAGCCACTGCAGCATCGTCACCCACAGTTCACACCGCGCGGCGCGGCTGCTGGGCGAGGGCTTCGTGCGTTGGCCGTCCTCGGGCTTTGCCGAGCGGCCGGGCTGGGTGGCCGGGCCGGTGGAGATCGGCCCCTACAGTTTCATCGGCCCGCATTCGCTGATCGAGGCCAACACCAGGCTGGGCAAGGGCACGCTGGTGTGCGCCGGCAGCTTCGTGCGCGGCGAATACCCGGATTTCGTCATCCTGGAGGGCCGGCCGGCCCGCGTGGTGGGTGACAGCCGCCGCGCCGACCGCAAGCTGCTGCAGCGCTACCCCGAACTGTTGCCGCTGTACGAGGCCTGGGCCGGCCCGCTGGACGAGGACTGAGCGTGCGCCTGGTGCTGATTGGTGACGGGCAGAGCCCGCACCTGCTCAAGTGGGCGCGTGCGCTGGCACCCCGGGTGGAGTTGTGGGCGATCTCCAGCCGCGGTTTCGACGCTGGCTTCGACGCCCTGGTGCCGCCCGAGCGCCGGCTGGCCCTGGGCACCACGCCGCGCTTCGAGGGCGGCAATGCCGGTCTGCTGCGGGCGCTGCCCACGGTGGTGCGCTGGCTCAAGGCCGCGCAGCCGGACTGGCTGGCGCCGCACTACCTGACCTCGCACGGCACGCTGGCCTGGCTGGCGGTGCGCTTCGGTGGCGTGAAGGCACGCATCGCCGGCTCGGCCTGGGGCTCGGACATCCTGCTGACGCCCGACAAGAGCCCGCTGATGCGCTGGCTGACCCGCCGCGTGCTGCAGGCCTGTGCGCTGACCACCAGCGACTCGCGCCACATGGCCGAGCGCATGCGGGCCCTGGGCGCACGCGAGGTGATGACCTTTCCCTTCGGCCTGGAGGCCTTGCCGCCCTGGCCCGAGCACAAGGACGATGCCCTGTTCTTCGCCAACCGGGCCTTGGAAGCGCTCTACCGGCCCGAGCGGGTGCTGGATGCCTTTGCCGCCATCGCCCGCGACTGGCCCGAAGCATGGCCGGCCCCCCGGCTGGTGGTGGCCCACGACGGCGCGCTGCGCCCGGCGCTGGAAGCCCGCGCGGCCCAACCTGACCTGGCCGGCAAGGTGCAGTTCGTCGGCCGGCTGGATGCCGCGACCCAGGCCGGCTGCTACGCCTGCGCCCGCTGGTACCTGAGCCTGCCGGCCAGCGACTCGGTCTCCGTCTCGGTGCTGGAGGCCATGGGCCACGGCTGCATTCCCATCCTGTCGGACCTGCCGGCCAACCGTGAGCTGGTGGACGACGGCCGCAATGGGCTCATCCTGGCCGAGGGCGAGTTGCCCACACGGGCCCGCCTGGCTCCGCTGGCGGCCCACGCCGATGCGGTGGGGGCGGACTTGCAGGAGTGGGTGGGGCTGCACGCCCTGTTCCCGGCCAGCGTGCAGGCCTATGTGCAGCGGCTCGAACAACTTGGTGGCGCCACACGCGCATGAACATCCTCTACCTGAACCACTACGCCGGCACGCCCGCGCTGGGCATGGAGTACCGGCCCTACTACCTGGCCCCTCGATTCGGCTGCAACCGAGGCAGTCATGCTGAGCTGCGGACGCACTCATGCCGCCGCTCCCAGTAGTTTGCGGCGCACTATCCACGAATTAGCCAGTGCAAACAGCATATGGAATTGCGCCGTATTATTGGCCAGGCCGCGGTAGCGCACCTTGACGTGGCCAAAATGGCGTTCGACCACGCGTTGTATATTCACCGACCGGATCAAAATTTATAAGCTTTTTATGGATTTAGCATGAATGAAGAAATTTGCGATCGAT